>NZ_JABURH010000009.1 GCF_014762765.1 Alcanivorax sp.
CGGCTTTCGATGGCCAGGCGGATGGTGTTCACCACCACCAGCACCACGGCGGCGGCCAGAGCCAGGGTGAGGGCCGAAATCAGCCGTTCGCCCAGCTCGATCAGGGCGTGCAGACGGCGCACCCACTCCACATCCAGCTGAACCAGATCCACCCCGTCGGCCTCCGCCAGGCGGTTTTCCAGGGCGCGCAGGGTAACCGGGTCGGTCTCATCCGGGTATACCACGATCAGTGGTGGCAGCGGGTTGTCCGGCAGGGCTTCCAGCACCTCGCCGAAGCCGGACAGGGCCTTGAATTCTGCCAGCGCCTGTTCCCGGGTGATGACCTCGGTGCGGGTAATGTTGTCGAGGCCCTGCCACTCACTGGCCAGCTGCCGCTGGCGCTGCTCGCTGATGTTCATGTCCAGAAATACGGACAGGTGGGCATTGCCGTCCCAGCCGCGGGTAATGGCACGGGCATTGTCCAGCAGCACCGCCAGACCGGCGGGCAAGGCCAGGGCAATGGCGATCACCAGGATGGTCATAGCACTGCTGGCCCTGGCTGCGTTGAGCCGCTGCAGCGCATCCCGGAAAGAGTCTTGATGGTGCTGACGCCAGCTGCGGAAACGGTCCTGCAGGGAGGTGCGGGCACTGTGCGCCCCGGCCACCCGGCGCACTCGCTCCGGCTTCTGGCGACTGGCCTTGATCGGGGTGGCGTTTCTTGGCCCCTTGTTAGCTGCCATGGTGGCCCCCTTCGTCGCCGTCGTGGATCAGGCGCCCCTCACGCAGGGTCAGCAGGCGGTGGTTATAGCGGGCGATCAGGCTCAGATCGTGGGTGGCGATCAGCACGGCCACGCCCACCCGGGCGAAGTCCTTGAACAGATCCATGATCTCCTCAGAGAGGGCCGGGTCCAGGTTACCGGTGGGTTCGTCCGCCAGCAGCAGCGGCGGCTTGTTGACCACTGCCCGGGCAATGCCCACCCGCTGTTGTTCGCCGCCGGAGAGCATGATGGGGTTGAGCTTTTCCTTATCCAGCAGACCCACCTTGTCCAGGGCGGCGCGTACCCGCTTGCCGATATCGCTGCGGGCGTAGCCGGCGATGATCAGGGGCAGGGCCACGTTGTCGAATACGGTGCGGTCGAACAGCAACTGGTGGTTCTGGTGGACCATGCCGATCTTGCGTCGCAGCAGAGGGATCTGCCGATTGCCGAAGCCATTGAGATTCTGGTTATCAAGGAGTACCTGCCCCTGGGTGGGGCGCTCCAGCATCATGATCAGCTTCAACAGGGTGGATTTGCCCGCCCCGGAGTGACCGGTCAAAAACGTCAGCTGCCCGGCAGGGAGCGAGAAGCTCACCTTGCTGAGTGCGTCTTTGCCGTTCGGGTAGCGTTTGCTGACCCGGTCAAACTGAATCATGAGAGTCCTTCGGACAGTTGCAAGTTACAAGTTGAAAGTTTCAAGGCGCGGGGAAGGCTTCTGTAACTGCTACGCCATGCCCGCGCTCCTGACTGCATTGCGGCGTGGAGCCGGAAGCCATCGGTTTGGCACGCGCTTGTTTCGCGTTGCAACTTTCAACTTGAAACTTGCAACTCATTACCCCGCCACGTCTTCAAACAACGCCTGCACAAACTCTTCCGCATGGAAGGGGCGCAGGTCTTCCAGTCGTTCCCCGACACCGATAAAACGAATCGGCAAGCCAGTGCGTTTGGCCAAGGCAAACAGGATACCGCCTTTGGCGGTGCCGTCGAGCTTGGTCAGTGCCAACCCGGTCACGCCGGCGGCATCGCGGAACTGTTCCGCCTGCTGGATGGCATTCTGGCCGGTGCCGGCGTCCAGTACCAGCAGCACTTCGTGGGGCGCATCCGGGATCAGCTTCTTCATCACCCGGGTGACCTTGGTCAGCTCTTCCATCAGGTTGCCGCGGGTGTGCAGACGGCCGGCGGTGTCGGCGATCAACACGTCGGCGCCGCGGGACTGGGCGGCCTGGACCGCGTCATAGACTACCGAAGCGGAATCCGCGCCGGTGTGCTGGGCCACCACCGGGATGTCGTTACGCTCGCCCCACACCTGCAACTGCTCCACCGCGGCGGCGCGGAAGGTGTCGCCGGCGGCCAGCATCACGTTCTTGCCTTCCGCCTTGAAGCGACAGGCCAGCTTGCCGATGGTGGTGGTCTTGCCGACCCCGTTCACGCCCACCAT
>NZ_JABURH010000153.1 GCF_014762765.1 Alcanivorax sp.
GGGGGTACCGGTGTGTGTCGGGGTGGCGCCCACCAAGACACTGGCCAAGCTGGCCAACCACGCCGCCAAGGCATACCCGCAGACCGGTGGGGTACTGGTGCTGACGGATCCGCAGTGGCGTCAGCGTTTGCTGGCACGCACGCCAGTGTCGGCGGTCTGGGGTATTGGGCGGCGCCTGGGGCAGCGTCTGAATGAGATGGAGATTCATACGGCGCTGGATCTGGCCCGCGCCGATTATGGTCTGATCCGCAAACGGTTTTCTGTGGTTCAGGAACGGGTGGTACGCGAACTCAACGGAGAG
The DNA here is from genome assembly GCF_014762765.1 of Alcanivorax sp. GTDB lineage: Bacteria > Pseudomonadota > Gammaproteobacteria > Pseudomonadales > Alcanivoracaceae > Alcanivorax. The sequence continues at coordinate 302 of NZ_JABURH010000153.1, forward strand.
AGCTGCCTGCCCCTGGAGATCCGGCTGGAGCCTCGCCAGCAGATTATTCATTCCCGTTCTTTCGGAGAGCCGGTAGCCTCGCTGGTGGCAGTGCGCCAGGCGGTGAGTGATTTTACCGCCCGTGCAGCGGAAAGCATGCGGGCAGAAGGGCTCAGTGCCGGTGCCATCAGTGTTTATCTGCGCACCGCCCCGGTTGGCAAGCCGCAACAGTTATTTCCTCATTCTGCCCGGGCGACCCTGTCGCCGGCCACGACAGATACCCGGGTGATGGTCCGCCATGCGGTGGAGATGGTGGCAGCTCTTTGGCAGGCCGGTTACCGCTACGGTAAGGCGGGCGTCATGCTGACGGATCTCGGGCCGGCGGGGTGCGAGCAGGTAACCCTGTTTCGCGAAGATGAAAACGCAGAGAAAGGAAGCGCGTTGATGGAGGTGATGGATACCATCAACCGGAGCGGCAAGGGCAAGGTATGGCTGGCAGGGAGAGGAATGAATCAGGCGGAGCGTTGTGTCTGGGCCATGCGCCGGGCGCATTTGTCGCCTGCCTATACCACTCGCTGGAAGGATCTGCCCCGGGCCCGATAGAGTGGGCGGCGGGGCAGACGATGGCGCCGTGTGTCAGACGGCGGTCATCGGCACCTGCTCCAGCATGCGTTCCTCGATACGGTCCAGACGGGCACGGCAGTCCCGGAAGGTGCGACTGATGGCGGTGGTGTTGGCCACCATGTCGAGCTTGGGCCAGGTCGCCTTTTCCCCCTTGCGGATGTAATTGCGTACATCCTGCAGGGTGGGGTTGCTAAGTACTTTCAGGGCGTTCATGGGCTGGCGCGGCGGGATCATGTTGATATCGCCGATATACTTCTGGGTGACCATGCTCTTGGCCTTGTCGAACATCAGGCCCACGTCGTTGGATTCCACCCGGCGTTGCATCAGTTGCAGGGCGTAGCGCAGATTCATGGAGACGTTTTTCAGGCCCCAGTCCGCCAGGGTGCTCAGGGAGCTGTCGGTGTTCTCGTTACGCGACAGGAACGGCACCACATGAGGATTGGTCTGACTGACGATGGAGTGGTTGACGCCATACAGCCGGGACAGGCGACGGATGGGCAGGTCATCAACGATGGAACCATCCACGAACTTGCGGCCGGGGATGTAGGGCACCCGTTCGCCATCAATATTCTTGGCCCACAGGGAGACTGGCGGATAGATGCCGGGAATCGCGCAGGATGCCAATGATGCCTTGCGGATCAGCACGTTGGGCGAAGTGCGCCAGTTGAGCAGTCGGGCGTGCTGGTTCCGGTCGTAGGGGCTGACGGTAATGTTGATTTCACGGCCGGTGTGCCGGTAGGCCTCCTCGAAGGTCATGTCGAGGATGTTTTCTTCCAGACAGGCTTCCAGGTGGTCGCCATCCAGCACCGGGGTGCCGCGCACGATGCCCTTCCAGCCCAGCACTTTGAAGGCTTCCAGATAGATATTTTCAGGTTCCAGCTTGAGTTTCAGCTCATCATCGTTGTGGGTGCCCACAACGGAGGCAATGATGCTGCCGGCACTGGAGCCGGAAATCACCGAAGGCAGTAGTCCTTGCTCCCACAGGCAGCGGGCCACACCGATATGGAACAGGCCAAGGGCGGCGCCACCGGACAGCATCAGGCAGCTCTGGCCGAAGGCCTGGCCGGTGGTTTCGAAGAAATCCAGTTTTTCCTTGAGTCCAAATTCCTTGAAGTTGGTATCGCACAGGTAGTTCAGGGCGATGGTGACTTCTTCGAGATAATTCTCGATCAGGCGTTTGGTTCCGACTCTGGTCTGCTGATAGAGGCGCGGGTTGGAGATGTTGCCCAGGTTGCCATGCAGACCTTCGTGCAGATGGAACACCAGCTTGTTCACGTCATGGCGTTCACGGGCCTGGCGGATCTGCCACAGGCGATTACGGATCAGCTCGTAGTCGTAATGGGGTGAGCGATCGATTTCTTTCCATTCGTCCGCACCGGAAAGACGGTCGTGTTCGCGGCTGGCTTCGTACCATTCTTCGTAGGTTTCAGCGTGCTCGATGGCCCGATCCAGTTGCTTGAGAGTGCCTTTCATGCAGGTCTCCGCCAATTGGGGCCTCTTAACTTTCCCTTGCGTCATTGCCCAGATTACGAACCAGCCTGAAAAGCTGAGAAGGCAAGAGGAGGGGAGGCAGAGGCTCCCTTGTTGTCATTAGGTGATGTCAGTATAGCCATGACCGGTGGCGGGGTTTAAGGCTTTGTAGGACAAAAAGAACGCGGCCGAAAAGAAAAGGCCGCGTTTATATGGGCAGAATTGCCTAACAGAGGATCAGCGCAAGCTGATGGGGTGGGTCGGTTAGCCTGGCAGTGCCCGGGCCACATCTTCAAGTACCCGGATCATGTTCATGGCCCGGAATGGATGGGACAGGGTGAAAGGCGCATTGGGGCGCTCCTGGGAGCTGGGGTAGACCACGATGCAGGGTTTGCCACTTTTGTTGTTGGCGGTGCGTTGCGCATCCTGGGCGGGGACCAGCAGCACGTCGGCCTGGCCGGGATCGGCGTTTTCCCAGATAACGCTGCAGCGTCCGTTAATAATGCCCATCATCGAGACAAAGGCGCTGGCGGAGTCGTGGGTGAGGCCACTGACGGAAATCTTGCGGTTCATGGTGCGTCCCTGTAACGGTTCCCGAAACCGGCGGGGCCGGTGGTTTGGGGGAACTTCGTAATCCCTTGGGAACTGTTGTAGTCAACTGGTAGCGGTGTGGGCAAAGCGATCACGACCAGTGGCGGCGGGGTAGATACTGAACGGGGCTATGACGAAATACGCATAAGATAAAGCCGATAAAGCGTGTAAGAGATTTCCTACAAATGCGGCTTTTGCTGGCTACGGAACTGGCCCGGTGTCATGCCGGTATGTCGCTTGAAGCTGCGTTGGAAAGAGCGGATGTCCGAGTAGCCCAGGGCTTCGGCGATTTCGGCCTGGGGGGCGGGGCTCTGGCAGAGCAGTTTCCGGGCCTGGTGCAGTCGCACCTCATCCAGCAGCTTCTGCCAGTTGTGCCCTTCGTCTGCTAGTCGACGGTGCAGGGTGCGTACATTCATGCCCAACCGCTCGGCAATCGTTTCCTTGCGCGGTAGCGAATGGCCGATGGCATCCTGAATGCACTGCTTGACCCGCTGGCCCAGGCTGGTTTCCACGCCTAGTTGATGGAGCTGTTGAATGGCGTGGGCTTCCAGGGTGGAGAGCAGTAACGGGTCCGGTTGGCGAATGGGTTGCTCCAAGAGTCCCGGCGGGCCGATCAGGGCAGAGCAGGGTTGTGCAAACAGCACCTCGCAGAGAAACACCCGCTGGTATTCCTCCACCAGCGCCGGTTTGGGTCTGGGATGCTCCAGCCAGACCTGGGCAGGCGCCAGTTGCTCATTGCCAGTCAGCCAGCGGGCATAGCGGACCCAGGAGCCCAGCACGTTGTCGATCAGGTGCTGGCGAGCCGGCTGCTGTGTATAGCGGCAGTCCCAGCGAATAGCGGCCTGGTTATCGGCAATGCGGGTGTCGGTGGTGCCCATGTCGCCCACCAGCGTCTCGTAGAGGCTGACTTTGGACAGGGCCTCGTGGAGAGTGCTGGCACTCATGGCGATATAGCCCATCACGTTATAGGAACCGGGCTGGACGAACTCGGAGGTGTGCAAGCCAAACAGCGGATCGCCGGCCTGGTCGATCAGGGTATGCAGCAGCGTCTGGAAGCTGGCCCCGGGGATGCGGGCGTCCGGCTGTCGGATTCGTTCCGCATCAAGAGCAGCAGTATCCAGTGCTGTAGCAATATCCAGCCCGCGGGCTTCGCCGTGGGAAAGATATTGCTGCAGCGCGGCGCTGCAGATCTGACCGAGGCTATCCATTAATCCAGTTCGAAGGTGATCTGGACCCGGGCGGTGATATCGGTTTCGCCGGGTCGGTAGCTGTCGGCGTTACCGCTTTTCTCGCTCCGTGCCATCATCATTACCGGCTGCGGGGGCTGGAAATCCTGTGCCTGGATCTGGATGGCCTTGCCCAGCTCCCGGTCTGCGGCCTCGGCGATGATACTGGCCCGCTTGCGGGCGTCGGCTACAGCCTTTTCCAGGGCCTGGTTAGCCAGTTGGTCTGCGTTACTGACTTCGGTGCCGGCCGGGCGAATATCACGAACGCCCTGCTTGGCCAGTCCGTCCAGTAGCTGGGTATAGGTGTCCAGGCCATTGGCGCGGAAGGTGACGTCGCGGCTGACCTGATGGCCGATCAGTTTGCGCTCCGGCTGATATTGCCATTGCGGCTGGACATTCAGGTCACTGGCGCGCACCTGTTTTTCCTCGATATCCAGATCGTCTGCCAGGTCGAGCATGTCGGCGACAGCGTCGTCGACCCGGGATTTCATGGCGGCAATGTCGTCACCCTGTTCGCGGGCGGTGGCCACTACCCGGAAAATATCCGGCTGGGCAGCAATTTCGCCACTGCCGGATACGGTGATGCTGTCCGGCCCGGCGTTGATCATCTGGTGGGAATCACTACAGGCGGTCAGGCTCAAGACACCCAGGGCGATCAGGGATGCGGCGGTGATGCGTTTCATGGACTCTCCTTGTACTGCCGTGCAATCGACAGTGCTCTATTTTGCGCATTTACAGCGGGATAACCACCCCATGGTTCGCGTTATGTGTGCGGAGGGCCTTTGAGAGGCTGGTAACAGATAACTTGTGTATGGGTGGCTTGGTTGTTATCGACTTAGCCCCTATCATCGCAGCTCGCGAAACGGAGGCCATCATGAGTTCAGCCGAGCAACGCATTCGACAGCAACTGGGCGATTTTATTCCCGACGATCTGGGCGTCAGCCTGACATCGGTGGATGCCATTGAATCACTGACCGTGGACGACAGCACCGTCCATGCCCGAATCGTTCTGGGGTTTCCGATTGACGGTATCCGTGACTACATGGCAGCACAGATTCGGGAGCATCTGAGTGAGGTGCTGGAAGGCCGTGAGCTGACTCTGGTGCTGGAGTCGGACATTATTCCGCACCGGGCCCAGAGCAGCTTGCCGGCAATGGATCAGGTGGCCAATGTGATTGCGATAGCCTCCGGCAAAGGCGGGGTGGGCAAGTCCACCACAGCGGTGAATCTGGCCTTGGCGTTACAGGCCGAAGGCGCCCGGGTGGGACTGCTGGATGCGGACGTGTTCGGTCCCAGTCAGCCGCTGATGCTGGGCCTGCCGGACGGCACCCGGCCGGAGGTGCTGGAAGGTAAGTACTTTGTACCGGTGGAGGCCTATGGGCTGCAGACCATGTCCATGGGCTATCTGACCACCAAGCAGACCCCGGTGGTCTGGCGTGGCCCGAAAGCCAGTGGTGCACTGGTACAAATGATGGAGCAGACCCGCTGGCATGAGCTGGATTACCTGTTGGTGGATCTGCCGCCGGGCACCGGCGATATCCAACTGACACTGGCCCAGAAAATTCCGGTGGCCGGTGCGGTAGTGATTACTACGCCCCAGGATATTGCCCTGCTGGACGCCATCAAGGGCGTGGAGATGTTTCGCAAGGTGGATATCCGCGTACTGGGCATCGTGGAGAACATGGCCGTGCATATTTGCAGCCAGTGTGGCCATAAGGAGCATGTGTTCGGTCAGGGCGGCGGGGAACGGATGGCCAGCGAGTACCACACCGAAGTGCTGGCGGCACTGCCATTGTCACTGCGTATCCGGGAACAGGCCGACAGCGGCCAACCAGTGGTAGCGGCCTGCCCGGACAGCGAGGAAGCCGGCCTGTATCGGCAGGCAGCGCGCCGGTTGGCGGCCAGACTGTCATTGACGGAAGCTGGCAAGCGGGCGTTTCCCAAGGTGACACAACATTGAAGGACGCGGTCGATCAGGCCTGCTGCGTGCGGCGTTTCATGCTGCTACCATTGGCCGCTTGAACGCCAACCACCCCGGAACATTGAGGCGCAACAATGACGATTAAATCGGATCGCTGGATTACCCGTATGGCCGCCGAGAAAGGCATGATCGAGCCCTTTCAGGCCGGGCAGATCCGTGCGGATGAAAATGGCGAAAAAATGATTTCCTACGGCGTGTCCAGCTATGGGTACGATGTGCGCTGTGCGGATGAGTTCAAGGTGTTCACCAATATTCATTCCGCCACGGTGGATCCCAAGGCCTTTGATGAGCGCAGCTTTGTGGACATCAAGGGCGACTACTGCATCATTCCGCCCAACTCCTTTGCCCTGGCCCGCACCGTGGAGTATTTCCGCATTCCCCGTAATGTGCTGACCATCTGTCTGGGCAAGTCCACCTATGCCCGTTGCGGCATTATCGTCAATGTGACGCCCCTGGAACCGGAGTGGGAAGGTCACGTGACCCTGGAGTTTTCCAACACCACCACGCTGCCGGCAAAAATCTATGCTCACGAAGGCGTAGCGCAGATGTTGTTCTTCGAGTCCGACGAGATGTGTGAAACGTCTTATATGGATCGGGGCGGGAAATACCAGGGCCAGCGCGGCGTGACCCTGCCACGGGCCTGAAGCCATTTTCTGCCCTGCTGTAGGAGCGTCGCTGGCGGCGCGATCAAAGGCGTTGAAAGAACCATTCCACCACAGAGGGCACAGAGTCCACTGAGGAAAATAATGGGGTTTTTTCTGTGTACTCTGTGCTCTCTGTGGTGAGAGTGCTTTTGATCCAGACCTGTTATGCCTCGTCAGCACCAAGTTTTTGCTAGGACAACGGCGGCACATCCGGGCCGTCGTAATCGATCATGATCAGTTCTGCCTTTAGCAGGGTGCTTTCAATGTGTCTGGCCTTGACCACCATGTAGTCCAGGCTGGGCGCTACCCAGAACAGGGTGCGACGTTTTTCCTTGCTGTCCCCTTCGCGCTTTTTTTCCACCAGCAAGGTGTCAATTTCGCCCATGGGCGTATCAATGACTTCCCGATCAATGATCTCGAAATGATGGGTGCGGAGTTTGTCGCCGTAAGCGCTGGTGACTTTGTAGGCCTTGTCGCCGGTGGCAAACACACAGCGGCCGCGCAGCAGAATGGTCAGCTCATCCAGAGTGTTTTCCGGAATTTCCAGGCTTTCCTGATCGTCTTCTGACTCGTTGTGGACCATGGGTGGGTTCCACTGGAAGTCCATGTGGTGGTAACGGTGCTGGCCGAATCCCTTGAACTCATGCACATACTGGGTGGTGCGCGGCTGGCAATCACGCCAGTGGAAATAACTCTCTTCCGTATTGGTAAGCAGGAAGGATTTGGCCTTGAGCAGCATGCGGTAATAGTCTTTGCCCTCGGCGGGTTCCAGCACCAGATCGGCCTTGACTGGCGTGGGCAGCTTATTCACATAAATGCGGAATTCAGCGGCAAAGGGAGCCAACGGCTCGGCGGTGGCAAGACTGCTGGTTGTCAGTAGCAGGGCAAGAAAGATCCGTCGCACTGTTATAATCCTTCCATAGATTGCAGTGTCATTACGTGGTCGCCATCACTGTTTTCCTGCAAGAGTTGGACGAGCAGGTAATTGTACTGTGGTGCAAACCACATATAGGTCTGTCGTTTGCTGTTGGCGCCTCGCTGGCGTTGTACTTTTACTGTTTCAATCCGCTTGCCGTCAATCTTCAACGGTTCCTCGCCGACTACCCGGTAGCGATGGGCTTCCAGAGAGCGTTCATCAGCAACCTGTAGCTTGATATCCCGTTGGCCTGTTTGCAGAGAGCATTGCAAGGCCAGCGAGACAGACAGTTCGTCTGTGGCTTCATCGGTGATCGGGTAGCTGCGGATGGGTTTGTCGGTTCGTTCGCTGGCGGCGACACCGGCTTTGCGATCCAGATGCAGCTTTGCTTCCTTCACCCGGCCCAGGCCACGACGGTAGTAGCCGTAGTAGGTGCTTTCGGGGATGCATTGCTGCCAGTCAAACAGGGTGGTTTCGCGAATTTCGCCCAACCAGTTCTTGGCCTGCACTTCCATTTTCCACAGACCATCCCGGACAGGTTTCAGGGTGCGGGTGGCGGTGAATGTAAATGGTATGCCTTCGCTCTTGAGGTGGTAATCCAGCGTGAAGGGAGCCACCGGTGGCTCGGCATGGCTGGCCGGAGCCACCAGGGCCAGTATCAGCAGCAGACTGCTAGACCAATTGAAAACCCTGTTCAGGGAGTGATTTGCCATCCAGCTTGACTCCGTCGTGATCCAGTTCCAGGCGCTGCTCGGCGCGCCATTGCAACACCAGAGGATAGAGCAGGTGTTCACGTTGTTGTACACGTTTGGACAGGGAATCGACGGTATCGTTCGCAAGGACGTCTAGTGGAGCCTGGGCGATCAGTGGACCGCCATCCAGTTCTTCGGTAACGAAATGGATGGAGCAGCCATGTTGACGGTCGCCGGCTTCCAGGGCCCGGGCATGGGTATGGAGCCCGCGGTATTTGGGTAACAGGGAGGGGTGGATGTTGATCAGTCGGCCGGCGTAGTGGCGTACAAACAGCGGTGAGAGGATACGCATGAAGCCAGCCAGAACCAGAGTGTCTGGCTTATAGCCATCCAGCATCTCAATCATGGCCTGGTCGAAGGCCTCCCGGCTGTCGTACTGGCGATGATCGAGTACTTCGGTGGCAATGCCGGCATGCCGGGCACGGGTCAGACCGCCGGCATCGGCACGATTAGACAGTACCACCGCGATTTCTGCATGCAGGCGGCCGTTATCAATGGCCGCCATTATGGCCTGCAGGTTGGTGCCGGATCCGCTGATCAGGACAGCAAGACGGTGCGTCACTCTGCCAGGCCTTCCAGTACTACTTCCGGTTCCCCTTCGCCGGCCTGGATTTCACCCATCAGGAAAGCCACTTCGCCTTCGGCTTCCATCAGTGCCAGGGTGGCATCCACCTGGTCTGCCGGGACGGCAATGACCATGCCCACACCACAGTTGAAGGTACGGTACATTTCGAAGGCGGGTACCTGGCCTTCCTGTTGCAGCCACTGAAAGACAGGGGGGAATTCCCAGCTACGGGTGTCGATAACCGCGCGGGTGTTTTCCGGCATCACCCGGGGCAGATTTTCCGGCAGGCCGCCGCCGGTAATGTGGGCCAGAGCGTGGACTGGTACCTGTTCCAGCAGCTTCAGCAGGGGCTTCACATAGATGCGAGTGGGCGCCAGCAGGTGTTCCATCAGGGGCTGGCCGTCCAGGTCGATATTGATGTCGGCCTGGGCCATGATGCGGCGGATCAACGAGTAGCCGTTGGAGTGGGGGCCGGAAGAGGCGAGGCCGATGAGCTTGTCGCCAGCCTGAACCTTGCTGCCGTCCAGGACGCCATCTTTTTCCACCACGCCTACGCAGAAGCCGGCCAGATCGTAGTCTTCACCTTCGTACATGCCCGGCATTTCTGCAGTTTCGCCGCCAATCAGGGCGCAACCCGCCATTTCACAGCCTTCACCGATCCCGGTTACCACGCTGGTGGCGGTCTCCACATCCAGTTTGCCGGTGGCGTAATAGTCCAGAAAGAACAGAGGCTCGGCGCCGCCCACGATCAGATCGTTGACGCACATGGCCACCAGATCGATACCTACCTTGTCATGGCGGCCAGTATCAATGGCCAGGCGCAGTTTGGTGCCAACCCCGTCGGTACCGGCCACCAGCACCGGGTTCTTGTAGCGGCTGGGCAGTTCGCAAAGGGCGCCGAAACCGCCCAGACCGCCCAGCACCTCGGGACGACGGGTGCGTTTGGCCACGGGGGCGATACGTTTTACCAGCTCGTTGCCAGCGTCGATATCGACACCGGCGTCACGGTAGGTCAGTGGCCGTTTCTGATCGGTCATGGGGGGCTCCGGGTTGGTGAAGGCGCGTATTTTAAGGGCGGGGGACCCATCTTTCCACCGCTGTATTCACCTGAAAATCAGGTTCGCTTGGTGGGAGCGAATAAGTGATAATAGCGCGCTTGAATTTTCAGGTTGGAATGGGCGGTCATGCGTTTTCTTGGAATCGTGGCATTGTTGTTGGGATTGTCCCTGGGAGCCCGGGCAGACTCTCTGAATATGGTGGTGCTGCCGGTAGATGGCCGGGGTGAAACCGAGCGCCAGGAGGCCTTGCAGCAGGGCCTCAAGCAGATGCTGGTAAGGCTCAGTGGCAAGCAGCAGGTAGTTGACCAACCGGTAACCGAGCAGGCTCTGGCTCAGCTGGACCGCTGGGTGACTCGTTACGATTATAATGGCGATACCCTGTTGGCCCGTTATGACACCCACGGACTGATGGATTTCATGGCGGTTGAAGGTGCACCGGTATGGGGGTTCCCCCGTCCCCAGGTGTTGATCTGGCTGGTAGAGCAGGGCGCCGGCCGTGGAGACATGGTGGCGGGAGATCATGAGCTGCGTGAGCAGCTGGTCAGCGAAGCCCAACGTCGAGGGTTGTCATTGGTGGTGCCCGAATGGGACAGCCAGGACCGTAATGCGGTCACCGTAGCCGATGTCCGCGGCCGTTTCGATAACCAATTGCTGTCTGCTTCTGATCGCTACTCTCATGAATTGGTAGTTGCCGCCGTCCTGTACGAAGGCTCACCGACCAAAGTGAGCTGGCGTGTGTTACAGGGCAACAAGACCCTGGACCAGGGGCGTGAGGAGAGTGCCTCCGTCGAACAGGCGGTGAAGACGTTGGTGGACGCGGTCACGGACCAGCTCGCCCAGCGTTATGCAGTGGCCAGCAGCGCTTCCCAGCAGCTCACCTTGCTGGAGGTCGAGCAAGTTCAGACACTGGCAGACTGGTATCAATTGCAGGGCTTCCTCTCAGGACTGAGCGGCATGCGGGCCGTGTCGCTGGTGCAGACCTCAGATCAGGTTGTGACCTTCGGTCTGGATTTTGGGGCCAGTGATTCCCAGCTGCGCAGCCTGCTGGAATTATCCCGACAATTGCGCCCCTGCCCGGACGATGTCGTCGCCGGGCCGCAGTGGCGTTACTGCTGGCGCCCCTGATCCATGAGCGCACAGCTGCCTCTGGCACTGCAACTGCGTGAGGGAAATGATCTCTCCAACTTCCTTTCCGGTCCCAACGGGGCTGCGCTGGCCGGTGTCCGTGAAGTGGTGCTGGGCGAAGACCGGCAGGCCTTTATTTGGGGTAGTGTGCAACAGGGCAAGAGCCACCTGTTGGAAGGAGCCGTCCGTCTGGCCCAGCAGCAGGGTCTGGATGCCTGTCTGTTGCCTGCCAGCGAGCTGCTGCCGCTGGTGCCGGCGGTGCTGGAGTCCATGGAGCAATTCGATCTGTTGGCGCTGGATGACTGTCAACGTTTTGCCGGCGATACGGCCTGGGAAGAAGCCCTGTTTCACCTTTATAACCGCCTGATGGCAAGGGGCGGGCGCCTTCTGGTGACCGCCGATGCGTCCCCGGGCGCCGTAGGCCTGCTGCTGCCGGATCTGGCTACCCGGCTGGCTGCCGGGCCGGTATACAGACTGACGCCATTGGCGGATGACGATCTGCAAAAAGTGTTACAGGAGCGGGCGAAGGCCCGGGGGCTGCGCATTGAGCAGGATGTGGCCCACTATATTGTCCTGCGTAGCGAACGCACCCCGGGAGCGCTGATGGCGTTGCTGGACCGCCTTGACCGCATGGCTCTCGCGCAGCAACGCTCGGTCACTATTCCCTTTGTCAAGGATGCGCTGGGGTGGTAAAAAGGGTCGCTTAACGAATAAGCAACAGTTCGCTACGCAAGTAACCGGTATATTGATGATTAATTACATCAGGTTACGTTTCCGGTGGTTCCGAGTACCACCGGATTTTGGATCCAGATTAGAACAATAACGCCAGGCACAAAAAAGCCTGCAGGAGCACAACATGCGCCATATCGCGCTTTGGCAAACCCTTGCTGGCTGCGCCCTTATTCTCGCAGCCGCCTCTTCCCAGGCCACC
>NZ_JABURH010000008.1 GCF_014762765.1 Alcanivorax sp.
CATCTTCATAGGACTTGGCCAGGTTCTGGTGGGATTTCCACGCCAGCTCGTCCTGATCTTCACGGGCAATGCCCCACTCTTTTGCGGTGATCGCCTGGTGCTCACCCATGGACAGGCCGGTGCGCGGCTCGCCGTTCTTGGGGATGTCGGGCATCAGGGATTTCGGGTTAAGCAGCTTCAGGCCCAGCTTGGCGCGCTCGCCGTTGGTCTTGGCACGGTTCAGGGCCATGAATACCTTGCGGGCTTCTTCGTTGACGCCCAGGGGCGCATCAGAGGTGGTGTCCACACCACCGGCGATGGCGCAATCGATCTGACCCAGCGCAATCTTGTTGGCTACCAGGATGGCCGCTTCCAGGCCGGTGCCGCAGGCTTGCTGCAGGTCATAGGCCGGGGTTTCCGGGGCCAGCTTGGAACCCAGTACGGATTCACGTACCAGGTTGAAGTCACGGGCGTGCTTCATCACTGCACCAGCAGCCACTTCGTCGATCTTCTCACCGTGCAGCTTGAAACGGTCCACCAGACCGTCGATGGCAGCAGTCAGCATGTCCTGGTTGCTGGTATCGATATAAGCGGAGTTGGAACGGGCAAACGGGATACGGTTACCGCCGATAATGGCAACCTTACGTACGGCTTTACCTGCCAGCATAGTCATGTCCTCTCAAGATGGCGGTGAGCAACAACAGCGCGAAAACGCTACAGTATTCACTCGAATGGGCGCAGTCTACCCGCAACCGGCACGGCCTCATTGGCTCAAACGCCTGTTTGACGTCCGGCGCCGGTCAATACACCCGCCACATTGCAGTGATTCAATACGCGCCAGTGTGCGACAGGGCGGATTCTCATGCCCTACGAAAGAAGTCTGATTTTGACGCTTCTTCCCGCAGCACCTCTTTAAACCTGCTCTGGTTGCACTAATGTAGCCAGACACATTCATCTGCTGATGGCAAAGGACAGGATAATGAGCGATACCTATCAGGCGATTGCCAATTCTTCTATGGGCAAGGCGCTGTTTGGCGCAATCAACCTCCCTATTCCGGTCATTCTCGAGCGCTGGCAGCCGGGCCAGGCTTCCTTCATCAAGGGCCGCGTGCTGGTAGGTGCCGCCAACGGTTCCACCGGTATCGATACCATCCTGGCGACCCTGAAAGGGGCCCCGGAAGCCCAGGTAGCGGTACTGGCCAACACCGGTAACGCCACCGAGCTGCAGAAGAAAGCCGGCAAGCTGGGCGTGAGCGCGGACAACTACACCGCCAGCCGCGAAGACGATGCCAAGTTCAAGGGCCTGGTATTCGATGCCACCGGCATCCAGAACCCGGACGAGCTGAAAGCCCTGTGGGAATTCTTCCACCCGGTGATCCGCAAGCTGGAAAAATGTGCCCGCGTTGTGGTCATCGGCCGCACCCCGGAAAAGCAGACTGGTGCCGCCCGTGTGGCCCAGCGTGCTCTGGAAGGTTTCACCCGTTCCGTGGGCAAGGAAATCAAGAAAGGCGCCACCGCCCAGCTGGTGTATGTAGACGAAGGCGCAGAAGCACAACTGGCGTCTCCCCTGCACTTCTTCCTGTCGCCGAAATCTGCCTATGTATCCGGCCAGGTGGTTCGCGCCACCGAAGCAGGCTTCAAGGCTGCCAAGTTCGACTGGGACAAGCCCCTTGCTGGCAAGAAAGCCCTGGTCACCGGTGGCTCCCGGGGTATCGGCGCGGCGATCGCCGAAGTACTGGCCCGTGACGGCGCGACCGTTACCGTGCTGGATATCCCGCCCATGGCCGACGACCTGAACCAGGTGGCCGAGCAGATCGGTGGCGATACCCTGGAACTGGATATCACTGCTGACGACGCCCCTGCCACCATCGCCGCCAAGGCGAAGGAAATCGGCGGCTATGACGTGGTCGTGCACAATGCCGGCGTCACCCGCGACAAGATGCTGGGCAACATGCCGGAGAAATTCTGGGACATGGTGCTGAACATCAACATCGCCAGCCAGCTGCGCATCAACGAGAAGCTGCTGGCTGAGGGCGGCATGGGCAAAGGTGGCCGCATCATCTCCATCAGCTCTATCGCCGGTATCGCCGGTAACCTGGGTCAAACCAACTACGGCGCCTCCAAGGCCGCCGTGATCGGCATGATCGACGCCTACAAGGACGAGTACGCCGAGAAAGGCATCACCA
>NZ_JABURH010000040.1 GCF_014762765.1 Alcanivorax sp.
AGGCGGTGACGTCGCTCAAGCGGGAATTTGCTGATATGGATGAAGCCGAATACCGGGCCCGGGATATCGTCGATCGCCTGTCCCTGACCCTGCAGGCCAGCCAGCTGGTGGCCGCCGGTAATGCTTCAGTGGCCGAGGCCTTTATCGCCTCCCGGCTGGGCGAGCACGGTGATCGTAACTATGGGACGCTGCCACGGGGGCTGGATCTGGATGAGATTCTGGCGCGGGCAAACCCTTGGGAAGGCAATTGAGAATTGATAATGGATAATTGATAACTGTCGCGAGACAGTGAGTCATGCACTGAAACGCAAGAGGCCGCGTCCTTCGTATGGACGCGGCCTCTTTGCTTTGAGAATCGTCAACGGCCTATTCGCGCCGTTATCAATTATCCATTCTCAATTCTCAATTACAGTTTAAGTTTTCCTGCGATCTCGAACCACATGGCCCGGAAGGCCTGGGCGGAGGGGGTGTAGGGGGCGAATTCGCCGACCGGGGCGCGGTGATCGCCCATCTGTTCCACATGGGTGGAGTAGGGGATCCAGGTCTTCAGGCCGCCTTTCATGCTCTTGGGCCGTTTGACCAGCATTTCCACATGCAGGTCCCGGTGCCGGTCCACCATGTTGAAGAAGGGCACTACGGTGAGGTTCTTGTAGTTCTTGCCGTCCAGCCAGTCCAGCACCTGCTCATAAGCCCGCACCGACAGGTGGGTAGGGATTACCGGGACAAACAGGTAGTCCACCGCTGCAAAGATGCTTTCCGCCACTGGGCTCAGGGTGGGTGGGCAATCCAGGATGACCAGCTCGTAGCTTTCTCCCAGCGGGGCAATCAGCTGTTTCAGGCGGTTTTTGGCACCGCCGTTTTCAATCAGTTTGATGTCCGCGTTGCGCATGGAGATATCGGCGGGGATGGCATCCAGGTTTGCCCAGCGGGTTTCCCGCTTGAGTCGGCCGATAGGCTGTTTTCCCTTGATCAGGTTGCCGGCCTTGTAGCCGTCGCCGTCATCCACCCCCAGATAGAAGCTGGCGGCGCCCTGGGGGTCCAGGTCCCAGAGCAGGGTACGGTGCTTCCAGCGTGCGGCATGCCAGGCCACATTCACGGCCGAGGCGGTTTTGCCTACGCCACCTTTCAGATTGTAAAAGGCTATGGTTTGCATGGCGTCCCATTCCTGTAAGCTTGCAAAAAGCGCTACGATATCTGTTATTGGTGCTGGCGCCGCTGGTTAACCGGGGCAGCAGTTTGGGCTCAGGCTAGCATGAACCGGAGGGATGTCCCACGTCGGACGGCCTTTTGGAGGGCTCCCGGGTTGTGGTGAGGGCCCGCAGGCTGTTTAATAGCCAGCCAAAAACGTGCCCGAGAGGGCCATAACTCGACGCTACAGGTACCCAGGGTGACAGCGACGAAACGCTACCAGGTCTTTATCAGTGCCACCTTTCCCGATATGCAGGGGGCGCGCCAGGCATTGATGTTGCCGATGATCGAGCACGGCATGATTCCCACCGGCCTGGACAGTTCTGCAGCAGATGGCAACACCCTGTTGCCGGTGATTCAGAAACTGATCGAAACCAGCGATTACTTCGTGCTGATCGTGGGTGGCCGCTACGGTACTCTGTCACCCATGGGGCTCAGCGAGCTTCACCGCGAATACATCTTTGCTGCTACCAAGCGCAAGCCCGTTGTCGCCTTTATCCACGATAATCCAGCCATGTTGCGCGCTGACCAGCAGGAGCCCACCCGTGATGGGCAGGTGCGACGGGATGATTTTGTGCGTCTGCTGGAAGAAAAAGTGGCCTGCTTTCGCTGGACCACGGAAAACGGCCTGGCGGAACTGGCACACAAGGTAATCCCCAATCTGATGCGTGAGCACCGTGCCGATGGCTGGGTACGGGCGGACCAGGCCGGCTTGGGCGGCGGCGGGGCTGAAGTCGAGGCCCTCAAAGCTCGTATCGAAATGCTGGAAAAAGAGCGGGAAGACAGCTTGAGTCAGGCCCGGCCGCCACTGAAGACCCTGTCCCGGGGTGGCGATCTGGTAGCACTGGATTACTCCTGCAATGTTTACGAAGGCGGTGATTGCAAACTGGCCATGGTCACCACCCGAATCAGCTGGGATCAGGCGTTTTCCTGCGTGGCCCCGCTGATGCTAAACCCGGCTTCGGAGCCGGTGATGCAGAAAACCCTGGAAGATTTCATCGGTCGCAAGGCGTTGGCCGATGTGCAGCAGGATTTTCCTCGCGCCCATGCGGTACGTAACGTAGTGCTGGCGGCCCATTCTTTCAATCAGATCAAGATTCACCTGCGCGCTCTGGGCCTGATCACCAAGTCTCCGGAGAAGGACAATCGCGGCCTGCCGCTGTGGCAGCTGACGTCCCATGGCGATAACACCATGAGTCAGGTTATGGCGGTGAAGCGGAGCGTTAAAATCTAATTGATAGTTGAAAATGGATAATTGATAACTGTCGCGAGACAGTGAGTCATGTCCTGAAACGCAAGAGGCCGCGCCCATGGGATGGGCGCGGCCTCTTTGATTTGAGAATCCTCAACGGCTCGTTCGCGCCGTTATCAATTATCCATTCTCAATTATCAATTAATCCCCGTCTTCCCTTTCAGGAACGCTACAACCTCGTCCACTGCCACTTCGGTGTTCTCCGCATCCCCACGCCCTTTATATTCGAGTACCCCATTGTCCATGCCGCGTTCGGCGATGACGATGCGGTGGGGGATGCCGAGTAGTTCGCTGTCGGCCAGTTTCACGCCCAGGCGTTCCTTTTCGCGGTCGTCGAACAGCACTTCAATGCCGGCTGCTGTCAGTTCGGCATAGAGCTTTTCAGCCAGCTCGCGCTCGCGGGGGCTCTTCTTGATGTTCACCGGCACCAGCGCCACCTGGAAGGGGGCGATGGCGTCCGGCCACATGATGCCGCGGTCGTCGTGGTTCTGTTCGATGGCGGCAGCGACCACGCGGGTGACGCCGATGCCGTAACAGCCCATGGGCATGACCACGGACTTGCCGTTCTCATCCAGCACCTTGGCACCCAGGGCTTCGGAGTACTTGGTCCCCAGCTGGAAGATGTGGCCCACTTCGATGCCGCGCTTGATGGTCAGAGTGCCCTTGCCGTCCGGGCTGGGGTCGCCTTCCACGACATTACGCAGGTCAGCCACCTCTGGCAGCGCCACGTCGCGCTCCCAGTTGATGTTGAAGTAGTGCTTGCCGTCTTCATTGGCGCCGGCGCCGAAGTCACTCATCACTGCCACACTGCGGTCGATGACAACAGGAATCGGCAGACCCACCGGGCCCAGGGAACCCGGGCCGGCACCGATAGCCTGGCGGATTTCCTCTTCGCTGGCGAACGCCAACGGCGTGGCAACGGTGTCCAGTTTTTCCGCCTTGATATCGTTCAATTCGTGGTCGCCACGAACCAGCAGGGCAACCAGTTGACCTTCTTTTGCGCCTTTTACCACCAGGGTCTTGACGGTTTTCTCGACGGGCAGATCAAATTGCGCGACCAGTTCTTCGATGGTTTTGGCGTTAGGGGTATCCACCTTTTCCATGGCCGCCCCCGGGGCGGGACGCTCAATGGCAGGAGCCAGGGCTTCGGCCAGTTCCACGTTGGCGGCGTAATCGGAGCTGTCGGAGAAGGCGATATCATCTTCACCGGAGTCGGCCAGTACATGGAATTCATGGCTGGCGGCACCACCGATGGCGCCGGTATCCGCTTCCACCGGGCGATAGTCCAGGCCCAGACGATCAAAGATGGCGCAGTAGGCCTTGTGCATGATTTGGTAGGTGTTAGCTAGGGAATCCATGTCGGTATGGAAGGAGTAGGCATCCTTCATGATGAATTCCCGCGAGCGCATGATGCCGAAGCGCGGCCGGATCTCGTCCCGGAATTTGGTCTGGATCTGGTAGAAATTAGCCGGCAACTGCTTGTAGCTGTGCAGCTCGTTACGGACCAGATCGGTGATCACTTCCTCGTGGGTGGGGCCCAGACAGAAGGCATTGTTATGGCGATCGGTGATGCGCAACAGCTCCGGGCCATAGGCTGGCGCACGACCGGATTCTTCCCATAATTCCATGGGCTGTACCACCGGCATCAACACTTCCTGGGCGCCGGCCCGGTCCATCTCCTCGCGGACAATTTTCTCCACCTTGCGCAGCACGCGCAGGCCGGTGGGTAGCCAGTTGTACAGGCCGGAGGCCAGCTTGCGAACCATGCCGGCACGCAGCATGAGCTGATGGCTGATGACAACGGCATCCGCCGGTGTTTCTTTTACGGTGGCAAGCAGGTACTGGGAAGTGCGCATAGGAGACAGTCTTTCGCCGGTTATTACTGAAGCCGGTCATTTTAGGGGCAAAGGCGCTTCGTCACCAGCCATCATGATTGGAGGTGGGATTGTTGCGCCGGCTTTCGTATCCTCCCAGCTATCCAGAATGAGATGGCGAATCATATGTTGAATGCACAGGAAGTACAGGACGTGATCTATCAGGGGTTGCCAGCAGCTTCCGAGGAAGGGTTGCGGGTTGAAGCAGTGGGGCGGCGGCGTGCCCGGGTACGCAGTCCGTTCCGGCCATCCACCATTCGCCCCGGCGGCACCCTGTCCGGCCCGACCATGATGGGGCTGGCCGATGCTGCCATGTATGCGGCGATTCTTGGGGAGCTGGGTCGTGTGGAAATGGCGGTGACCCAGAATCTCAATATCAATTTTCTGTCCCGCCCGGCCCAGAAGGACCTGATCGCCGACGCTGTCATTCTGCGTCTGGGGCGGCGTTCGGCGGTGTTGGAAGTGCAGCTGTTCAGCGAGGGCAGTGACGAGATGGTCGCTCATGTGACCGGGACGTACGCGCTGCCGAGGAGTTGAAGGTTCAAAGTTGAAAGTCTCAAAGCGCGAGAAAAGCAGGGCACAAACCTCCAGGCCGTGCCCGCGATTACAGGTAAAGATGATTACTTAAGACGCTTCCATCAAGTAAAAAAACAACCGCCAGGCGGCGCGGCTAGAGGGCCTATCGCATGGCAACCAATCCTCATCGCGCTTTGCAACTTTGAACTTGAAACTCTTCACTGCAGCTCCTTTTCCCAGATCAGATCCAGGCTGTTGGCTCGGGTGCTGGAGCGGGCTTCCAGATGGAGTTGACGGGTCAGGGTATAGCGCAGCATGACGGTGGAGACCGCATCAAACAGCCCCACTGCATAGGTCAGATAGAGGCGGTCGGAAAGTTGTTTGCCCAGCATCAGGGCGGCATCGTCGGTTTCCCAATCGCTGCCCACGCTGATTTCATCCACGCCCAGCTTGTCGCCGAGTTTTTCGGTGACGCCACTGCCTTTTTCCAGTCCGTATAGTGCCAGGGCCTGGGCTATCTGGTTGTTGTCGCCTTTCGATCCCCGCTCAAGTGACCGGCCGGTAAGCAGGTAGGACATGGCCTGACTCTGCTCCATGCCGGGTTCGGAGAACAGGCTGGCTTCCGGCTCCTGCAGGGTGCCGCTGAGCTGCACCCCGACCACCACGTTTTCACTGGGTATCTTGCGGATGGCGCGAATATCCAGCCCCGGGTTGTCCGGCGGCCCCTGGAAAATCAGCTGGCCGTCACTGATGGCCAGGTTCTGTCCGTAAGCCCGGTAGCGACCTTCACGGATCACGAGTTCACCATTGAGTTGCGGCGGTTGTTGCGGTTGCTGTTCCACTTGCAGGGTGCCGCCAAGCATGGCGTCGAGGCCAAAGCCCTGGAAGTGGACCTTGTCGCCCAGACTGACAGTGACATCAATGCCCAGCGGCAGACCGCTGCGTTGTTCACCCTCCTGGTGGACGAGGATCTGATCCTGACTGACGGTAACGGCGCCCTCGGGAAGTTCAGTCGGATGAATTTCCGCTTCCGGGACAGTGAGCTTGCCGCCAAGTTGCAGCTCGCCCAGGTTCCCCTTAAGCACAAGTGTGGGGTTGAGTAGAATCCGTGCGTCTGGCCTGTCTGCCACCAGTAGCCGTTGGCCGTTCAATGACAGATTCACCGTGGCCGGCCATTCCCTCGGGTCCAGGGTGCCGGTCAGGGTCATTGTCCCTTCGCCCAGGGTGGCAGCCCCATTCACATCCAGCTGTCCACGGGGTGAACCCTGCACATCCATCTGCAGATCGGTAACGGCTACCCCCAGGGCGGGGACCAGGGCGCGGCCTTTTTCCAGCCGGATGCTGCCGTCCATCAGGGGCTGGCGAAGGGTGCCATCCAGTGCGAAATCACCACGAACCTGACCGCTGATTTCTCGCAGATCGGTAGTGAACAGAGCCAGGGGCGAGAGACTGGAGAGTTGGAATGACACCTGACCGTTCAGGGAGGAGTCGGCATCCAGGCCGTGCTCCACAGAGGCGTTGGCGCTGGCCAGCTCGGATATCAGTGTCAGCTCGCTGGACAGACGCCGCTGTTGCAGCGTTCCCTGGACAGAGAGTTGCTCGATTGCAAGCTCCTGGGGATCGTCGGCGGTGCGCATGGCAATGCGCGCTCCTCGGGTTTGCAGCCTATATTGGCCAACTGGATCGGCCAGTGAGCCTTGCAGGGTGGCTTCGCCATCCACGCTGCCCTGCATGGCAAAGTCTGGCCCGAGCAAAGCACCGGCCAGAGCCAGTGGCAGGTCGCTGAGAGAGAGGTTGGCGTTGACCTGATTGTCTGCATCGCGATTACCTTCAATACAGAGTCGGCTTTGTGACTGCTCAAGACAGAACGGAGAGGAGGACTGGGTTGTGGCGGAGAGAACCACCGCCGTGTCTTCGGCTTGCAGCCAACGGCCCAGTTGCGAATGAATCAGGCTGGTTTCAGATAAAGATCCCTGCCACCGGGGTATGCTATTCAGTGACGTCAGGGTGCCTTGGAGGTGTGTCTCCAGGCTGACTTCGTCGCGCCTGAAACTGGCTGTGGCGGTATGGCTGGACAGGGTGCCGTTGATGTTCAGTTGGGTGGCGGCGAGCTGGTCCATGTTACCCTGGCGAAGCGCCTGGCCGTCCAGTTCCAGTGACATGGTCTGTTCGCCCAGCCCGAGTGCGCGGAAACGGGTTTGCAGAGAGGCCAGCGACCACTCCTGCCAGCCGAGCTGCTGACCGTTCAGGTTGCCGGTCAGGTTGGGGGTGGCCAAAGGGCCTCGCACTTGCAGTTGCCCGCTGAGTTGGCCTTGCAGATCCGGGTGAAGCTGGCCCAGTTGTTTGAGGTCCACGGTGGTGTCCAGGGACCAGTCGGGCAGGATTGCGCCGCGCCCGCTCAGCCGGTTGTCACCCCAGCGAATATCACTGTTCAGTTGCAGACGTTGCTGGTGACTTTCCAGCTTGGCCTTGGCGGTTAAGGGTTGCTGGCGAACGCGGCCTTCCAGCCTTACCTGGCTTGGCGACAGGGCCCATTGTTCGCCATCGTAGCTGCCCTTGCTGTTGCCCTGCACGCTGAGCTGGCCGGGAAACTGCGGATGTAGCAGGCCGGTGTCCAGCTTCCCTTCTACAGCCAGGTCCCATTTCAAAGGGCTGAACAGCAGCTCACCACGGGCTTCCAGTTGCTGCTCGCCATCATCCAGCTGCAGCTGCCGCAGTGCCAGGCCGCCGTCGATCAGCTGGCTGTCCAGGGACAGTTTCACGGTTCTGTCGCCGCT
This sequence comes from Alcanivorax sp., assembly GCF_014762765.1. GTDB lineage: Bacteria > Pseudomonadota > Gammaproteobacteria > Pseudomonadales > Alcanivoracaceae > Alcanivorax. The sequence goes on from NZ_JABURH010000040.1 coordinate 7,608, forward strand.
GGTGAGGCTGCTTTGGCCTGCTATTTTCAGCGTTGCTAACGGGCCCAGGGTGGTAAGTCGGCCGTCGCCAACGGAAAGGGGTTGTGGCAACGTCAGTGGTAGAGGCTGAGCCGGCCATTGGTGTTCCAGAGTAAGAGGCCGTTTCTGTTCCCCGAGTTGCCACTGGCCCTGGCTGTGAATCTGCAGGGGGGCGTTCAGTTGGTGGCGAAGTTGCAGGGTTTCGAGGGAGCCACTGATGTCCAGCTGGCCAGCCAGTTGATCCGCGGTGACGGTATCGTTTTTCAGGAGCATTTGCCAACGGGCTTGTCCCTGAATCTCTATGGGGGCGGCGAGACTGCCTTGGGCGGTGGCTTCCACGCTGATGTCGGAGACCGTGCGTGTGGTCAGGCTGGCCAGCTGAAAACGGCGCCATGCGGCCAGTTGCCGGGCATCCAGTTCACTGACCACCTGGGTGTCGTTAACACGCAGCGAGGCCAGGGTCAGGGTGTCGATGCGCACGCCCAGGGGGAGCGCCAGGCTGTCAGGCAGGCTGTCCGCGGGTGAGTCGTCAGTCTCCTGGCCGGGTGGCAGAGACAGGTTCAGATTACCCAGCGATAACGAGGTGAATTCCAACCAGCCATGGGTGAGGGAAGCGAGCACCAGCTCTGCTTCCAGTTGATCCAGGCTAACGGACAGATCGTTCAGCTGATAGCGCACCCCGGTGATGATGACCTGATCCAGCAGACTGCCTTGCCAGTCTTCCACCTGCAGCTCGCCGGGGATCAGCTCGCTGACCTGACCGAGCAGCCAACGGTTACCTGTGGCGGTGCCCAGCAGCAGCCAGGTGGTCAACACCACAATCAGTATCAGACTGAACAACAGTCCGAGCAGACCGATGCTGAAACGCTTGAGTGCTCGCCGGATCACAGGTCTGGCCCCATGCTCAGGTGCAAACGCCAGTCGCGGTGTTCGTCCACAGCCCGGGCCAGATCCAGCCGGATCGGCCCAAGTGGGGAGCGCCAGCGGATGCCGAAACCGGCGCTGCGGCGGATCTCGAAATCATTGACGTCATTGAAAGCATTGCCGCCATCTGTGAATACCGCCAGATGCCATTTCTCGGTGAGCGGGTGATCGTATTCCAGGCTGCCGGTGGCCAGATGACGACCACCGATGACGTCGCCATTGTCGGCCAGCGGGCCCAGAGATTCATAGGCGAAACCACGAACACTGGAATCACCGCCGGCAAAGAAACGGATAGAGGCGGGTAGTTCTCGTACATTGGTCACTTCCGTGTAGCCAAGGTCGCCGCGCACCAGTACCCGGCCGCCGAGTAACGGGAAAAGAATCTTGCCGTTGCCGGTAAGTTGCAGGAAGGATGCGGTGGAAGACAGGTTGCGGTTGGCAAAACGGACCTTGCTGCTCAAACGCCAGCCGAAGGACGGGTAGATGGGGTCGTTGGCCTTGACCCGGCTGAGCTGGAAGCCGGGAATGATCAACTCGGCCTGATCCACTTCCTCGGCGATCTCGTAGGTCTCGCGCAGGTAGGTCAGCGAGGTGGTGGTGACCCAGCGATTTTGCAGCTCAACAATATAATCCGCACCGGTGGTCCAGCGTTCGTTGTCCTTGCTGTCGGTGACCTCATTCACGTAGCTGGTATGGAAATCCAGCCGTTCGCGCTGGGGATCCTTCAGCGGGATCTGGTAGCTGGCACCGGCGCCTTGCTGCACCTGGGACACTTCTGTTTCCGCCCGAAAGCGGTGGCCGGCCCGGTTCACCCGACGATTTTCCACCCCCAGACGCACTCGTGGCCCGGTATCGGTACTGGCACCGATACCGGCAAGCAGTGACCAACGATTGTTGTCCGTCAGGTTGATGCTGATCGGAATGGTGCGGGTGCTGTCATCCGGGGTGCCTTTCTGCACGCGCACGGCGCTGAAATAGCCGGCGCCGAGAAAGGCCTGCTGGGTTTCTAGCAGCTGTTTGCTGTTGAAGGGCTCACCCCGGGAAAAGCCCACATAGGCATTGACCAGCTTGTCCCTCAATTCGCTGCCGTTCAGGGTGATGGCACCGAAATCGTAGCGGGGGCCGCTGTCCACATGCAATGTGATGATGGCCTGGCGTTTGCGGGTGTCCACGCTGAGTTGATGTCGGGTCAGGTTTCCCAGCACGTAGCCACGGCTTATCAGGTGTTGCTGCAGGTTTGTTTTCAGGGTGGTGTACTGATCATGCTCAAGCCGCTGGCCGATGGCCAGTTGCGCATTGGCCACCAGCTGGTTGAACACGGGATCATTGGCAGCATCTCCGGTGAGGCGAATGTCAGCCCGCTGCAGGATCACTGGAGGCCCGGTAGTCACATCCAGCGTTACCCGTACACAGCCGTCCTCCCGGTCAGTATTCAGGGACAGGGTGCTTTCGTAGTAGCCCATGGCCTGTAACGCTTGCTGGCTGTTAGCGAGAATCTGTCGGCGGATCAGGCCATATTGGGCCGAGGGAGGCTCGCAGGGGTAGCGGGACAGGTTCACCAGGGCACGGATGTTGCTACTGACCGCATCACTGGTATTGCCGGTGATGCGCAGTTGGGGGGCGTCACCAGCAAAAGCCGGCATGGCGAGCAGCGTCAGCAGTAGGGTGACTAACCAGGTTGTCTGCTGCGTTGCCCTCAAGTCCTGCATCCCTGTGCGCTGGTTCCCGGCAGCATATCAATTCGTTACTGCCCCATTGGGAAGATAAGTTGTCACTTGCCCAACAGTGTAAGGCAAGTTGTGACGGTCAGTCTTCGCGAAAGTGTTTGTCGCGCTGGTAGTCACTGGCGGTGGGACGTTTTTTCAGGCGCCTCTGCAGGGTGCGGCGATGAATTCCCAGAGCGTCGGCCGCCCGTGAAATGTTGCCATCGTGAGCATCCAGGGTACGCTGAATATGCTCCCACTCCAGTCGTTGCAGGGAGGGCGGTGTGGCCGGTAGCGGCAGGGTCGGGTTGGCTGGGTCAGCATCCAGTGCCTGCAGGATATCAGCGGGGCTGGCGGGCTTGGTGAGATAGTTGCGGGCACCGCGGTGGGTGGCGGCAACCGCGGCCGTAATGCTGCCGTAACCGGTAAGCAGAATGACGCGGCAATGCGGGAAATGTTCGAGGATGGGGGCGATCAGATCCAGGCCGTTGTCGTTGCCCAGGTTCTGGTCGAGGATAGCCCCTGCCAGGCCAGGCAGGCTGGCAAGCAGGGTCAGGGCCTGTTCTGCGTTGTGGGCGACGGCTACTCGATTGCCACGGTGTTCCAGGGCTCGGGCGGTCTGCCGGGCAAGTTGTTCATCGTCTTCCACCAGTAGCAGTTGTCGTTCACTCATCTTGAGGGCTCCTGCGGCCAGTCGATGCGCGCCTGGGTCCAGCGCGCTCCTGATTCCATTTCCAGGTGTGCGCCCATCTGTTCCAGCGTGGTGCTGACCAGAGTCAGGCCGATGCCCATTCCCTCCCGTTCCGATGCCGCATGGGCAGGGCCGTTATCGCTGATCTGTAAACGGTAATCCTGACCCCGCTTGCTCAAGGTGATCGCCAGTCGGGTGGCTCCGGCATCCATGGCGTTGTAACCCAGATTGCAAAGTACCCGAAACCAGCCCTCCGGGTTAGCCACTGTGGGGTCGACATCCAGTTGATGGGTGACGGACAGGGTGGGTGCCAGATGCCGAAGGTGTTGTTGCAATTTGCTTAGTAGCTCACTGAAAGGCAGGGATTCCGGCAGCAAGGTATTGTTGCCCTGCTTCAGGCGCTGCGCCACGTTTCTTGCCAGTTGTTCTATCTGGGTGACTTCATCGCGAAGAGTGTCGGGGAGTTGGGGCGCATGCAGAATGTTGTCTGCCAACATCACCAGAGTTCCCAGAGGGGTATTCAGTTCATGGGCCTGGTCGGCCAAGGTGGCGGCAATCTGGTACATGTGCTCGCGTCGACCGGCCAGATCTATGGCCTGTTCCTTCTGGCGCTGTTGTTGGCGCATCAGGCGCTGAATCACCTGGCCCAGCAGAGTCAGCATGGCCAGCAGGGCAATAAAAACGGTGGCCATGCCGATGCCATGCAGGCCGCTGAGCTGATGGCTTAGTGCGTGCAAGGGGCTGTTCATGGCTGGCATCTGATACCAACTCATTGACACCATATAGCCGCCAAGAGCCAGTACGGCCACCAGCACCCCGCCTCTTAGCGGCAGGGTCAGGGAGGCCAGTAGCGCAGGTACCAGCAGGTAGAATGACAGGGGATTGCCGGCACCGCCGAACCCCTGGATCAGGCCAGTGAACAGGATCGTATCCAGGGCCAGTTCCAGCGTCAGCAGCGGGGCGTGGCGTTGGCGACCCACCCGGTGTGACAGCAATGTGATCAGGCTGGGCAGCAGCAAGGCCGCCAGCCAGCCCAGTTCGTTCAGACGATAGCCGCTATGCCCCTGGCTTTGCAGCACCATCAGGGCAAGGGTAATGATCAGCACCAGCAGGCTGCGGAGCCAGATCAGCCGCAGGCGCCAGTTCAGTAAGGGGGGGCGGGTATCCATGGGG
>NZ_JABURH010000050.1 GCF_014762765.1 Alcanivorax sp.
GCTACAAGGCACTGAGCAAGGAAACCCGTGGCGTACTGCGCGGCGAATACGGCGCGGCGCCGGCAGCCTTCAATCCGGAATTGCAGGCCCGTGCCCTGGACGGTGATGAGCCTGTTACCTGCCGCCCCGCCGACCTGATCGATGACGAAATGGACAGCCTGATCAGTGAAGTGGAAACCCTGGCCAGCGAAAAAGGACTGCAACTGGCGGACGGCAAGCGCCGCGTTGATGATGTGCTGACTTATGCGTTGTTTACGCAGATCGGCCTGCGTTTCCTGGAGCATCGTGGTGACGCTTCCGCGTTCGAGCCGGCGCCTGACGGCAAGGCGCTGCCTGCTGCCGGCAACAGCGACGGTGTTTATACCGTGGAAGTGGAGGGTCGGGAGTACACCGTCAAAGTCAGTGACGGTGGTGACGTGACCGGCATCAAGGCCCTGGGCGAAAGCGCAGGGGCTGGCCAGCCCAACCCGCCGGTGGTCCACAACCCGTCCCAGAGCACACCGATCCCGGCGCCCCTGGCGGGCAATATCTTCAAGGTGTTGGTGAAGCCCGGTGACCGGGTCACCGAAGGGCAGAAGATCATGGTGCTGGAAGCCATGAAAATGGAAACCGACGTGTCCAGCCCGGAAGCGGGCATCGTCACCGAGATGGCGGTGAAAGAGGGTGATGCGGTTACCGTCGGCCAGACCCTGATTAGCCTGGAGCCTGCCCATGGATAAACTGGAGACGCTCTGGCACAGCACCGGCCTGTTTCATCTGTCCGGGGGGCAGCTGATCATGCTGCTGGTCTGCCTCGGCCTGCTGTGGCTGGCCATCAACAAGAAATTCGAGCCGCTGCTGTTATTGCCTATCGGCTTTGGCGGCCTGCTGGCCAACATCCCCGTGGCCGGGCTGGCGGAATCCGCCATCAGCCAGGCCATGCACTTCGGCAGCCAGGATCTGCTCGCCAGCATGGCCCAGGTGCTGGGCATGGATGCCGATGCCGGGCGAGAAGCGCTCTATAAAGCCGCTGAAGGCGCCGGGCCGGCCGTACAGGACCAACTCCACCATCTGGCGCAAAAAGCCAACTACGGCGACGGCATCCTCTACCTGATCTACACCGTAGGCCTGATGACCGGCATCTTCCCGCTGCTGATCTTCATGGGCGTAGGCGCCATGACCGACTTCGGCCCGCTGCTGGCCAACCCGCGTACCCTGTTGCTGGGCGCCGCAGCCCAGTTCGGCATCTTCGCGGCCCTGCTGGGGGCCCTGGCGCTGAACTACCTGGGCATGGATTTCTCCCTGGCGGATGCGGCGGCCATCGGCATCATCGGCGGCGCGGATGGTCCCACCTCCATTTACGTGACCACCAAGCTGGCCCCGGAACTGCTCGGCGCCATTGCCGTGGCGGCTTATTCCTATATGGCGCTGGTGCCGATCATTCAGCCCCCGATCATTCGCGCTCTTACTACCGCCAAGGAACGCACCATCAAGATGGAACAGCTGCGCCCGGTGAGCCAGACGGAAAAGATTCTCTTCCCCATTCTGCTGCTGGTGCTGGTGGCTCTGGTATTACCCGACGCAGCGCCGCTGCTGGGCATGTTCTGCCTGGGTAACCTGATGAAGGAATCCGGTGTGGTCAGCCGTCTGGTGGATACTACCAGCAATGCGCTGATCAATATCGTTACCATCATGCTCGGCCTGGCAGTGGGCGCGAAACTCAGCGCCGAACAGTTCCTGGTCATGGAAACCCTGGGCATCCTGGTGCTGGGCCTGGTGGCCTTCATGATCGGCACCGCCACCGGCGTGCTCATGGCCAAGCTGCTCAACCGTCTCAGCCACCACCCGGTGAACCCCATCATCGGCGCCGCCGGCGTCTCTGCCGTGCCCATGGCCGCCCGCGTGGCCAACAAGGTGGGCCTGGAAGCCAACCCCCACAACTTCCTGCTCATGCACGCCATGGGCCCCAACGTGGCCGGCGTCATCGGCTCCGCCGTCGCCGCCGGCGTCCTCCTCAACTTCGCCGGCTAACCCGCGCGGCCCCAGGCCGCGCCAATCTCTCCCTCCTCTACAACGCCCCTGTAGGAGCTCCTCTCGAGGTGCGAACCGCGCTTGCGCGGAAATCGCCCGCAGGGCGATCAGGCCAATCCAATTACGACAAACCTACCGATATAACGACACCAACAGCCGGCAACTCCTCCTGAACCGGCTAAATCCCTCCAGTTCTTACAGCCACCGGGAACCCCAACGCCTATAGTACGTCGAACAGCCAAACCCCAACGGAGCGACACCCTTGCCACCCGCCCTGCAAACCCTCACCAACAAGCTCTACCAGATCCGCCACCTGTGGGCGGTGATCAGCTTTGCACTGGGCCTTTCCAGTTACTTCCTGGTGGAACGCCAGCCCTGGCTGGCGGCGGTGCTCACCGGCTTCCTGGTACTGAGCTGGCTGCTCCTGCTCACCGAAGGGCTCTGGCAACGGCGTCTCGCCGGTACCGCCATGGAGGGCATGTCCCAGGGCATGCTCAAACTGCTGCTGCAGGCCGTCCACCAGGAAGCTTTCTTCTTCAGTCTGCCGTTCGTGCTGCTGCAATGGTCTGGTGGTGCGGAATACATCTTCTTCACCACCCTGGTGATCAGTGCCGCCCTGGTCAGCATCATCGACCCGTTGTACTTCTGGCTGGCACGGCACCGTGCCCTGTACTTCGGCTTCCACGCCTGGGCACTGTTTGTGGCCCTGCTGGTACTGCTGCCGTTGATCTTCCACTGGAGCACGGATTCCGCACTCACCTGGGCCGGCTGGCTCACGGCCTTGTTTGCGCTGCCCAGCTTCTGGCGCTTCGGTGGGCCGCGAAAATGGTTTCGCTGGGCGGGTTTGCTGGCCGTGTCCTGCGTGATCGCCTTCGCCCCACGCTGGCTGGCACCGCTGGTGCCACCTCTTACCCTGTCCCTGGAAGAGCGGGCGATGGCCCTGTCCTTCAACCGAGAGCAACGCCAGCCTTTGGTTACCGGGCAAAGCTTCACCAGCGACGAAGTCACCGCCGGCCTCTATGCCTACACCGCCATCAAGGCGCCGTTGGGCCTGGGACAGGACATTTACCATTACTGGTTCCAGAACGGCGAACAGATCGACCGGATTCCCCTCAAACTCTACGGCGGCCGCGACTCCGGCTTCCGCACCTGGTCCCACAAACGCCATATCCCGGTGCCCTCAGAAGGCCGCTGGCGAGTGGAAGTGCGCACCGCCGACAACCAGATCATTGGTGTCATGCGCTTCACCATCACCCCCTGAGTCCAGCGGCTCCCCAGCCGCTACTTACCCCAAAAGCCCTTCAACACCCCAAGCCCCCAATCCTCGTTGGAGCCTTGCTCGCAAGGCGAAGGGCCTGAAGTCACTGCCGTGCCTTAACGAGGCCCTACACCTTCGCAAACCAGGACCAGTGGTTTATTCAGACCCATTGGGCCATACCCCTCCAAACGGTTACCCCAAATATCCCGTGCTCAACAGAACGAGCCATATCTTTGTAGGATATGGCTTACAGAAAATGCTAAACGGTTGATATAGAGTGGTTTTCGGGACGGGGAATATCGTGTTAAGTCAGGAAATAAGCCGCTTCTTCGAGTTTTGTCAGTTGCAGGGGGGGGCGAGGTCAGATCTCCCATTTCCTTTAATTGCTCTTGCATGGCTGGACTGGGAAATGGGAGACCTGCCCCCCCTATGTACTGGGCTTTCTTAGCTTGTGGTGTATATCTATTTCCGTAGGAAAAGGCTGAATCCGGAAAGGTTTTGTGTTGAGTGTGAAAGGGTTGTCCGTGTAGCAAATATCGAAACGTGCTCGTGTGGGGTAAAGGACGATTTCTTATCTGATTACAAGTACATAGAGTCAAATTTTGAGCACTAACAATAAACAGCAGGCCGACCTCTGGCGGCAGTGCTAGGCGTTAATGAGAATGAATATATTTAGATGGACTGTGCCAGAACCAAAGCATGGAGAACCAATTGGAATGCTAGGTATATGGGGTAAAGCAATAAGCCTAATTAGTGGTGAATTTCTTCTGAATAAGAGGGATAACGGAGGAGCGATCATTGCGCTGAGGTCTTTGCTCTGCAGCACAATGTTGTTCTCAATTGTTATTTCCGTGCGATACCTGTCTGGCGAGAGTCAGCCTGATGGATCTCTATTTAGCTATATCCTCTCGAACTTCACAAGTAAGACGGCTTGGTTTGGGGCAATATTTGCTGCTGTCTATGCAGCTTTATATACGAGATTTGCTTCTCAGTGGTCTTACATGGCAAATCTATACAACCAAATAAAGCAGGCCTCTTTGAGTGCTCCAGATAATAAAGAATGCCTAGCGGAGTGGAAGGCTGGATTTATTGAAGATGCAGAGTATTTGCACCTATCTCATAAAGAGAACTTCGTCTCGATTGTTTATGCCTGGATGCGTGAGGAGGGAGTGAGGGAGGCATATATTAAGTACACTCCAGGCGGCGAAGAAAGATGGAAAATATTATCCGAGGGTGTGAATCGACGCTATCAGGAGATCGTGCGTGAGCACGTAGGTCATTAACAAGTCCGTGCACGCGAAAAGTGCGTGACGGAAGCGTTAAAAATAGAAACAGGAACCGTTGTGCCATTAAACAAGAATGAACATACGTTAGAGCTAGTCCAAGATTTATTAGACGATCTTGAACTCGGCCGATCTAGCGGAGAGAGCCTTATTCTCAAGGCATCGCGCCTGGCTAGAATAGTTAGCGACAGTGAAATATCAGAGTGGTTAAAGTTCGAGCTTGGCGGATTTCGTAGTCATAATGAAACCGCTTTGAAGTATATGGGGCTCACCGGTCGCTGGATCAAAAAGGCGGATAACAAAGGCTACTGGGTTCCCCTCGCACAACTAGAGGCCCTAATTGAAGCCGAGAAATCGAAACTGAAAGTTATGCGAATACCCGATTCGGCGGGGGATCACAACTATGCCGCATCTGTTGCCATTCGAGCTATGAATGATGCGTCATCTAATATTTCAAAGTTTAGTGGCATACGAAGCAAAGTGATGGCGTTGTTACATCGATTCGTGACAGGCGTTTACTACGAAAAGGTTTTCGATAATCTTGCCGAAACGATATTCGAGCGTTACCAAAGGGATGTCGACAGATTGATATCAAGTAGTTGTGCGGGTGTTATTGAGCAGATTCCTTCTGCTATGGAAAGATTGAGCGCTGGAAGCACAGAATCCATTAGCCATGCGTTAACTACATGCCGAAGGATCATAGAATCGTTTGCTGACTCAATATATCCGCCGACAGATGAGATCATAGATATGGGCGGCAATCAGGTGAAGCTAGACGCTTCAAAACACCAGAATCGGATCAACGCTTACGTGCATGAAAACTGCGAGAGTAAATCTAGACGACAGAGGCTAAGACAAAATCTCTCGAACCTCTTCGACCGGGTATCCACTGGTGTTCACAAGGAAGTTTCAGTCGAAGAGGCACGAGCTCTGTTTCTAAACACTTACCTTTTTCTTGGCGAGGTCCTACACTTGACGCGGGATGCTTAATAATCGCAAGCGGCGGAACAATTTTACGCTGTTGCGGGCGTTAAAAGTCATTCGAAGAGAGATTGAAATGGAGTTCTTTGGCTACACAGAAGAGTTGCTGCAGGTCGATAGCCCGCAACCCGCAAAGCTCCCTGAGGTCACTATATCAGCTTCGCCATCTGAGCTGAGGGCTCTAGCGCACTTTCTATGGGCATCTGCTGACGAGATGGAAGCTAAAGGGAACCAATTTGAACACGAACATTTCGAGTTTGATCCAGGAAGCAATCCAGCGTTGGTTGTTTCGAATCCCGATGCCGCGTAGTAGGGATGAGGGGTCGGGATCAGGTATCCCACTTCCCGTTTTTCAAGAATGCGCGAGATTGGCTGGGAGATGAAAAATCAGGCCCCGTTGTCTCTATTCGGTTTTGGCCCACCTTGGATTTTTGGTTTATGTTATATCAAGTTTTTGGAATTGTATTTGCATTTGCTGCAGCCATAATCGCTTGCATTAAGGCCTTTAAATCTTCGCCAATTGTTCCTGCATATAATATTATGTGGAGGGACTTAATGAGAAAAATGGAGCGACATGTTGGGGAGGTAGAAAAGCTTTTCGAGCAGTACCTTGAAGATTCTGAGTCAGCAAATTTTAAGGCATGTTTAGAAAATACTATTAGCAGCAGCGCTTCTTTTCGGCGGGCCATTCATAATTCAGGGCTTTTAGAGCCATTTAGAGAATCCCAAGCCGCAGCAAATACTAGACTATGGCATGCATCGATAGCGCTACTCGGCCTAATATCTCTTGCATTTCAGGTGGCAGCGATTGTTCATGTGGCTGTCTAATTAACTACGAACGAATGCGGAGCTAGGTCTCCCATTTTCCGGTTTTCGAGATCACAGGGGGCTTGGCTGGTAAATGGGAGACCTGACCCCGTTGTCTCTTTCTCGAATGAACATACGCATTGGATAGGAAATATAGAAATGCAATTCATCACGGACGGCCCTGACATTCCGGATGCGCTCTTGCAGGCGCATGAGGAAGGCCGCGTGGTGTTCTTCTGCGGTGCAGGAATTTCCTATCCTGCCGGTTTACCGGGTTTCAAGGGGCTTGTAGAGCAAATCTACGGGCTGAGCGGGACGGCACTTTCGGAAATTGAACGTGAGGCCTTCGAGCGTGGGCAGTTCGATGCCACACTTGATCTGCTCGAACGGCGCCTGCCGGGCCAGCGTCTGGCTGTCCGTCGCGCTCTGGCAAATGCCTTGAAGCCGAAACTCCGCCGTAAGGGTGCTACCGATACACAAGCGGCGCTGTTGCATCTGGCGCGGAGCCGAGAGGGCGCGCTGCGGCTGGTCACCACCAACTTCGATCGCATCTTTCATGTGGCGGCCAAACGCACGGGTCAAGCGTTCCAAGAATACGCCGCCCCGATGCTGCCCATCCCCAAAAACAGCCGCTGGAACGGGCTGGTTTATCTGCACGGCCTGTTATCCGAAAAGGTGGACGACACGACCCTAAACCGTCTGGTTGTCACCAGCGGTGATTTCGGCTTGGCCTACCTCACAGAGCGCTGGGCGGCACGCTTTGTAAGCGAGTTGTTCCGCAATTATGTGGTCTGTTTCGTGGGTTACAGCATCAACGATCCGGTACTTCGCTACATGATGGATGCGCTGGCGGCCGACCGGATGCTGGGCGAAGTTACGCCGCAGGCCTGGGCGCTGGGCGATTGCGAATCGGGGCAAGAGCAACGCAAGACCATCGAGTGGGAAGCCAAGGGCGTCACGCCCATCCTTTATAACGTACCCGCTGACAGTTACGACCACTCAGCGCTGCACCAGACTTTGCACGTATGGGCAGATACCTACCGTGACGGTGTGCAAGGCAAAGAAGCCATCATCGTCAAGCACGCCTTGGCCCGGCCACAGGACAGCACGCGGCAGGACGATTTTGTCGGGCGGATGCTGTGGGCCTTATCGGATAAATCGGGCTTGCCGGCTAAACGTTTCGCCGAATTCAATCCCACCCCCTTCGCTTGACTGGCTGCTGGAACCCTTCTCGGATGAGTGTTTCGGGCACGGCGATCTAGTCCGCTTTGGCGTGCCGCCTCGCGATGAAGAGGACTCCAAGCTGCGCTTCAGCCTAATTCGTCGGCCGGCCTCCTATGACCGCGCCCCGTCCATGCTACTGGCCTCCGGTGGGATCACTGGTAGCCAATTGGATGACGTGATGTTCCATCTGGCCCGATGGCTGGTGCGCCACCTGGATGATCCGAGACTGCTCATCTGGATTGCGGAACGTGGTGGGCAATTGCATGACCGTTGGTCGTGGTTGATCGAACACGAGCTGGATCGTTTTGCTTCATTGGAGCGTGATGGCAAGACCTCCGAGCTGAATGAAATCCGCTTGCATGCATCCAAGGCTATTCCTGGGCCCCATATGCACACCTTGTGGCGCCTACTGCTTAGTGGCCGGGTGAAATCCCCATGGCACGACTCCGATCTGTATCGCTGGAATGGTCGGCTGAAGCGAGATGGGCTGACCACCACGCTGCGTCTGGAGTTGCGGGAATTGCTTGCACCCAAGGTGGTCTTGAAGAAGCCGTTTCGCTGGGGTGACGACGACTCGAACAGCACCGACGAGCCTGCGCGGATCAAACAATTGGTGGATTGGGAGCTCGTGCTGGCCGCTGATCACGTGCATTCTGCTTTGCACGACTTAGCCGACGAACACTGGACATCGGCCCTGCCGCTCCTGCTGGAGGATTTTCAGCAGCTATTGCGTGATGCACTGGATCTGTTACGCGAGTTGGGTGAGGCCGATGACCACAGCGACCGGTCGCATTGGGATCTCCCGTCCATTACGCCACATTGGCAGAACCGGGGCTTCCGAGACTGGGTAAGCCTGATCGAATTGCTGCGCGATGCTTGGTTGGCGGTTCGCGTGAATGACATCATGCGCGCGACACAAATCGCACAGAGCTGGTTTGAATTGCCGTACCCCACCTTCAAACGCCTAGCCCTGTTTGCCGCCAGTCAGGATGGTTGCATCCCGTCCGAGCAATGGGTGGATTGGCTGTTGACCGATGGGGCGTGGTGGCTGTGGTCCACAGATACGGGGCGGGAGGTGTTCAGACTGCTCATTCTACAGGCGCGGCAGTTGGCAGAGGGCGCTCAAGAGCGTTTGGAGGCAGCCATCTTGGCGGGTCCGCCACGCGATATGTATCGGGATGATCTGGAGCCGGATCGATGGCAAGACTTGGTGGCCCGCTCTGTCTGGCTGCATCTGGCCAAGCTGAACACATCGGGTCTCGTTCTGGGAGCAGATGCAGCGGCACGCTTGGCGGAAATTTCCAATGCCTACCCGCAATGGCAGTTGGCGACCAACGAGCGTGACGAGTTCTCGCACTGGATGAGTGGCACTGGCGATCCAGATTACGAGGACAGCCGAGACGTCGACATTGCTCCCCGTAAGCGGCAGGAGCTGGTGCAATGGCTCACAAAGCCGACGCCCGGACGGCGACCTTTCTACGAAGATACGTGGCGTGACGTTTGCCGCACGCGTTTCTTTCATAGTCTGTCCGCATTATGTGATTTGGCGCAGAATGGCGTGTGGCCCGCTGGCCGATGGCGCGAGGCTCTGCAGGCCTGGGCCGAAGAAGGAACGGTTTTGCGCTCCTGGCGATACGCAGCACCGCTGGTTCAGACCATGCCCGATGCCGTACTTCAGGAGATTGCTCACGGTGTAACGTGGTGGATGGAAGTTGCATCCAAATCGATCAATCGCCACGAGGACATTCTGCTGGGGTTGTGCCGTCGCGTGCTTTCGCTGCCGTTCGAAGCTGACTCAGGTTCCCGCATCATCCGTAATGGTCTCGAAACCTACGACCCCGTCGGTTCTGCAATCAATCACCCCATTGGGCATGTCACTCAAGCCCTGATCAATCTTTGGTTCAAGAAGAACCCGAATGACAACGATCTGCTTCCAGCCGACCTCAAGCCCATTTTCACCACACTGTGCGACGTACAAGAGGACCGATTCCGCCACGGCAGAGTACTGCTGGGGTCGCGGCTAATTGCATTTTTCCGCGTAGACCGTCCGTGGACCGAGCAATACCTGTTGCCGCTTTTCAGTTGGAGTAATCCGGCCGAAGCAAAAGCAGTGTGGGAAGGTTTTCTATGGTCTCCTCGTTTGTATCAGCCCTTGTTGATTGCTTTTAAGCCAGAGTTCCTGGAGAGCGCAAACCGCTACGCCGATCTTGGCGAGCATCGGCAGCAATTCTCGGCGTTCCTAACCTATGCAGCATTGGGCCCGACCGAGGAATACGCAGCAGATGAGTTCCGATCCGCGATTGGTGAGCTTCCACAGGAAGGCCTGGAGGAATCCGCACAGGCGCTCTCCCAGGCGCTTGAAGGTGCAGCTGATCAGCGTGAGGACTACTGGAAAAACCGTGTCCAGCCGTTCTGGCAACAGATCTGGCCAAAGTCTCGCGACTTGGCCACCCCGCGAATCGCCGAGTCCTTGACCCGCTTGGTCATTGCTGCCCGAGGCGAGTTTCCGTCAGCCTTGGCTGCGGTGCAGGACTGGTTGCAACCCATCGAACACCCTCACTACGTCGTTCATCTGCTTGCCGAATCTGGCCTGTGCAAACGATTCCCAATGGAAGCACTATTGCTGTTGAGTTCAGTGATTGGCGACCAACAGTGGGCGCCCCGAGAGTTGGGGCAATGCTTGGAGGACATCTTGCAGGCTGATCCACAGCTTGGGCAAGATGCTCGATACCACCGACTAAGTGAATACTTTCGCAGGCGCGGTTTGTGAAAGTGACGGGAGTGGTGCCGCGCGATCGGTGGGGTCTTTTCGATCATACAGGGCAAATGCACTCGGACGGCAAAAAACGCTGCTTCGCTCTGCTTTTTGCCGCCGGTAATTTGCGGCGTTACATGCAAAGGAGAGTTCGTGGATTACTTTGAGGGAATAATAAAAACATTACTGGAGCACGAGGGTTACTGGGTTAGGCAGTCCTTTAAAGTAAGCCTTACTAAGCAAGAGAAGCGTGACCTAGGGAAGCCCTCTATTCCTCGCCCAGAAGTAGATATTTTGGCCTTTAAACCAAAGGAGAATCAGGTTTTAGCCTTCGAAGCTAAATCATTTCTTGATTCTCCAGGCGTGAAATTGGCCGACCTCCAGGAGAGTCATGAAACCACTAAAGGGAAGTATAAATTATTTACTTGTGAAAATTATCGAAAAATAGTCTTTTCACGCATGAAGCAAGATCTAATTGATTTGGGCATGGGAACAACTGCAACAAAAATCACCCTCGGGTTGGCTGCAGGCAATGTATATCAATCTAAGACCGAAGAGATTCGCACCTTATTTAAATCAAGAGGCTGGGTATTTTTGTCTCCAGAGGATATCCGAGAAAAAGTAACTAATTTGGCTGCAGAAGGTTATGAAAATGAGCCTTCTATCATCACTACCAAAATACTCATGCGATGATGCATGTAACAACGGAATTAACTGCGCGCCTGCGGTGCCGGAAGCAGCGAAGGTGCGCTGGTTTTTGAGGCTTTAAGGAAAACGTCATCAGTAGCCGGTTATCCAAATGCGACTAATAAAACCTGCTCTGGTCTACTTCATCCTGATCTTCGCCACAGGCTTCACCCTGGCCATGATCCGCATTCCCTTCCTGGTGCCGCGACTTGGGGAGCGCTGGGCAGAGCTGGTTGAATTGCCTTTGATGGTGCTGGCCAGTTTTCTGGTGGCCCGCTGGCTGGTGCAACGATTTAGGTTGGTGACGGTGATGCAGTGTATTGGCACTGGTTTGCCGGCCCTGTTGATGATGCTGAGTGCGGAGTTGGCGGTGATGCGGTTTCAAGGACAGAGCCTGGGCGAGTATCTGGCGGGACGCGACCCGGTATCCGGTATGGCCTATCTCTTTTCTTTGTTGCTGTTTGCGGCCATGCCGTTGCTGGTACGCCAGCAGGCAGTGAACCGGCCCTAAAACCGCACTTTCCCCAACGGCACCAACAACACCGCCGCCCCAATCAGCGCCGCCGCCGCCCCCAGCAACCCGGGCGCAAAACTCCCGCTGCTTTCCAGCAACCGCGCCGTCACCACCGGTCCCAGGATCTGCCCGACCCCATAGCAGGCCGTCAGTGCGCCCAGGGCGGCACTGGCGGCGTGGGGGGCCAGTTGGCGGCCGCAGTACATGCTCAGGGCGACCACGG
>NZ_JABURH010000151.1 GCF_014762765.1 Alcanivorax sp.
CTGGCGGCGTGGGGGGCCAGTTGGCGGCCGCAGTACATGCTCAGGGCGACCACGGCGGTGAAGGTGCCGCCCACCAGCAGGCCGCTGACGACCAGCCCGGTCAGCCCCGGTAACCAGGCGGGGGCGCTGACGCCCAGGGCCTGAACCACCAGTGCGGCCATAAGCGCGTTACGTTCGCTGGTGTGGCTGGCCAGTTTGCCCCACAGCAGGTTGGCGGGCACGGCGGCCAGGCCCACGGCCAGCCAGGTATAGAAGGCGGCGCTGTCCAGGCCGGGCAGTTGGGCTTTGGCGATCACCGGCAGGTAGGTGGTGCTGGTGATGTAGCCGAAGCCGGCCAGGGTATAGCTGGCGATCAGAAAGCCCAGGGCCGAGCGGTTCACCGGTGCCCGTTCGTGCTGGCTGTGTTTGGCGTGGGGCAGGGCGGGAATGCGGCGTAGCAGTGGCAGCAGGATCAGGGCCAGGGCGCCGCAGGCCAGCCACATGGTGGCGTAGCTGCCGCGCAGGCTTTCTATAAGGGCAACGGTGAGGGCGGCGATGCTGATGCCCAGGCCGATGCCGGCATAGTGAATATTGCCCAGCCGGGCACGCAGATGATTGGGCATGGCGCCCAGCACCAGGGCGGAACCGTTGACCATGATGATGGCGCTGGCGACACCGGCCAGGAACCGGTTGATGGCCCATGGCGTGAAGGTGGTGCTCAGGCCCATGAGAATGCTGGTGACTACGCTGACCCACAGGGCCAGCCAGAACGCCGTGCGGGCCCGGTGGGCGGGCACCGCCATGGCGAGCATGGCCCCGGCCAGGTAGCCGCCGTAGTTGATGGCCGCCAGGTAGCCGCCGCTGATGGCGGTGAGGGAGGTCTCGGCGATCATGTCGGGCAGGGCCGGGGTGAACAGGAAGCGGCCAATGCCCAGGGCAATCACCAGACTGAAGGCGCCGGCGATGGCGGTGAGCAGGTGATCTCTGTCTGTGTTCATCAACACGATTCCGTTTTGTCTGCTGCCAGGGCTGGTGCCATTCGCCTGCAGGCAGGCTCCTACTGTGTCTTTAGCGATTGTGGATCTGTGCCACCACCGCAATGGAGCGCGCAGCCTAACAGGCTGTGCCGTGTTCGGCTTCATCATTCGAATGATGTTCATTATTCATCGCAGTGATAAATGCGGCCTTGGTCGAAGGCAGTGCGTGCTTTTTTCACCAGGGCAGGGCAAAACGCGGGGTTTTTGGCGAAGACAATGAGCGGCACCGAAACCGTGATGCATTTTGGTGAGAAAGCCCTGACTCACAACAGTGCCTGCTGGGCGAAAACCGGGCGTTGATGTGGAGTCGGTTTGTGCCTGATATCGCTAACCCCATGAAAAATCAGTCTTTTAAAAACTGGCACAGCATTTGCCTTAAGACAGGGTAAGCACAACCACTGCGTTGTGCGCGAGATAACCATCTGTGTGGTCAACGGCGACCGCACTCCGATGCGAGCAAAGGCGCTCAAAGATTCCTGCCAATGGTGGCGGGACGCTTTGAGCGCTTTTTTTATGCCTGCAAAAAACGGGCTGAAGAGGGAAGGATGATGAAAGGTTTCAAGAAAACATTTCGTGGTGTGCTGGCTGCGATGACACTGGGCCTGTCAGCCACGTCCGTGGCGGACGATGCGGTGGGCTGGCCGGAAAAGGCCGACCTGAAGTTCGGCTTTATCAAGTTGACGGATATGGCCCCGCTGGCCATCGCCTACGAGAAAGGCTACTTCGAGGAAGAAGGCCTGTTCGTGACCCTGGAAGCCCAGGCTAACTGGAAGGTGTTGCTGGATCGGGTGATCGACGGTCAGCTGGATGGGGCTCACATGCTGGCCGGGCAGCCGCTGGGGGCGACCATCGGCTACGGGACCGAAGCCCATATTATTACTGCCTTCAGCATGGACCTGAACGGCAACGGCATCACCGTTTCCAATTCCGTCTGGGAAGAAATGAAAAAGCATATTCCCAGCAAGGATGGCAAACCGGTGCATCCGATCAAGGCGGACACCCTCAAGCCGGTGGTGGAGCAATACAAGGCAGCCGGCAAGGCATTCAAGATGGGCATGGTGTTTCCGGTGTCCACCCACAACTACGAGCTGCGTTACTGGTTGGCCTCTGGTGGCCTGAACCCGGGCTATTACGCGCCGCACAAGGGCGATACCAGCGGCCAGTTGCAGGCGGATGTGTTGCTGTCCGTGACGCCGCCACCGCAAATGCCCGCCACCCTGGAAGCCGGCACCATTCATGGCTATTGCGTGGGTGAGCCCTGGAACCAGCAGGCCGTGTTCAAGGGCATCGGTGTGCCGGTGATTACCGATTACGAAATCTGGAAAAACAATCCGGAAAAAGTCTTCGGGGTCAGCAAGTCCTGGGCGGAGGAATACCCCAACACCCACATCCGTGTGGTCAAGGCGATGATCCGTGCCGCCAAGTGGCTGGACGAGAACGACAACGCCAATCGTCCGGAAGCGGTGAAGATCCTTTCCCAGCCGAACTATGTGGGGGCGGATTATGACGTGATCGCCAACTCCATGACCGGCACCTTCGAATACGAAAAAGGCGACAAGCGTGAGGTGCCGGATTTCAATGTGTTCTTCCGCTACAACGCTACCTACCCGTTCTACTCCGATGCGATCTGGTACCTGACACAGATGCGCCGTTGGGGCCAGATCAGCGAGTCCAAACCGGATAGCTGGTACATGGATATCGCCAAGAAAGTCTATCGCCCGGACATCTATGCCCAAGCGGCCAAGTCACTGATCGCCGAAGGCAAAATCCCTGCGGACGAATTCCCGGATTTCGCCACCGAAGATGGTTTCAAACCACCGCAAAAAGGCTTTATCGACAACATCAGCTATGACGGTCGCAAGCCGAACGAGTATCTGGCGAAGTTTCCGATCGGTCTGAAAGAGGGCGACGCGCTTTAAGCGCTCGCCACCTGAGGAGAAGCAATCATGGTGACCCTGACTTTCCCAACCTGGATGGAACCCTACCGTGCATTGGCTACCGGCAAGATGACCGGTGACCAGTGGCAGGCCCTGCTACGTCAGTTGATATGGCCGGTGATGGGGATCGCGATCTTCCTGTTGCTCTGGCAACTGGCCGCTCAGCGGATCGACACCTCGCTGGGCCAGTTCCCTGGACCGGTTGATGTCTGGGAGCAGGCAGGGTCTCTGGTGGATGAACATCAGGCATCCCGTGCCAAGGAAGTGGCGTTTCACGAACGCCAGGAAAAGTACATTGCCGCCCGGTTGCAGCAACAGCCGGAGTGGGAGCCGGTTTACCGGGATTACACCGGTGCGCCGACCTTCTTTGATCAGATCGGAACCAGCCTGATCACGGTGATGAGTGGCTTCCTGCTGGCGTCATTGATTGCCATTCCTCTGGGCATCGTGATCGGTTTGAGCAGTACTGCCTACGCGGCCATGAATCCACTGATTCAGCTGTTCAAACCGGTCTCGCCGCTGGCCTGGCTGCCGCTGGTGACCATGGTAGTGAGCGCGGTGTATGTGACGGATGATCCGATGGTGGCCAAGTCCTTCCTGACATCCATGTTCACGGTGTCATTGTGCTGTCTGTGGCCCACATTGATGAATACCTCAGTGGGTGTGACATCGGTTAGCCAGGATCTGGTCAACGTGTCCAAAGTGCTACGTCTCAATGCACTGAGCCATGTCCGCAAGATCGTGCTGCCTTCTGCATTGCCGATGATGTTCACCGGTTTGCGCTTGAGCCTGGGGATTGCCTGGATGGTGCTGATCGCCGCAGAAATGCTGGCGCAAAACCCGGGCCTGGGGAAATTCGTCTGGGATGAATTCCAGAACGGCAGCTCCCAGTCCCTGGGCCGGATCATGGTGGCGGTGATCGTCATCGGCCTGATCGGTTTCCTGCTGGATCGCCTGATGCTGATGCTGCAGCGCGCGCTGGTGTGGGACAAATCTTCCGTGCAGCGCTAAAGGATAGGAGAAACGACATGAAAGCCTTACTGGAACTCTCCAACGTGGGCATGAAGTTCGACACGCCGAAAGGCACGTTCGAAGCGTTGAAAGATGTGAATCTGAAAATTGATGCCGGTGAATTCGTCTCGCTGATCGGCCACTCCGGCTGCGGGAAATCCACAGTGCTCAATATCGTCGCCGGCCTGTTACAGGCCACCGATGGCGGGGTGATTCTGGACAAGCAGGAAGTTACCGAACCCGGCCCCGAGCGGGCGGTGGTATTCCAGAACCATTCGCTGCTGCCGTGGCTGACGTCGTTCGAAAATGTGGAGTTGGCGGTCAAGCAGGTGTTCAAGAAAACCAAGTCGAAAGCCGAGATTCGTGACTGGGTGGAACATAACCTGGAGCTGGTGCACATGGCCCATGCCATGCACAAGAAGCCGGACGAAATTTCCGGTGGCATGAAGCAGCGCGTGGGCATCGCCCGGGCCCTGGCCATGCAGCCCCAGGTGCTGCTCATGGATGAACCCTTTGGTGCGCTGGATGCGCTGACCCGTGCCCACCTGCAGGATTCCCTGATGGAGATCCATGCTCAGCTGGGTACCACGGTGATCATGATTACCCATGATGTGGATGAGGCGGTGTTGCTGTCCGACCGTATTGTGATGATGACCAATGGGCCCTCCGCCACCATCGGCGAGATTCTGGACGTCAATGTGCCGCGTCCAAGGGACCGCCTGGCCCTGGCTGACGATCCCACCTTCGTCCGTTGTCGTCAGCAGGTGCTGCAATTCCTGTACGAGAAACAGCGCAAGGTGGAACCGCTGCCCAAGCGTACTGACGCTGCCACTGGCGCCGTGCGCAAACGGGCCTGATACCCGTTTATGACTGATTTTATTCGCCTGCTTTTTTCGCACACGGAAAAGCGGGCAGGGGGAAGGTGTGCCTGATGACAGCACATCACTGTTTTTTATTTTGGGAAATTACTTCGAGGAAACGACCATGAAATATTCTGCCATTGCCGCCGGCGTCATCCTGTCCACGCTCGGCTTTTCGGGGGCGGCTCACGCCGAAGACGATGCGTTTATCACCGCGTTGAAAGCCGGCAAGCCGCTGCTGAATCTGCGCTTGCGCCATGAGGAAGTGGATAGCGACGGTGCCGCAGAGGATGCCCAGGCACTCACCCTGCGCACCCGTCTGGGTTACCAGAGCGGCACGTTGCACGGTTTTGATGTGTTGGGGGAGTTTGAAGACACACGCATTGTCGGCAAGGTCGACAACTTTGCGCCGCACATGACCGGCTACCCGGTGATCGCCGATCCGGAAGTCACCGAGCTTAATCGCGCCGCAGTGCGTTATACCGGCAGCGATGCGCTCGACGGTCTGGTGGCCACCTATGGCCGTCAACGCATTATCTACGACAACGCCCGTTTCGTCGGCAACGTGGGCTGGCGTCAGGATGAGCAGACCTTTGATGGCGCCAAGGTGGATTACGGCACCGGTGATTTTTCTTTCTCCACGGCCTATCTCACCCAGGTAAACGGCATTACGCCCAAGTTCGATGCCAATGTGTCCAATACCCTGTTCAACGCCAGCTGGGCTGGTGCGCCGGGGGGATCCCTCACCGCCTACGGTTACCTGCTGGAAACCGATAACGTGCCCGATTCCGATAACGACACCTACGGTTTGCGCTATGCCGGTGCCTTCGATCTGGATGCCGTAAAGCTGCTTCTCACCCTGGAAGGCGCCCGCCAAGAGGTGGAAGCCGGCGATACCGACTACGTCTTCGCCGAAGTGGGCGCAGAAATGGCCGGGGTCACCGTGAAAGTGGCACAGGAAGTGCTGGGTTCGGATGACGGTCAGATTGCCTTCCAGACGCCGCTGGCTACCAAGCATGCCTTCAATGGCTGGGCGGACCAGTTCCTGGTAACCCCGGCGGATGGCCTGAAAGACAGCTTTGTCAGCGTCGGCACCAAACTGGCCGGATTCAAGCTGGCGGCGGTGTATCACGACTTCCAGGCCGAAGAGGGCAGCAGTGACTACGGCACGGAAACCAACCTGCTGGTGGCTCGCCCCATCGGCAAGCACTACGTGGTGGGCCTGAAATACGCCGACTACAGCGCCGATGATTTCGGCTCGGATACACAAAAACTGTGGGCCTGGGCAGAACTGAAGCTCTGATCCTGACTTCAGCAACCTTCATCAAAACCGTTACGGAGGTGAAAGGTGGAAGCACGGCAGTTTTTCCCTGACAGCGAGATTCCGCAAAGCGAAACCGAGCGGCCATTGATCATTGTTGGCAATGGCCCGGCGGGCATGCAGTGTCTGGTGGAGCTGCGCCGTCGTGGCGTTACCACGCCGGTCAAGCTGTTCGGCCAGGAAGACTGGGCGCCCTATGATCGCGTCAAGCTATCCACCTTTTTGTCCGGTTCCACCGGTTTTGATGATCTGACTAACCTGCCCGCCGAACTGGATGCGAACGTGGAGCATCTGGTGGGGCGGGCCATTATTGCAATCAACCCGGCGCGACGCTGGGTTGAGGACAGCCTTGGGCAACGCCATCCCTACGGTCGTTTGGTACTGGCGCTGGGGAGTGAAGCCCATATTCCCGGTATTCCCGGCGCCGAACTTTCCGGTGTGCTGCGTTTTCGCGATATGGATGATGCCCAGGCACTGATGGCACGCCGGCTGCGTAGCACTCATACCGTGGTGATCGGAGGTGGCCTGTTGGGCATTGAGGCCGCCCATAGCCTGTGCCGTTTTGGTACCAAAGTTACCCTGATACAACACGCCGACCGCTTGATGAACCGGCAACTGGATTCAGAAGCCGCCGACATGGTGGCCGACAACCTCGCCAGCGCGGGAGTGGATGTACGCCTGCTTGCCCGGGTGAAACGTGTGGAAGGTGTGGAGCGGGTGGAAGGGGTGCGCCTGGCAGACGATCAGTTGCTGCCCTGTGACACCGTGGTGTTTGCCACCGGCATTGCTCCGCGCACGGCGCTGGCCCAACGGGCGGGCATCACCGTGGCCAATGGTATTCGCGTCAATGCGGGTATGCAGACATCCAACCCCTATATCTATGCGGTAGGAGAGTGCGCCCAGTTTCAGGACCGGGTGTGCGGGCTGGTTATGCCAGCCCTGCAACAGGCTCGGGTGGCAGCGGCCAATCTGGCCGGGGAAGCGGTCAGCTACATGCCGGTGGCGGACAGCACCTGGCTCAAGGTGCTGTCGCTGGAAGTCTTCAGTGCCGGCCTGTTCAGTGATGAAGAGCGTGGCCTGGTGCATCGCACTCTGGTTTATCGCGACCGTGAAAAGGGCATCTATCGCGCGCTGATGGTGCGTACCGGGCGGGTGGTCGGCACGGTATCGGTGGGGCCCTGGCCGGAACGTCAACAGGTGCTCAATCGCATCCGCGATGGCAAGCGCCTGTGGCCCTGGCAGGTCGGCCGCTTTGTACTGACGGGAAATCCGGGTGACAGCAACGACCAATCCGTGGGGCAGTGGCCGACTGCGACGGTGGTGTGCCAATGCCGTGGCCTGACCCGCGGGCAGTTACAGGAATATCTGGATCGCGGCGTCACCGCGGTGACGGATCTGAAGCAGGCGAGTGGAGCTGCCACTGTCTGTGGCGGTTGCGAGCCGCTTCTGGACAGCCTTTGTGGCGGGCAGGGCGCTGCCAAACGGAGTGTGCCCGGCGGTCGAAGCCTGGCCATTATTGCCGCCCTGTCTGCTGTTTTCCTGGGGGGCGCGTTATGGCTTCCGCCACCGATGCCGGCCACGTCGGTATTGGAAATGGGGTTCTTCGAGCAGGTTTCCCGCAACCCTCTATGGCGACAGTGGAGTGGCTATGCAGTGCTGATCGCTTCACTGCTTTTACTGCTGATGTCATTGAAAAAGCGCTTTCCCGGTTTGCCGATGGGGGGATTCAGCGGGTGGCGTATTGCCCATGCCGCACTCGGGGCGATGGCGCTGGCGCTGCTTTACGGGCACACCGGTTTTTCCCTGGGGGACAACCTGAATCGCTGGCTGATGCTGAGCTTTCTGGGCGTGGGAATAGTGGGGATGACGGCAGCCCTGTTGACCCGGTTGCAGGGCTCGGTTCCGGCCATGGGGCGGCTGCGTCAGGGCAGTACCTGGTTGCATATTCTGGTGTGCTGGCCGCTACCTGCGCTGCTGGTGTTTCACATCCTGTCTGCGTACTACTTCTAGGGGAATGCCTGTGGGGAAGCCGGGGATCAAGACACTGTGGTGGGGGCTATGGCTGTTGGGGTCGCTGGCACTGGCGGCCTGGCTGGGCATGTCATTACTGGATAACGATGCTTCCAAGAGTGCCTTTCTTCCCGGTGCCATGACCCATGGCCATCACCAGATTGAGCTGCAATGCAGTGCTTGCCATGACGAAGGTTTCAATAGCCAGGATGTGCTGCAAAACGCGTGTGTGAATTGTCATGGTGAGCAGCTTGCTGATGCCAGGGACTCACACCCGAAATCCAAATTCACTGACCCGCGCAACGCTAACCGGTTGGCCAATGTGGACGCCCGCTACTGCGTGTCCTGTCATATGGAGCACCGGCCGGAGCTGGATGTGGGCATGGGAGTGACGTTGCCCATGGATATGTGTGTGCATTGTCATCAGGACATTGGCGAAGAGCGCCCCAGCCACCAAGGCATGACATTCGATACCTGTGCCAGCGCCGGCTGCCATAACTTCCATGACAACCTGGCGCTCTATGAAGATTTCCTGCTCGCCCATGCCGATGAGCCCTGGCTCAGTGAGCGCCCCCGCCTGACTCCCCGCAACCTGGCCAGCCGGATGAGCGACGCAGATCTGGTTGCCCTGATACAAGGTTCCGGGAAGCCGCCCGCAGACAAAACCGTGCCGGAGCACTGGGATGGCAACGCCCATGCGGAAGCCGGGGTGGCTTGTACCGCCTGCCATGGTGATGCCGATCAATGGGTCGACAAGCCAGCGCCGCTGCAGTGCGCCCAGTGTCATGAGCAGGAAAACGAGGGGTTCCTCCAGGGCCGCCACGGCATGCGACTGGCCATGGAGTTATCACCCATGACGCCATCGCAATCGATGCTGAACATGCATGTGGAAGCCAGCCACCGGGAGCTCACGTGTATCAGTTGCCATGGTGCCCATGATTTCGACACCCAAAAAGCTGCCGTGGATAGCTGCCTGGGCTGCCACAACGATGAACACAGCAACGAATACCTTCGCTCCAGCCACCACCGATTATGGCAAGCGGAAAAACGCGGCGAGCTGCCCCCTGGTAGTGGCGTGACCTGCGCCACCTGCCATATGCCCCGGGAAACCCATGGCGATGATGTGCTGGTGCAACACAACCAGAGCCTGACCCTGCGTCCGGTAGAAAAAATGATTCGCCCAGTGTGCATGCAATGCCACGGGCTGGAATTCGCCATTGATGCGCTGGCTGATCCGCATCTGGTGGAAAAGAACTTTCAGGGCAAACCCGAACACCATGTGCCATCGGTGGATATGGCTGTGGAGCGGGACAAGGCCCGGGAAGGAAAGCGAGGACCGTACTGATACTGATGTTTCATTCAGAGGTTCCTGAACCTGAGGAGGTAACACCCATGCAATATTCAAGAACGTTGTTCGCTACAGCCTTGGCCACACTACTGTTAAGTGCCTGCGGAGGCGGCCAGGAAAGCAAACCTGCCGTCGGTATCGATCCACAGGTCTATACCGATTCCCTGTTCGCAGTGATGAACGCGGACCGCACCAATTACACCAAGATGATCATCGGGCGATTGGGCCCGGCGGGTGCTGACAGCATCAAACCCCATGAGTACTGGGAAGACCTGGAAAACGGCGCACCGCTGCCGGCGCAGATGTTCCGTTACGGGGCGGAAGCGGTGGCCGAGGTATCCAGTGATTTCTCCTATTCCTTGCAGTCACTGTGGCCCATCAATTCACAAAATGCGCCCAAAACAGAACTGGAAAAAGAAGGCTTGCAGTACATCGTCGATAACCCGGGCAAGAACTTTTACGGCACCGAGGCTCTTGGCGACACGACCTACTACACGGCGGTATACCCGGATGTGGCGGTGGCCGCCCCGTGCGCGGCTTGTCACAACAACCACAAGGACTCTCCCAAAACGGATTTCGAGCTGGGCGATGTGATGGGTGGCGTGGTGATTCGCGTACCCATGTAACCGTCAACACCCTGCTTGCACGCTGTGCGTGCAAGCACTTACCCAATAGCGGGAGAAAGACCATGACACCGGAACATATTGCGCGGGTGCAGGCCAGCTGGCAGCAAGTGGAAGGCATTGCCGATCAGGCGGCCGCCCTGTTTTATCAGCGCCTGTTTACCCAGGCCCCGGAACTGGAACCACTCTTCAAGGGCAACATGGAAGAGCAGGGCAAGAAACTGATGAGCATGATTGGTGTGGCGGTAAAGGGGCTCGACAGGCTCGATACCATTGTGCCCGCCGTCCAGAAGCTGGGTGAACGCCATAAGGATTACGGCGTTAAACCGGAAGATTACGACGCCGTGGCGCAGGCCTTGCTCTGGACATTGGCGCAGGGCCTGGGCGACGCCTTCGATGCCGACACAGAATCGGCCTGGACAGAGGCCTATACCTTGCTGGCCAGCACCATGATTGATGCCGCGAACTACTGAGCCGCGAGGCGCCGTTTTGGCGCCGCAGAGTGCACCGCTATGGTGCGCTTTGCGGGGGGCCTTATGGTGAAAAAGGAATAGCAAACAAAAACAGTGGGTTAATAAACGAATGACTGGCACAACCGTTGCAAACCAATCCAGTAACACTCAATCCCCGGATGCTACCGACACTATGGCCCTGAAAATCATGCTGGTGGATGACCAGCCACCGCGCGCCGCCATTCTGGAGCGTGCCCTGATCGACGAAGGGCACGAGATCCTGTGTCGTCTGACCAGTGCTGCCGGGCTGGCGGAGAAGGTGCATTCCAGTAACCCGGATGTGGTGATCGTGGACATGGACGCGCCGGACCGGGACACCCTGGAAAGCATGGCCCTGGTGCAGCGGGATATGCCGCGCCCCATGGTCATGTTCTGCAACCAGGACGACGAGGATCTGATCGTGGCTGCCCTGCGTGCCGGCGTCAGTGCCTATGTGGCCGGGGAAACCGATCTGGCCCGGGTGCGTGGCGTGATGCGCGTGGCCACCGCCCGTTTCCGGGAATACCAGGCCCTGCGCGAAGAGCTGGAACAGACCCGCGAAGCGCTGGCAGAACGCAAGATCATCGAGCGGGCCAAGGGCCTGCTGATGCAACGCCGCCGCCTCAACGAGCAGGATGCCTACAGCACCCTGCGGCGCCAGGCCATGAATACCGGCCAGCCACTGATCCAGGTGGCCAGGTCGGTGCTGGATTATGCCGAGATGCTGAAAGCGCAGGGGTGATGGAATTGCCCAGCTTTCCCTGTGGGAGCGATGGTTCCATCGCGAATTTTTTTGCCCTTGAGCTGGGGGAGAGTCGCGGTCGCACCCGCAGAGCATAGCAAACGACCGGCCCCACAAAACTGGAGCGAGCATGAGAAGAGTGAGCCCATTGAGAAAATCGCGCAGCCTGATCGAGGCACCCACCAAAAAGGTATGGCGTGCTACACCGGCTGAAGGTGTTCAGGTGGTCAAGCGTCAGGCATCCAGCGTTCGCCGTCAGCCGCTGGCAGGCTGCTGAAAAACCCATTGCGAGCTCAGTCTTTCAGGCTGGCTCGTAATCTA
>NZ_JABURH010000007.1 GCF_014762765.1 Alcanivorax sp.
CGATGCTCGCATCGCGAAGGGGCCGCAGAAAAACCCGCACGGTTGAGCGTTTTACCGCGCCTAGCTACCGAAACTGACTCGGCGACACCCCGAACCATTTCTTGAACGCCCGGGAAAACGCGCTCACTTCCGAGAACCCCAGCAGAAAGGCCATCTGCGTCACCGTCATCCCCGGCGTACGCAGGTGGCGCTCCACCAGCATCTTGCGGGTGTCTTCCACCAGTTGTTTCCAGCTCAACCCCTCATCGGCCAGCCGCCGCTGCAGGCTGCGTGAGCTCATGCAACATTCCGCCGCCGCCTCCGTCAGGGACGGCTCGCCGTCGGGCAGGCGTTGTTCGATCCACAGGGTCAGCTTGCTGGCCAGCGAGCCCCGCTCCGAGTCCGCCAGGCGCTGGGCCAGGGTGGCATCCAGCATGGCGGCGAGCTGGGTATCGCTGGCGTCCAGCATCTGCTGGGCGTTGGCCTTGTCGAATGCCAGCGCATAGTGATCCGTCTCCGTCACCGGGCAACGGAAATAGCGCCCCATGGCCTGGCGCAGGCCCGGTTCGATCCAGTCCGGGGCGGACACCGCCACCGGGTTGTGGTCCCGGTCAATACGGATACGCAGCAAGCGCACGATAGTGGCCATGACAAAGACGATGGCCTGGGGGTGGGGCTGGTGATCCGTGTTGGAGGAAAACTGCAGGGCCACGGTGGCGTCATCCACGGTCAGCTCGGTGCGCACCAGGTCGCTGATCAGGCGATGAAAGCGGGTAATGCGGTTGAGCACACTGTACAGATCGCCCCCCGCCGCCACCGCCAGCCCCAGGGCCCCGAAGGTGTTGTACTGGGCGTGGCGGGCAATCTCGATACCCATGGCCGGATCGCCCAGTTGGGCCAGGCAGTCATCCAGCAGCGCCGTGGACACCGCCGCATCCAGCCGGGCCTCCGGGTCCCGCACCATCTGCGGGTCCAGCCCGTGGCGGCGCAGGATCGCCTCGCCGTCCAGGCCCCGTTCGTGGAGCAGGTGCAGCAATGGCGCCATCAGCAAGGCCACCGCCTGTTTTTCTTCTTTCATTGGCGTCCCCGGTCAAACGGTTGGCGGGCAAGGGCGAGTTTTACTGGCCAGCGCCCCCTAGAGTGGTCCCCATCGAGAAAAGGAGCACTCTCATGGCAACAACACCCCCACGTGGAAAATCCTCCACCGACAAAAAAGTGCAACAGGCCATCATCGCGATCAGTGATGATATACGGCAACGGCACGGCTGGCTCAAGCACCAGAACGCCATCGGCTTCACCATCTTCGCCGTGGCCATTGCCGGCTGCACTCTTAATGCGGTGCTGTACCTGCAAGGTATCATGCCCGCCTGGCTGGTGATTGTCCTTACCGCCTTCTGGACCTCGCTGCTCCATGAACTGGAGCACGACCTGATCCACTGGATGTACTTCAAGAAGAACAAGCTCGTGCATCACCTGATGATGCTCGGCGTCTACCTGTGGCGCCCCACCACCATCAACCCCTGGGTACGCCGCCACCTGCATTTCCATCACCACAAGCACTCCGGCAGCGAAACCGACCTGGAAGAGCGCGGCATCACCAATGGTGAGAAGTGGGGCCTCAAGCGCCTGATCATGGTGGGCGACAACATGCTCGCCGTGTACCTGCGTGCGGTGAAATACCTGACCGAACCCCTGAAGCTCTACCGCCGCGGCGTTATCACTCGCAAAGACCTGAAGAACTTCCGCCTCATCGGCCTGGTGAGCTACAACCCCCTGGGCGTGATCGTCCACGCCATCTGGCACTTCTTCGTGCTCTACCACCTGCTCAACGGCGCCGCCTGGCTGGCCGGCAGCAGCATCCCG
This sequence comes from Alcanivorax sp., assembly GCF_014762765.1. Lineage (GTDB taxonomy): Bacteria > Pseudomonadota > Gammaproteobacteria > Pseudomonadales > Alcanivoracaceae > Alcanivorax. The sequence continues at coordinate 1,843 of NZ_JABURH010000007.1, forward strand.
TGGCCGGAAGTGGTTAGCGCCCAGCTCAGCTGGATCACCCCGCTGGTGGTGGTACTGATCGCCCCCAACATGCTGCGCACCTTCTGCCTGCACTTCATCTCGTCCAACATGCATTACTACGGCGACAACGAACCCGGCAAGATCACTGAACAATGCCAGGTGCTCAACGTCTGGTGGCTGTGGCCCCTGCAGGCCTTCTGCTTCAACTTCGGCAGCACCCACGCCATCCACCACTTCGTGGTCCGCGACCC
>NZ_JABURH010000088.1 GCF_014762765.1 Alcanivorax sp.
CCATAGCACCGAGGAAGCCGCCCACCACGATCAGAATCCACTCATCTTCCTGGAAGGCCGGTCGCAACAGGTCCTGGAATTCTTCCGAGCTGAGTGCCTGCATGCGTTCCGCCATCAGCTTCTCGACAATCAGGCCCCGCTCCTTATTGAAGCCCTGGTCTTCAAACGGCTCCACGGCCAGATCCACCGCTTTGTCTTCCACCGCCTTCTTGAGGTCCGCATAACCTTCCGGCCCCACTGTCAGCTGGGCAGCGGTACGCACCACACCACCATTGAGCAGAGGCTTGAGATGGCGCTTGATGAGGGCCTTGGTACGATCTCCACGGGGGCCATTGACCACCTGGTACATGATATTACGCAGGGTGATCACTTCATCCGTGGAAAGACGGGCGAAGGATTCGGCCACATCCTTCTGCCGCTTCAGGAACAGCCCCTGAATCCGGAAAGGGCCAATTTTCACCGGGTTGAGCGGTCGGAAGATCAGGTTGAGAGCCAGCCAGTTGGTAGCAATACCAACGATAAAGCCAAAGAACGGTAACACCCAGTTTTCCGGCACAAAGATGAACACCGGCACCTGAATCAGACCGAACAGGAAACCAAAGTAGAAACCGGAGTTGGTAATGAAACGGAACTCCGGATCACCCACCTCCTGGAACATCTGCACCATGAGCGCCTTGTCTTCGCTCATCTGGGTGATGACCATGTGCTTCATGTCCACCAGGCTGTCCAGATTGCGGCTGATATCATCGACCACATTGTCCATGACCGCAGGAATCGCCCGGCGGGCACGGGCGTAGACACGCTTGCGCACCAGCAACGGCAGGTTTTCCCAGAGCACGGCATTGCGCTCGGTCATTACCTCATCGGTGTACTCTTCAATACGTAGCTGGATGGTGCGAGTGAGGTGGGCGGCAATCTTCTCCGGCTCCATCTCGCGAAAGAACTCGTCCAGACTGCCCAGTTTTGAAAGGGCTTTGTCGACAACAATACCTGCCATCTTTTCGACCTTGGAGGGAATGATCCCCTGCCAGCCGAAAATTGGCCGAATACCAATGAATTCCAGTGGATAGAACGTCATTTTGACGGCCATCCAGTTGGTGATCCAGCCTACGGCACCGGCGATGAAAGGTATACTGACGTACTTCCAGAAGTCCGGGTACGAAAGCAATGATTCCAGCATTGAAAAACAACTCCCCTCCAAGGGCTTATGCACTGTAACGCGACAGTGCCAAGACAAACATATCCCGCTTTCGCCAATCCCGGTCTAAAAAGCCAATGTCGTTTGAAGGCAGCAACCTATCATGGGAGGTGCCCTTTATTATAAAAGTCCCTAGTATAGGTAGCTGGCACCCTAAATATAAGCAAGATAACGTAATTTTTGGCAACAAATCGGGACCCGAAGCGACAACGCGGCCCCATTTAAGGACAGGATTTTCCCTCACTTATGCCTCAGACCGGTAGTTTCCCCCAGCTGATTGTGCTTGGTGGTTTGGAGAGCGCACTGAACCAGGCTCTCACAGGCAGCCAGCCCGGCCGCGACAGATTAGCCGCCTTGCACGGCACTGTCGTACGGATTCGCGCCGAGCGCCCGCTGTGGGTGCTCTATGTGCTTATCTATGAAGATGGCGTGGAACTGCTTACCGACTACGAAGGCAATGTGGATATCCGTGTGCGCGGCCCCCTGGGAGCCATGGTTCACTGGCTGTTTGCCAGCGAACCACTTACCGAGCACGAATCCCTGCGTGTCACCGGCAGCGACCGGCAGATCGCCCAGCTCACCGAGCTGATCGAGAATTTCAGCCTGTGGCCACTGGTCCGCAACTGGCTGGACGATCATGTCCGACTCAAGGAACTGCTCGACCTGCTACGCCGGGAAGATCCGGTGTGGCTGGAAAAGCTGGCCACCCTGCCCCAGCAGGTGGGAGAACTGGCGGAACAGGTGGCACGCCAGCAATTGATTCAGGAAGACATCCTCGAGGAACTGCGACACATGCGCGGCGAACTGCGCCGGGCCCGCAAGCTGGACCAGTTCTTTACCCTCACCGGCACCCTGCTGATTCTGCTGTCACTGCTGAAAGCCTCGTCCCTGTGGGAAACCACCTGGCAGGCCTTGCAGCAGGATGTGCTTTCCCTTGCCATGCTCAGTCTCGGCATTGCCTTCCTGCTGGCCCGACTGCTGCCGGCCAGAGGCAGGCTGTAGCGCTGCGCGATAAGCTGCCACGCGGGTTAGGCCGAACCGCTCAATAACGCCCGGCCAACAAGATTCTAGCGCGCCAGCGACGCTTCCCGTAGGAGCGTCGCTGGCGGCGCGATCCGAGCCTTGGCGAGGATTGGTGTCTTTTGTAGGAGCTATGCTTGCCCCCCCCCCAGAGGATCTGCGGCATGCGAACCGAGCGTAGCGAGGCGGGAAAGATCAATCTAGCCGCCATTCTTTTCTGAAACCTGTCGAGCCCTGTTATTCCTGATCGCCCTGCGGGCGATTTCCGCGCAAGCGCGGTTCGCACCTCAAGAGGTATTATTCGCTACGCTCACCCTTCGGGCCGCACGGAACTACGTGCGTTACTCCGCTACGCTCCGTTCCTACAGCGGCTTCGTAGAAATGACGAAGTACGAGGAACTTTCCAGACCTTCCCTATCCAATCGAGCGTAGCTCGTAGCTCGTAGCTCGTAGCTCGTAGCTCGTAGCTCGTAGCTCGTAGCTTATTTATTCTTCCTCGGCGCGCCAAAAATCTGCCCCAGACGCTCGCCGACCAGCTCCGCACTGGAGCGGGCCAGGCTGCGGCTGGCGCCTTCCAGCATTTCCCGGGTATCCAGATTGCGCACGCCATCCACCAGGCCACGGCGCACGCCCTCTTCCACCCGCGAGGAAAGCACCTGGGCGGCCTTTTCTACCTGCTCATCCAGCTCTTGCTGCATGCTGTCACGCAGTCGAGGCTGAAAATAGAAATGCCCCCACAACGCCACCACCGTCAGTGTCATGGCCGAGCTCAACACCGCCGTCGCAATTACCCAGATCATGGACATGTTTTCACTTCCTCGTTACTTGTCCGCTCTAATTGGCTGATAAACAAACATTTTCGGTAACAGAGCCAGACATTGTTGTTAAATAAAGTATGCGCCCGATGCCCGCCCCGTGGGAAATCATTACAGTGAAAAACACGGGAAAGGATGCCCACAGTTAAGAGCCGATTCACGCTCCCAAGAAAGGAACGTCATCTTAATGTGTGGCCCCGAGGTACCCAATGACTGCCGTGACAGCAAGCAGCCGTGCAAACAGCCATAGCCAGCAGATGATTCACCAGGCGATGTCTCTCTGTCGGCGACATCAGCGGCCACTCAGCATCCTCGCAGTCCGCTTCCAGGATCTGGCCTCCATCAAGGCGGATATTGGAGCCGAGCGAATTCAGCGCCTGCTTGCCCGGGTTCTGCATCAATTGCATGCCGGCAAACGCTGTGAAGACGGACTGGTCAGCTGCCAGTCAGGGCAATCCCTGTTTGTGGTCTTGCCGGCCACGGCGGTGGATGGCGCCGTGGCAATGGCGCAACGGCTACAACAGTGGTTCAGCAGCCAGGAATTCGAGCTGGATGAGTTCCACATTTCCCTGCCGGCACGCATCGGCGTGCACTGTGCCAGCCAGCAGGAAGAGGAAGGCGTAGTGCAGTTGCTTAACCGGGCATTCAATACCCTGGAAGACACCAGCGATAGCGCTCAGATAGCATTCAGCGAACCGGCACGCAAACAGCTGGCCGCTCTGCAATCCGCCCCCAAGGCAACCCATCGGCTGTCCAGAGAGCTGCTCGAGTTGGCCAATGGCCCCAACCAGGCGTCACTCGTGGAAGTGCTGTCTCCTGCGCTGTCCATGCTGGATGAGCGTCTGCGGCTGCAGTTGGTGGATCAGCTATTGGAAGCATCAACCCAGGCGCGGGCAATCTAGGTCACATGGGTTCAAGAAAGACAGCAATGGTGCAGGTCGCTGCGCCTTGTCGTGCAAACCTGATTTCTAACCAGCCCACCCGCCCCTGACTCGCGTCAGGGTTTGCGGGCAATAACCACGGCCCGGCGCGGGGCGGGATAACCTTCCCGGGTCAACGTCGGGTCGTCCGCGTCCAGAAAATCCGGTAGCGACTGGAACCGCATCCAGTCGGTGGCCCGCTGCTCCTCCACCGTGGTATTGCTCTCATCCACGCAGCGAACATCCACAAAACCACAGCGTTGCAACCAGCGTTCCAGCATCGCCACGGAGGGCAGGAAGAACACATTGCGCATGGCCGCATAACGATCTTCGGGCATCAGTACTGTCTGGGCATCACCTTCCACCACCAGGGTTTCCAGCACCAGCTCGCCTCCTTCACTCAACACCGCTTTCAGTTCCAGCAGGTGATCCAGCGGGGAGCGGCGATGGTAGAGCACGCCCATGGAGAACACCGTATCGAAATTCTCTGTCTGCGCCGGCAGCTCTTCCATGCGCAACGGTAGAAACCAGACCGGGGTGGCGGGCGCAAAGCGGCGCACGGCCAGGTACTGCACCAGAAACAGAATGGTCGGATCGACTCCCACCACCTGCTCGGCCTCGGCCGCCGCCATTCGCCAGCAGTGGTAGCCACTACCGCAGCCCACATCCAGTACCCGTCGCCCGGCCAGGGGAGACAGGTGTGGTGCTACCCGCTGCCACTTCCAGTCGGAATGCCATTCCGTATCGATGTGCACGCCAAAGAAATCAAAGGGCCCCTTGCGCCAGGGGATCAGGCCCTCCAGGGCCGCTTTCACGTCCGCCCGATCGACGCCACCAGGCTTGCCGATGCGCAGGGTGTCCGCTGCGAAATCACAGTCCGCCGGTCCCTCGGGCAGGGCATCAAGCGCTGCCAGCCAGCGGGGTAAATCACCGTGGGGCTTGTCCAGCAGCCGTTCCCGGCACAGGGCCATCAACGCATCCCGCTCGGGCTGGGCATAGAGTTCCCGCAACGCCGTTTCGCACTGCTGCAGATAGTCCTTCAACATCAGCGCACCGCCAGCAGAGAGATGAAATTGAAGCAGCGAAACCAGACATGGATCTCCCGGTAACCGGCCCGGCGCAGGCGCGCTTCATGATCGGCCAGGGTTTCCGGTATCAGCACGTTTTCCAGCGCGGTGCGTTTCTGGCTGATCTCCAGATCCGAATAACCGTTGTTGCGCTTGAAGGCGTGGTGCAGCTCGGTCTGCAGGGTGTTCTCCGCATCGTCCGCAAAGCGGATCTTTTCCGACAGCACCAGAATACCGCCGGGCACGGTGGCGTCGGCAAGACGCTGAATCAGGGCGTCACGCTTGTCCGGGGCGATGAACTGCAGGGTGAAATTGAGCACCGCCATGGAGCATGGTTCAAAATCCATGCTCGCCACATCCCCTTCCAGCAGAGTGACCCGCTCGCTTTGCCCGGTTTCCGCAATCAGAGTGTGAGCCTGGCGGATCATGGCCTCGGAATTGTCCACGGCAATCAGCCGATTGCCCTGGTCAGCGGTCAAGGTCGCCATGGCTGTGGTGGCGGCCCCCAGGGAGCAGCCCAGGTCGTAGAGACAGGTATCCGGCTGGGCATAGCGGGCCGCCAGCACCCCGATCATGTCGATGATGGTGGGGTAGCCGGGCACGGAACGGCGAATCATGTCCGGGAAGACACGTACCACGGTGTCATCGAACGAGAAACGGGTCACCTGCTGGTGCGCCGTGGCGTAAATGCGGTCCTGCTGATCAGACATAGGGGTTCCGGTATCACAATGCGGGGCGGATTATAGCGGGTGATACCGGTGGGTAGAAATGGGGACGACGCCTGACGCCCGGCGGCGAGCGTCAGCCGTCCAGTGTTTCGTTTACTTGAGGCTGACGCGCAGGTTGGGGTTGAAGTCCTCGTCGGCCAGATCGCTCAGGTAGCCCTGAACAAAATCCTGAACATCGCTGTCACCCTGTTCGCCCAGGCGCTGAAGAGCTTCTTTCAGGGGCAGCGTCTGCCCGCGGAGCGCCACCCGGGAGGCCGTCAGATTCAAGCCCAGGTCAATCACGGCGTATTCCAGATTTTCAGCCTGACGGGCCAGCACCATCTTCTCCAGCACGCTACTACCATCCTGGCAGGACAACGAGAGCACTTGCTCACCGGAGGTCAGCGCCAGCTGATCGCTTTCAATCAGATCATCGACCAGTGCGCCGAAAGCACTTTCCTGCCCCGCTGCCACACACAACCGCTCGCTCATGCCGGTACTGATTTGCGCATGGGCCGGCAGTGCCAGGACAGCACACAGGACAAAAGACAAATAACGCATGAAGGAACCCTCTATCCCAAAACCCGAAAGATACAATCGTCGGAGGCAAATTATACGAATTAAACACCACACAAGTTAACCCTTATCATACATAAATATGTATAAAAGATGACAAATGGTAGTATTTCATCGTTCATCCAGCAGTCACGAATAATCATTAGGCTGCCTGAAACCGACCCGCTAAACAGGCACGACAATTGCTTGGGCGTTTGGCCAGAAACTCAGTACTTAAATAGGGAGAAACCCAGTATGCAGCCATCCCGTGAGCAACGCCCCGCCAATGCCCTGACCAGTGGAGCCCTGCTGCTGATTTTCTGTGGCTTAGTGCTGGCGTTACAGGATGTGCAGTGGCAGCTGGTGAGCATGGCCAGCTTCCACGCCGGCGTGCTTATGACAGCCGTGGCGTTGTGTGTTCATGCCTGGCGGCGCCACCGGGTGTGGCGGCTGGAATTGCTGGTATTGCTCATGCTGGGATTGCTGCTGACCCTGGCCCCCCTGATGCCACTGCCTTTCCAGGATTTTCTCGAATACCTTATGCCTTGAGGTTCAGATAGCGGGAAATGGCATCACGCATAGCGGTCAGCGACAACGGCTTGATCAACTGGCCGTTCATCCCTGATCGCTGCACACGCCCGCCCAGCTCGGATACCGCATGGGCGCTCAGCGCCAGAATCTGGCAGGGGGGCCATTGTTCACGTTCTTCACAATCGCGCATCCGCCCGGCACTGGTGAACCCGTCCATCACTGGCATATCCAGGTCCATCAATACCAGATCATAAGTGCCTGCGGCTTCCTGGAAGATGTCCAGCGCACGGGCACCGTCTTCGGCAATATCAATCCGGCTGATGCCCAGCCGCTCCAGATACCCCTTGGTGACCATCTGGTTGACCGGGTTGTCCTCCACCACCAACACCCGCAGCGCGGCAACAGCTTCTTCCCCTTCCACCTGTGAAATAACCGGAATACTGCTGGGCATCTGCCGACCCAGCAACTGCTTGAGCTCATTCACCGTGAGCACCGAACGTCGCAATAGCTGCACCTGCGGGGGCAGCCAGTCCGGAGCGTCACAGCGCATCCCGGTAAGCAGCAGAATCTGTAGCGACACCTGGCTGATACGCACCAGCTGCAGGGTTTCCTCCAGCAGGTCACGGTCGGGCATGCCATTGATCAACAGGATCCTGGCCCCTTCCAGCGAGCCCAGCGCCGCCAGCTGTGAGTTATTGCTGACCCGGTGCACCGCCTTGAAACGCGGATCCGCCTGCATCCAGTCTGCCAGGTTACCCTGCACATCCCACAACCAGGCCGGTGGCGCTTCCTGCTCCACCGTGGGGACATCCACCTTGTCCGCCGGCATCTGGATGCTGAAGCTGAAACGTGCCCCCTTACCAGGAGCACTTTCCACATGAATGTCTCCCCCCATCAGTGCCACCAGTTCGCGGCTGATGGACAACCCCAACCCCGTGCCGCCAAAGCGTTTCGCCGTATCCGCAGAGGCCTGGGCAAAGCGCTGGAACAACCGGGCCTGCTCTTCCAGGCTCAGCCCAATGCCGGTGTCGGTCACCGCAAAGCTGAACAAGGGCTGCTCGTGACTCACCTGGCGATACGCAAGGGACAGCACCACCCTGCCGTTGCGGGTAAATTTGACCGCATTGCCCAGCAGGTTGATCAACACCTGACGCAGACGGGTAGGATCGCCCACGACTCGCGAAGGCATATTGCTGTCCAAGTCCAGCAATACCAGGGTGCCGTTATCACTGGCCGGCAGGTTGAACATCTGGGCGCACTCGGCCATCAGCAGGGGCAGGTCAAACTCCTCCTCCACCAGCTGCAATTTGCCGGCCTCGATCTTGGCGAAATCCAGCACATCATTGATCAGCGCGGTGAGGGTGCGTCCGGCACTGTCGATCAGGCTGATATATTCCTGCTGGCGCGGAGTGGGGTCGGTTTCACGCAACAATTCCGCCAGACCGATCACTCCATTGAGGGGAGTGCGGATTTCGTGGCTCATTCGAGCGAGGAACTGCCCCTTTGCCTGACTTTCCGCCCGGGCGCTGATGGCTCGGGAGTTGGAGCGGTAAACCAGCTGGGCCAGCCCCAGTACCAGGGCATACAACAACAGCACCGCCAGCATCAGGAAAATGGTGCCGCGCAGTTTTTCCTGGCGAGTGTGGTCCACCAGCTGCACAGAAGACAGCTCCACCAGGCTGTCAGACAGGCCTTCCAGGGATTGCATGGCATGTCGGCTGCGGTCATAGGCCTGCTCCCAGGTTACCTGGACCCGGGGTGCCAGAATCAGCTCCTGCTCGGACCACAGCAGAAATCGCTGCAGTTCGTCCTTCACCAGCCGCCACTGCTGCTGCAACTCAATGGCGCCGGTCCTGGCAGACAGCGCCTTGATCTCACTGTCGATAATCGACAGTTGCTGCTGCAGCCGCTGCCAGGCATTTTCCAGACGGCGGGCATCGTTATCCCCCAGGTAACCACCGCGCTGACTGACATAAAGCGCCAGCGCACGAATCAGACCGATATCATTCTGCGCCTGGCGAAAAGACCCCAACGTCAACGACAGCACCTCATTGGGCTCCAACCCCTCCCCCACTGACATATCCGAAGCAATCAGCACCGAGGAAAGGGCATTGCCCAGACGCTGAGCGATGCGGTTGACGTTATCGTACGGACCAGCCACGTCTTCCAGGGGGATCCCGGTTTTCACCGTCAGGCCAGACCAGGTTTCACTGAGCAGCCCCGCCTGATCATTCAGGCCGGGAATATCCCGTTCACGCACCCGTTCCAGAAAGGCCTGAAGCCGACTGTCAGCCCTGGCCTCGCTAAGTCCATAGCGAGACACGATGTCCGGATGCTGGGTATGGATCATCACCGGGGCCAGATCGCGCATATCATCCAGGGGGGAAAAAGCGGCCAGGCCACTTTCAAACAGCCGGAGATCCCCCTGCATGGTCTTGTAACCTGCCAGCAGGTCCAGGCGATGTTGAATGATCAGGAAAGACGCAATAGCGAAAGGGACGGTGATAATGGCAAACAGCAATGCCATTGCAACGCCGGTCCGCATACCGTTATGTGATGGTTTTTCCATCCGCCTTTCCCTATAAAGGGTATCCTCGTGGGGTATCTTGTATTGTGCCACCAGAAAATCGCCACCACATCAGGGAAACCCGGACCACCTTGCCTCATGATGCCAACAATGAATGTAAAAGTTTGCTACCTCTTGTCTCTGAGCGCCCTGCTCGGGCTGATTTCCTGCAGCACGCCGCCCAGCAGCGAGCAGTCCCCCGCTACGCAGAAGCTGCCCAGGATCAGCACTGAAGCAAGCAGAAACCAGAGCCTGCCGGTAACGCCAACGGCCCTGGCCGTGGATCTGTCGCACTTCCAGATTCCCGAACGTCTGGTTGGCCTGAAGCTGGACGGGGAAATCAGTTCCCAACGGGGCCGCACCCTGCACTATCGCAGCGACGATAAAAAAGAACAGTTATCTCTGTCCCTCAGCGGCATGCCGGCCGGCTGGGACAGCATGCCGGCAGAGCGTGCCGTTGCCAGTTACTACAGCGAGGTACGGCAACGGCGGATCAACGAGGCCCTGCAAGACAGCGCCAACGCCCTGACCATCGTCAGCGAGACCCTGCTCGACCTGGAAGGCCAGCCCTCTGCCCAGGCACAAATGCGCTGGGTGGAAAAAGGGCGCCCCATCCAGAACCAGTCCCTGCTGGTGACCCTGATCGACGGCGCTTTTATCCGCATCAACAATGCCAGCTACCAGCAAAACCCCCGCTGGCTGCTGCAGCATGGCAAACGGGCACTAGCCGAGTTCAAGGCGGCACAAAAAGACAGCGGCAAGCCTCAAGCTACAAGCTACAACGCGGATAATAACCGGGCAGAACAAACACTCTCTGCCCGCGATTCCGGGCTGGATGAGGTTCTGTCTGTTTTGAGCACAACAAGCTACGCCCAGAATCTGGACGCGGCGCCAGTACTGCAACACAGACAAACCAGGATTCGCATTGCCGCTTGCAGCTTGTAGCTTGCGGCCTGCAACCATGACAAGCCCAACCTTCTCACCCATCCAGCCAGCCACCGTTGACTGGCATGAGAGCACCCCGGTAGCAGTGGACTTTGACGACCCCTATTTCTCCCGTCAGGACGGTGTGGCGGAGAGTGATTACGTTTTTCTGCAGGGCAACCGGCTGACAGAGCGCTTCCGCGAGCTGCCGCCCGGCGGCACTTTCGTTATCGGTGAAACCGGCTTCGGTACCGGCCTCAATTGCCTGTTGGCCACCCGGCAGTTTCTGGAGCACGCCCCGGACACTGCCCGCCTGCACCTGGTCTCCGTGGAAAAACACCCGCTACGCAAAGCGGATCTGGCCAGGGCCCTGACCCACCGGCCGCCCCTGAGCTCTCTGGCAGAGAGATTGCTGGCAGAGTATCCGGCTCCGGCGCCCGGCTTTCACCGTCTCCAGCTACACCCTCGGGTGCAACTGACCCTGCTCTATGGCGATGCCCTGTCCTTGTGGTCACAGTTCCACCATCCGGTGGATGCCTGGTTTCTGGACGGCTTTGCCCCGGCCCGCAACCCGGACATGTGGCACCCTGCTCTGTTCGCCCAACTGGCCAGACTGAGCCGGCCCGGCACTACCCTGGCCACCTTTACCGCCGCCGGCTTTGTTCGTCGCGGGCTCACAGACGCCGGCTTTGCCATGCACAAGCGCGACGGCTTTGGCCACAAGCGACATATGCTGGTTGGCCAGATCGACGGCGGGGAAATCCGGCCCGCCATGGCTGCGGGACATATCCTGGTGG
>NZ_JABURH010000026.1 GCF_014762765.1 Alcanivorax sp.
CCATAGCACCGAGGAAGCCGCCCACCACGATCAGAATCCACTCATCTTCCTGGAAAGCTGGCCGCAGGAGGTCCTGAAACTCTTCCGAGCTGAGGGCCTGCATACGTTCAGCCATGAGCTTCTCGACAATCAGGCCCCGTTCCTTATTAAAACCCTGGTCTTCAAACGGCTCTACGGCCAGATCCACCGCTTTATCTTCCACTGCCTTCTTGAGGTCCGCATAACCTTCCGGCCCCACCGTCAGCTGGGCAGCGGTACGCACCACACCACCATTGAGCAGCGGCTTGAGATGGCGCTTTATCAGTGCCTTGGTGCGATCTCCACGGGGGCCATTGACCACCTGGTACATGATATTGCGCAGGGTGATCACTTCATCCGTAGCCAGACGGGCAAAGGATTCGGCCACATCCTTTTGTCGCTTAAGGAACAGACCCTGAATGCGAAAAGGGCCGATTTTTACCGGATTGAGCGGTCGAAAAATCAGGTTCAGAGCCAGCCAGTTAGTGGCGATACCGACGATAAACCCAAAGAACGGCAACACCCAGTTTTCCGGTACAAAAATGAACACCGGCACCTGAATCAGGCCGAACAGGAAACCGAAGTAGAAACCGGAATTGGTAATGAAACGAAATTCAGGATCACCCACTTCCTGGAACATCTGCACCATGAGCGCTTTGTCTTCACTCATCTGGGTGATGACCATGTGCTTCATGTCCACCAGGCTGTCCAGATTGCGGCTGATGTCATCAACCACATTGTCCATGACCGCTGGAATTGCCCGGCGTGCGCGGGCATAGACACGCTTTCGCACCAACAGGGGCAGATTCTCCCAGAGCACAGCATTGCGCTCGGTCATCACCTCATCGGTGTACTCTTCGATACGTAGCTGGATGGTGCGGGTGAGGTGGGCGGATATCTTTTCCGGCTCCATCTCGCGAAAGAACTCGTCCAGACTGCCCAGTTTTGAAAGGGCCTTGTCGACCACTATACCTGCCATCTTTTCGACCTTGGAAGGGATGATCCCCTGCCAGCCGAAAACAGGCCGAATACCAATGAATTCCAGCGGATAGAACGTCATTTTGACGGCCATCCAGTTGGTGATCCACCCCACGGCACCGGCGATGAAAGGTATACTGACGTACTTCCAGAAGTCCGGGTACGAAAGCAATGATTCCAGCATTGAAAAACAACTCCCCTCCAAGGGCTTATGCACTGTAACGCGACAGTGCCAAGACAAACATATCCCGCTTTCGCCAATCCCGGTCTAAAAAGCCAATGTCGTTTGAAGGCAGCAACCTATCATGGGAGGTGCCCTTTATTATAAAAGTCCCTAGTATAGGTAGCTGGCACTCTAAATATAAGCAAGATAACGTAATTTTTGGCAACAAATCGGGACCGGAAACGACAACACGGCCCCATTTCAGGACAGGATTTTCCGTCATTTATGCCTCAGACCGGTAGTTTTCCCCAGCTGATTGTGCTCGGTGGTTTGGAGAGCGCACTCAATCAGGCGCTCACAGGCAACCAGCCCGGCCGCGACAGGTTAGCCGCCCTGCACGGCACTGTCGTGCGGATTCGTGCTGAGCGCCCGCTCTGGGTTCTCTATGTGCTGATCTATGAAGATGGCGTGGAGCTGCTGACCGACTACGAAGGCAACGTGGACATTCGTGTGCGGGGGCCACTGGGAGCCATGGTTCACTGGCTGTTTGCCAGCGAGCCACTGACTGACCACGAGTCCCTGCGTGTCACCGGCAGCGAACGGCAAATCGCCCAGCTCACCGAGCTGGTAGAGAATTTCAGCCTGTGGCCGCTGGTTCGCAACTGGCTCGACGACCATGTCCGGCTCAAGGAGCTGCTCGACCTGCTGCGCCGTGAAGACCCGGTATGGCTGGAGAAGCTGGCCACCTTGCCTCAGCAGGTCGGAGAACTGGCAGAACAGGTGGCTCGTCAGCAATTGATTCAGGAAGACATCCTTGAGGAGCTGCGTCACCTGCGCGGAGAATTGCGACGAGCCCGCAAACTGGACCAGTTCTTCACCCTCACCGGTACCCTGCTTATTCTGCTGTCGCTATTGAAAGCCTCCACCCTGTGGGAAACCACCTGGCAAGCATTGCAGCAGGATGTGCTTTCCCTTGCCATGCTCAGCCTCGGTATTGCCTTCCTGCTTGCGCGACTGCTGCCAACCAGGGACAGGCTGTAGCGCCGAGCGCCCTCTCTGTAGGAACGGCGCTCGAGCCGCGAACCGAGCGTAGCGAGGGTATAGAGATCAATCTATCCGCCATCTTTCTGAACCCGTCGAGCTCAGTTATTCCTGATCACCCTGCGGTAGAGCCCCGAGGAAGGCTCTACCCTTTTCCTATCTCACAAGTGTAACTCGTAGCTTGTAGCTTATTTATTCTTTCTGGGTGCGCCAAAAATCTGCCCCAGACGCTCACCGACCAGCTCCGCGCTGGAACGGGCCAGGCTGCGGCTGGCACCTTCAAGCACTTCCCGGGTATCCAGATTGCGGACACCGTCCACAAGACCGCGGCGCACTCCTTCTTCCACCCGTGACGAAAGCACCTGAGCCGCCTTTTCTACCTGCTCATCCAGCTCTTTTTGCATACTGTCACGCAACCGGGGCTGGAAGTAGAAGTGCCCCCACAGCGCCACCACAGCCAGAGTCATGGCCGAGCTCAGCACGGCCGTTGCAATTACCCAGATCATGGACATGTTTTCACTTCCTCGTTACTTGTCCGCTCTAATTGGCTGATAAACAAACATTTTCGGTAACAGAGCCAGACATTGTTGTTAAATAAAGTATGCGCCCGATGCCCACCCCGTGGGAAATCATTACAGTGAAATACACGGGAAAGGATGCCCACAGTTAAGAGCTGATTCACGCTCCCAAGAAAGGAACGTCATCTTAATGTGTGGCTCCGAGGTACCCAATGACTGCCGTGACAACCATCAGCCGTGCAAGCAGCCATAGCCAGCAAATGATTGACCAGGCGATGTCTCTTTGCCGGCGACATCAGCAGCCTCTCAGCATTCTCGCAGTCCAGTTCCAGGAGCTACAATCCATTAAAGCCGATATCGGCGCCCAACGAATTGAACGCCTTCTTGCCAACGTGCTGCATCAATTGCATGCCATCAAGCGTTGTGAAGACGGGCTCTTGAGCTACCAGTCAGGGCAGTCTTTGTTCATGATCTTGCCTGTCACCCCCGTGGACGGCGCCCTGGCAATGGCGCAACGGCTGCAACAGTGGCTCAGCAGCCAGGAATTCGAGCTCGATGAGTTCTGCATTTCCATGCCAGCACGCATTGGCGTGCACTGTGTCAGCGCGCGGGAAGAAGAAGGTGTGGTGCAGTTGCTGAACCGCGCCTTCAATACTCTGAAAGACACTAAAGACACCGCTGCAATATCATTGACCGAACCGGCGCGCAAACAACTGGACGCCCTGCAATGCAGCCCCAGGACACACGACCGGCTGTCCCGGGAACTGCTCGAGCTGGCCAATGGCACAAATCAGGCCTCGCTCATGGAGGTATTGTCCCCTGCCCTGTCAGTGCTGGATGAGCAACTGCGGCTAAAGCTGGTAGATCAGTTGCTGGAAGTCTCAACTCAGGCTCGGGCGATGTGAGCATTACGGCACGCTGCGATTACCCCCGTATCAGTAATGTCTCAGAAAACCCTCTACCCCGCTGTGGTGAAATCTGATTTCCAGCAGAACACCCCGCCCGAAGTCAGGGCTTGCGGGCAATAAGTACTGCCCGCCGCGGAGCAGGGTAGCCTTCCCGGGTCAGCCTCGGGTCATCCGCGTCCAGAAAATCCGGTAACGACTGGAACCGCATCCAGTCAGTGGCCCGCTGTTCCTCCACCGTTGTATTGCTTTCATCCACACAGCGAATATCCACAAATCCGCAGCGCCGCAGCCAGCGTTCGAGCATGGCCACGGAGGGCAGGAAGAACACATTGCGCATGGCCGCATAGCGGTCTTCAGGCATCAGCACGGTCTGGGCGTCGCCTTCCACCACCAGGGTTTCCAGCACCAGCTCTCCCCCTTCGCTCAGCACCGCTTTCAGTTCCAGCAGGTGGTCCAGCGGGGAGCGGCGGTGGTAGAGCACGCCCATGGAGAACACCGTATCGAAATTCTCTGTCTGCGCCGGCAGCTCTTCCATGCGCAACGGTAGAAACCAGACCGGGGTGGCGGGCGCAAAGCGGCGCACGGCCAGGTACTGCACCAGAAACAGGATGGTCGGATCAATACCCACCACCTGCTCAGCACCGGCAGCCGCCATACGCCAGCAGTGGTAGCCACTGCCACAGCCCACATCCAGCACCCTACGCCCGGTCAAGGGAGACAAATGCGGCGCGACGCGCTGCCATTTCCAGTCGGAATGCCACTCGGTATCAATGTGCACACCGAAGAAATCGAAGGGCCCCTTTCGCCAGGGAATCAGGCCCTCCAGGGCCGCTTTCACGTCTAGCCGGTCGACGTCACCGGGCTTGCCGATGCGCAGGGTGTCCGACGCAAAATCACAGTCTGCCGGCCCTTCGGGTAATGCGGTAAGCGCCGCCAGCCAGCGAGGCAAATCACCATGGGGCTTGTCCAGCAGCCGCTCACGGCACAGCGCCATCAACGCATCCCGCTCGGGCTGGGCATAGAGTTCCCGCAACGCGGTTTCGCACTGCTGCAGATAGTCTTTCAACATCAGCGTACCGCCAGCAAAGAGATGAAATTGAAGCAGCGGAACCAGACATGAATTTCCCGATAACCGGCCTGGCGCAGGCGTGCCTCATGATCGGCCAGGGTTTCCGGTATCAGCACGTTCTCCAGTGCAGTTCGCTTCTGGCTGATCTCCAGATCCGAATAGCCGTTGTTTCGCTTGAAGGCATGATGCAGCTCGGTCTGCAGGGTATTCTCCCCATCGTCCGCAAAGCGGATTTTTTCCGACAGCACCAGAATGCCGCCGGGCACGGTGGCGTCAGCAAGGCGCTGAATCAGGGCATCGCGTTTGTCCGGGGCAATAAACTGCAAAGTGAAATTGAGCACCGCCATGGAGCACACCTCAAAGTCCATGCTCGCCACATCCCCTTCCAGCAGAGTGACACGCTCGCTTTGTCCGGTTTCCTCAATGAGGGTATGGGCTTGGCGGATCATGGCCGCGGAATTGTCCACGGCAATCAGCCGGTTGCCCTGGCCGGCGGTCAAAGCCGCCATGGCCGTGGTTGCGGCGCCCAGTGAACAGCCCAGATCATAGAGGCAGGTATCCGGCTGGGCGTAACGAGCCGCCAACACCCCGATCATGTCAATAATGGTGGGATAGCCCGGCACTGAACGGCGAATCATATCCGGGAAGACACGCACTACGGTGTCATCGAACGAGAAACGGGTCACCTGCTGGTGGGCAGTGGCGTAAATGCGGTCCTGCTGATCAGACATAGGGATTCCGGTATCACAATGCGGGGCGAATTATAGCGGGTGATACCGGCGGGTAGAAATGGGGACGACGGCTGACGGCCGGCAGCGAGAGCCAGCCGTCCATTGTTTCACTTATTTCAGACTGACGCGCAGGTTGGGGTTGAAGTCTTCGTCTGCCAGATCGCTCAAATACCCCTGCACAAAATCCTGAACGTCGCTATCACCCTGCTCGCCAAGGCGCTTGAGTGCTTCTTTCAGTGGCAAGGTCTGCCCATGGAGAGCCACCCGGGAGGCGGTCAGATTCAGGCCCAGGTCGATCACGGCGTACTCCAGATTCTCTGCCTGGCGAGTCAGCACCATCTTTTCCAGCACGCTGCTACCATCCTGACAGGATAATGAGAGCACTTGCTCACCGGAGGTCAGCGCCAGCTCATCGCTTTCAATCAGATCATCGACCAGTGCACCGAAAGCGCTCTCCTGGCTCGCCGCCAGGCACAACCGCTCGCTCATACCGGTACTGATTTGTGCATGGACCGGCAGCACCATGGCAGCAAACAGGACAAAAGACAGATAACGCATGAAGGATCCCTCTATCCCAAAACCCGAGAACACAATTGTCGGAGTCGAATTATACGAATTAAACACTATACAATCTAACAATAATCATACATAAAGATGGCGAAAAAATGACGAAATGCAATATTTCGCCTTCATACGGCAGTCATCAATCCTTCCTAGACTCCTAACCTCAAACAGGCATAACTATTGCTTAGGCTTTCAAGCAAGATCACTAGCGCGACTGGAGATATCTATATGACCGCTTTTCGGAAGCATGGCCCCGTCAGTGCCCTGACCGGCGGCGCCTTATGTCTGATTCTCTGTGGATTGGCTCTTGCCCTGCATGATGTGCAATGGCAACTGATAAGCATGGCCAGCTTTCACTTCGGCGTGGCTCTGACGGCCATCGGCCTGTGCGTTCATGGTTGGCAACACCACAGGGCCTGGCGCCTGGAGTTGCTGGTGCTTGTCATACTGGGGTTACTACTGGCGCTGGCACCCTTGATGCCTCTCCCCTTCCAGGATTTTCTCGAGTACCTTATGCCCTGATCTTCAGGTACTGAGAAATGGCATCACGCATAGCGGTCAGCGAAAGCGGCTTGATAAGTTGCCCGTTCATGCCTGAACGCGTTACCCGCCCTCCCAGCTCAGAAACCGCGTGGGCACTCAACGCCAGGATCTGGCAAGGGGGCCATTGTTCACGCTCCTCACTATCACGCATTCGCCCGGCACTGGTAAATCCATCCATCACTGGCATATCCAGATCCATCAGCACCAGGTCATAGCCACCCGCCGCCTCCCGGAACATCTCCAGCGCACGGGCACCATCCTCGGCAATATCAATCCGGCTGATGCCAAGTCGCTCCAGATACCCCTTGGTGACCATCTGATTGACCGGGTTGTCTTCCACTACCAGCACACGCAATGCTGCAACAGCCTCCTCCCCTTCAACCTGGGAGATGATGGGAATACTGCTGGGCGCCTGCCTGCCCAGCAACTGTTTAAGTTCGTTCACAGTGAGTACCGAGCGACGCAACAATTGCACCTGCTGGGGCAACCAGTCAGGGACCTCACTGCGCATCCCGGTCAGTAACAGAATCTGCAGCGGCACCTGACTGATCCGCACCAGTTGCACGGTTTCCTCCAGCAACTCCCGGTCTGGCATACCATTGATCAACAGCACACTGGCTCCTTCCAGCGAGCCCAGTGAGGCCAACTGCGAGCTATTGCTGACCCGGTGCACCGCTTTGAACCGCGGATCGGCTTGCATCCAGTCAGCCAGATTCCCTTGCACATCCCACAGCCAAGCCGGTGGCGCCTCCTGCTCCACAGTGGGGACTTCTTCACTGTCCGCCGACATCTGAATACTGAAACTGAACCGGGCGCCCTTGCCAGGAGCACTTTCCACATGGATATCCCCCCCCATCAGCGCCACCAGCTCCCGGCTGATGGACAGCCCCAAGCCCGTGCCACCGAAACGTTTAGCCGTATCCGCCGAGGCCTGGGCAAAATGCTGAAACAATCTCGCCTGCTCTTCCTGACTCAAACCGATACCGGTGTCGGTCACGGCAAAGCTGAAGAGGGGCAGTTCATTGCTGACCTGACGGTAGGAAAGAGACAGCACCACCCTGCCATTGCGGGTGAATTTGACCGCATTGCCCAACAGATTGATCAACACCTGACGCAGCCGGGTTGGATCACCCACCAACCGTGAAGGGGTATTGCTGTCCATGTCGAGCAGCACCAGAGTGCCGTTATCACTGGCAGGCAAGTTGAACATCTGTGCGCATTCAGCCATCAGCAGAGGCAGGTCAAATGCCTCCTCCACCAGCTGCAATTTACCGGCCTCAATCTTGGCGAAATCCAGTACATCGTTGATTAGCGCGGTCAGTGTGCGCCCGGCACTGTCGATCAGGCTGATATATTCCTGCTGCCGTGGGCTGGGATCGGTTTCACGTAACAGCTCCGCCAAACCGATCACGCCATTGAGAGGTGTGCGAATTTCATGGCTCATTCGAGCCAGGAACTGGCCTTTGGCCAGGCTTTCAGCCCGGGCGCTGATGGCGCGGGAATTAGAGCGATAGACCAGCAGTGCCAACCCCAGCACCAGGGCATACAGCAACAGTACCGCCAACATCAGAAAAATGGTGCCTCGCAGCTTTTCCTGGCGAGTATGGTCCACTAGCTGAACCGACAGCTCTACCAGGCTTTCTGACAATCCTTCCAGGGATTGCATGGCATTGCGACTGCGATCATAGGCCTGCTCCCAGCTTACCTGGATCCGGGGCGCCAGAATCAGCTCCTGCTCGGACCACAGCAGAAACCGCTGGAGTTCGTTCTTGACCAATCGCCATTGCTGTTGCAACTCAATAGCACCGGTTCTTGCAGACAGCGCCTTGATCTCGCTGTCGATAATTGAAAGTTGCTGCTGAAGCCGCTGCCAGGCATTTTCCAGCCGGCGAGCATCATTGTCCCCCAGGTAGCCCCCGCGCTGGCTGACATAAAGCGCCAGAGCACGGATCAAGCCAATGTCGTTCTGCGCCTGCCGAAACGACCCCAGGGTCAAGGACAGCACTTCATTGGGTTCCAGGCCCTCCCCCACTGACATATCCGAAGCAATCAGCACCGAGGAAAGGGCATTGGCCAGACGCTGGGCGATGCGATTGACGTTATCGTAAGGACCCGCCACATCTTCCAGGGGAATCCCGGTTTTCACCGTCAGTCCAGACCAGGTTTCACTCAGCAGCCCCGCCTGATCATTAAGGCCGGGAATATCCCGCTCGCGCACCCTTTCCAGAAAGGCCTGCAACCGACTGTCGGCCCGCGCCTCACTGAGTCCAAAGCGGGACACGATCTCCGGATGCTGGGTATGGATCATCACTGGTGCCAGGTCACGCATGTCATCCAGGGGCGAGAATGCAACAAGGCCACTTTCGAAGAGCCTGAGATCACCCTGCATGGTCTTGTAACCTGCCAGCAGGTCCAGGCGGTGCTGAATAATCAGGAAAGATGCAATGACAAAGGGAACAGTAATAATGGCAAACAGCAGTGCCATAGCAACGCCGGTGCGCATACCGTTATGTGATGGTTTTTCCATCCGCCTTTCCCTATAAAGGGTATTCTCACGGGGTATCTTGTATTGTGCCACCAGAAAGTCGCCGTCACATCAGGGAAACCCGGAACACCTTGCCTCATGAAACCGACAATGAATGTAAAAGTTTGCTATCTCTTGCCGCTGATCGCCTTGTTGGGCCTGATTTCCTGCAGCACGCAGCCCAGTAACGACACGCCCCCTGCTGCCAAGAAGCTGCGCAAGATAAACACAGGGATCAGCAGCGAACAAAGCCGACCGGTAGCCCCAAGCGCGCAGGCAATAGATCTGTCCAGCTTCCAGGTTCCCCAGCAACTGGCCGGGCTGAATCTGGAGGGAGAAATCAGCTCCGAACGGGGTCGCACCCTGCACTATCGGAGCGACGATAAAAAAGAACAGCTATCACTGACAGTCACCGGTCTGCCCGCTGGCTGGGATAACATGCCCGCAGAGCGTGCCGTTGCCAGTTATTACGGCGAGCTACGACAAAGGCGGGTAAACCAGGCTCTGCAAGACAGCGCAAACGCCCTAACCATTGTCAGCGAAACCCTGCTGGATCTGGAGGGCCACCCCTCCGCCCAGGCACAAATGCGCTGGGTGGAGAAGGGACGCCCAATCCAGAACCAGTCCCTGCTGGTCACGCTGATTGATGGCGTCTATATCCGTATCAAGAATGCCAGCTACCAGCAAAACACCCTCTGGCTGTTACAGCACAGCAAGCGGGCGCTGGCCGAGTTCAAGGCGGCACAGAAAGACAGCGACAAGCCTCAAGCTACAAGCTACAACGCGGATAAACGCCAGGCAGAACAATTACTCTCTGCCCGCGATTCTGGACTGGATGAGGTCCTGTCTTTTTTGAATACGACAAGCCACGCCCAAACTCTGAACGCGACGCCAGTGTTGCAACACAGACAAACCGGGATTCGCGTTGTAGCTTGTAACTTGTAGCTTGCGGTCTGCAACCATGACAAACCCAACCTTCTCACCCATCCAGCCGGCCACCGTTGACTGGCATGAGAGCACCCCGGTAGCAGTGGACTTTGACGACCCCTATTTCTCCCGTCAGGACGGCATGGCGGAAAGTGATTACGTCTTTGTGCAGGGCAACCGGTTGCCGGAGCGCTTTCGCGCACTGCCCGCCGGTGGTAATTTCGTTATCGGTGAAACAGGCTTTGGTACTGGCCTGAATTGCCTGCTGGCCGCCCAGCAGTTTCTGGAACACGCCCCAAACCTTGCCCGTCTGCACCTGGTCTCCGTGGAAAAGCATCCATTGCGAAAGGCAGATCTGGCCAAGGCCCTAGCCCACTGGCCTGCCCTGAGCTCTCTGGCGGAAAGGCTACTGGCAGAGTACCCGGCTCCGGCTCCCGGCTTCCACCGCCTCCAGCTGCACCCCCGTGTACAGCTGACTCTGCTCCAGGGCGACGCCCTATCCCTGTGGCCCCAGTTCCACCACCCGGTGGATGCCTGGTTTCTGGACGGCTTTGCCCCAGCCCGTAATCCGGACATGTGGCACTCGGATCTGTTCGCGCAGCTGGCCAGACTGAGTCGGCCCGGCACCACCCTGGCCACCTTTACCGCCGCCGGCTTTGTCCGCCGCGGGCTAGCGGAAGCCGGCTTTGCCATGCACAAGCGCGACGGCTTCGGCCACAAGCGGCACATGCTGGTTGGACAGATCGACGGCGGGGAAATCCGGCCCGCCATGGCTGCGGGACATATCCTGGTGG
>NZ_JABURH010000129.1:0-48261 GCF_014762765.1 Alcanivorax sp.
ACCGCCTGGGCACAGGCATGGGTCAGCACCAGCGGGTAACGCTGGCGTTCGCCGATACCGGTCAATGGCGGCGCATCTGCCGGGCATTGCTCCTGCAACCGGGCAAGCAGTGCATCGGGCTCCATGGCCATCCAGGCATCCACCTGATCACGGGGGCCAGTCCAGACCAGGGCAAAACGGCGATCCGGCAGCGGCAACAGCGCCAACGGCCCATCGTTGAGGAAACGCTCGTAGGCAATGCCCTGGTGATCGCTGGCCAATGACAGATTGGCGATCATGGCATCGTGGCCGGTGTCACTATCCCTGGCACTCACGCCCAGCCATTCGCGGGTGCGCGACCTGGCACCATCGGCGGCAATCAGTAACGGCGTGGTCAGGGTGCGACCGGATTCCAGTGAGGCTTGATAACCGTCTTCGAGACGGCGGATGGCGCTGAGCCGTTCCGGTGCCAGCACCTCAATGGCAGCATCCGCATACAGGGCCCGCAACAACACAAAACCCAGCCAGCGGTTTTCCACCACCGCTCCCAGCGCCGGCACACCTTCCTCACTGGCACGCAGGCGGGTGATGCCGAGCCGGGAACGACGCGAGACATGCACAGTATCGATCTGGGCGGCGTGTTCGCGAATGGCCTCGCCCAGCCCCAGCTCATCCAGCACCCCCAGGGTGCCGGCGGACAGCGCGGTACTACGGGCATCAAAACTGGGCGTCAGCGGCGGCTCATCGGGCAAGGTCAGCGGATGGCTCTCCACCAGCGTCACTGCAGCGGCACCGTGATGCCGCAACAACAACGCCAGCAACGCCCCGGCCATGCCACCGCCGACTATCAGCAAAGGTTGTTGCGCCATTCAAACGTCCCGTTGAGTTTCAAAATGCAAGTTACAAGTTTCAACGCGGAAAAGGCAGTGCCGCGTTGAACGCCCTGCCCGCGCCTAACCCAGATGCGCGGGCACGACCTCAAAAATCCAGAGAACAGTGACCGCGTTGCAACTTGAAACTTTCAACTTGCAACTGCTTTTTTCATGAGCTTTTCGATATCCGCCACTTCCTTGGGCACTTCGTGGCTCAGCACATCGCAGCCGTCTTTCGTCACCACCACATCATCCTCAATGCGGATACCAATACCGCGCCACTGCTCGTCCACGCTGTCGTCGTCCGGTGCCACATAGAGCCCCGGTTCCACGGTCAGCGCCATGCCCGGCTCCAGTTGCCGCCACTGATCCTGCACCCGGTAGTCTCCCACATCATGCACATCCAGCCCCAGCCAGTGACCGGTGCGGTGCATAAAGAAGCGCCGGTAGCCTTCGGTTTCCACCAGCTCGTTGAATTCACCCTTGAGCAGGCCCAGGTCAATCAACCCCTGGGTGAGGATGTGCACCACCTTTTCATGGGGCACATTCCAGTGGTTATCCGGGTGGGTGGCCTCGATAGCGGCGTGCTGGCTGGCCAGCACCAGTTCGTAAAGCGCCTGCTGGGGCTTGCTGAATGTGCCGTTCACCGGGAAAGTACGGGTGATATCCGAGGCGTAGTGTTCCAGCTCGCAACCGGCATCCACCAGCACCAGGTCGCCGTCTTTCAGCTTCTGGCTGTTTTCGATGTAGTGCAGGATGCAGCTGTTGGCACCGCCACCGACAATGCTCGGGTAGGCGGGGCTGCGTGAGCCGTTGCGCATGAACTCGTGGATATATTCCGCTTCCAGCTGGTATTCCATCATGCCCGGCTTGACCGCCTGCATGGCACGCACATGGGCCCCGGCAGAAATACTGGCGGCACGGCGCATCAACTTGATTTCGGCGGCGCTCTTGAACAGGCGCATGTCGTGAAGATGATGGGCCAGGGCAACGAACTCTCCTGGCGGCTGGGCACCGGAGCGGACCCGCTCACGGATACTGTTGACCCAGCCCATCAGGCGGCGATCGAATTCCGCATCGTGGCCCAAGTCGTAATAAACCCGCTCGCGGCCCTCAATCAGCCCCGGCAGAATCTCGTCGATATCCCCGATGGGGAAGGCATCGTCCGCATCAAAGTCTGCCACCGCACCATCGGGTCCTGCCCGGTAGCCATTCCAGATTTCCATGGTGCGATCGCGCTCGCGACAGAACAGCACATACTCACCGTGCTCGCGACCGGGCAACAACACCATGATCGCCTCCGGCTCGCCAAAGCCGGTGAGGTACCAGAAATCGCTGTTCTGCCGATAGGGATATTCCACATCCCGATTACGGGTGCGTTCCGGGGCCGCCGGAAGGATGGCAATGCTGTTGGGCCCCATGATGCCCATCAGTTCCTGACGACGACGGGCGAATTCCTGGCGGTTGATACTCAAGAGCTCTCCTTACTGTGGCGATGGTAACGGCGTAATCAGTGACGGGTTGGTGGCGTCTGCGGCGCCGGTGCCGGCTTGTCCTGATGGCGCATGACCAGCTCAGTGTAAATCATCAGCGCCGCCATCCGGCAGTGCTCCGCCACCTGCTCGAACATGTCTTCCTGTTCGTCCCCGTCCTCTTCCGGGGTGGCCACCTGGCTGATCGCTGCCAGGTCCGACAGGGCTTCCTGAATACCGGGCGACAGGTCCTTGTCATGGGTATTGGCAGAGCCGGTACCGAAACCCACCAGAAAGCCTTCGCACCACTGAGCTACCGCTGCTACCCGCAAACCCAGCTCCTCTTCATCGCCAGGCAGCAGCAGCGCCAGCTCAAGGCCGGTACCCTGGAACCCTTCGTGGAGCTGATCACGCAATGAAAGCAGTGCCACCGAGAGGGCGCCGTCAAAGCCGCCATCAATATCCGTATGGGCGGCCAATATGCCCATCACTTCTTCATCGTGGCCACCGTGGCCAGTGGCAAGCAACCCTGCCATCACACCCTGTAGCTCACTGGGGGAGTGGGCCACACCGGCGGCGGCCAGGCCCTGGGCCAGGACTTCAAAATCAATCGGGTTGGACATGACTCTATCCGTTTTGCAGGAATTGGAAGGTTATCTCGCCCCCTGTACGGACGCTGTACAGGTTCTCAGGCAGCCCGTGAATAATGTGCGCTAAGTGGCTACCACTATTGAATTTCGTTGACCCTTGCAAACCCCACACCTATAGTTGAAACAACCTGTAATCCGGGTGGGAATGCCATTGCCGGAAAATACCGGCAGGGTGAGGGCCAATAAACAGGCTCTACGGGAACGCCGGGCCGAGAAAGGTCCACACCTTAGGCGAACAGCGTACATTTTGCCATGACGACGGAACAACAACTACGGCAACTGGAAGCCCGCGTCGATGACCTGCTGCGCATCAGTGCGCGCCTGCGTCAGGAAAACCAGTCCTTGCATGAACGTGAGGCCAAGCTGGTGGAAGAACGGGCCCAACTGCTGAAAAAAAACGATGTGGCTCGCAACAAGGTCGAAGCCATTATTTCGCGTCTGAAATCCCTGGAGCAGGAGTCCTGAGCGTGACATCCTGCCTGACTCTGATCCACAGCCAATGCGGTGCCCTCGGCCATGTCTAACGAAAACTCCCTGGTAATTCATCTACTGGACAAGGAGTATCGCGTCGCCTGCCCGGCCGGTGAACAGGACAACCTGCTGGCCGCCGCCCGCTATCTGGACAAGCAATTGCGCGAAGTCCGCGACGCCAATGTGATCGGTCTGGAACGCATTGCCATCATGACCGCCCTGAACATGAGCCACGAGTTGCTCAACGCCCGCAAGGCGGTATCCGAAGATTCCGACAGCGAAGCCCGCGTCCAGGCCCTGCTCAGCCGCCTGGAAGACGAGATCCAGGCTTTTGAAGACGCCCGCCGGAAGCTTTAATACACACTTCACTTTCTACAAGGCTCCTGTAGGAGCACCTCTCGAGGTGCGAACCCGAGCCCAAGCGAGGGAAGGGGCCCGACCAACCCGCATTCCTTTCTGAAAAGACCTGTGGATCCCCGGCATCCCTGATCGCCCTGCGGGCGATTTCCACGCTGACGCGTGGTTCGCCCCCTGGAAGGGAACTCCTACAGCGACTCCGAGTAAAGGCCAACGAAATCACTTTCCTGTCAAGTCCTGACCTGTCCCCGGCACCACTGTTATACTGCATTCGAGTGCTTCCTGGCCCGTTCGCCAGAGGGTCATGTCCCCGAGCCGATAATGTAATACCCGGGGGCAAACATTACCTTGCCTGTGTGCATGTCCGCCCATTGAGCGGAAAGCCTGAGGGCGGGGTTGCTGCCTCCACCTTGAACCTACGGTTCAAGGGTCAAACCCGCAGCGGCGGACCGGGAAGCACCCTTTCTATTTCCTCTTGAGTCGATAATTTCAGAATCGACGACTCAAGCTTAGTCTGGCCCGCCCATGACCGCAGCCTTGCGGCGGCAATTGCGCCGCCAGTTTCGACAGCAACGCCGATCGCTGACTCCCGGGCAACGCCGCCGGGCCAGCCTTCGTTTCGGCCGCCAGCTGGATCAGGCATTGGGCCATCGCCCTGCCCGCCATCTGGCCTTGTATCTGGCTAACGATGGCGAGCTCGATCTGCTACCCGGGCTCGACCACAACCGCTTCCAGCTTGCCACTACCTACCTGCCGCGACTGGACCCGATTCGCCGTGGCCACCTACAGTTCCGTCTCTGGCAGCGGCACCACCACATGCGCCCCAACAATTACGGCATCGCCGAGCCGGCACACTACTACCGGGGCCGGGCACTCTGGGCACTGGATGTGATTCTGCTACCGGCGGTGGCGTTTGACGCCTGCGGCTATCGACTCGGCATGGGAGGAGGGTATTACGACCGTACATTGGCAGAGCTGGCGCGCAGGCCAAGGCGACCCAGGCTGGTAGCCGTGGGTTATGATTTTCAGAGGGTGGGCAAGGGAACACTACCGGTGGCCCCGTGGGACCAACCGGTAGATCTGACTGTTACTACTGGATGTGACTGACAACAACGCCGGCACTATCTGCGTAGCGTTGGTAATCGTTTTCGTTGCCGCCGTGGGTCAGGCTGCTGATCAGCACCCCCAACCCGAAAATCACAGCCAGTAGCACCAGGGCGTCCGGCTTCTTCTTCATTATTTCTATCCCCAAAAAGCGGTACAGCAATATAAAAAGTGACCCGAAAGTCGTAACACGAGTGTCACCTTAAACCTATTACAAAATGTAAAATGCCAACCGGGTCAAAATTTGAGCATTTCGACATGTAAAGTCAAGCAGTTAGAAGGCTTTGCTGACGTTTCTTAACAAAAACCATAGATAACTGGTGCAAAGCGCCCGACTGATATGCAAGCGCTGTTATACCAATTTTTTTAAGCAGGTTTCACAGCAACGCCGCCATGGAAGGACCGCCTGGGCACCATTTGGTTCCGTTAATTCAGAAACAGGCGGTAGGCCGGGTTATCGCTTTCTTCCACCATGGGGTAGGGGACTTTTTTCAGGTCCGCCATCAGCCTGGAATGCTGGCCTGTCTCCACCTGGAAGCCCACCAGCACCCGGCCATAGGCTGCGCCATGGTTTCGGTAGTGAAACAGGCTGATATTCCACTTTTCCCCCAGGGACTGGAGAAACTTCATCAGGGCGCCTGGCCGCTCGGGAAATTCCACCCGGAACAGTCTTTCCTGCATATCCTGGCGTGGCGCATGCCCCCCCACCATGTGGCGGATATGCAGCTTGGCCATTTCGTTGCCGCTCATATCCACCACCGGGTAACCGCGCTCATCCAGGTCCTTCATCAAGGCCTGCAGGGCTTCGCCACCGGGTCGCAGCTGAATGCCCACAAAGATATTGGCATCACGGTCATCGCTGTAACGGTAGTTGAACTCGGTAATGCCACGGCGACCCAAGGCCTGGCAGAAGGCACGAAAAGCACCGGGGCGCTCGGGAATGGTCACCGCCAGGATAGCCTCACGCTGTTCACCCAGCTCCGCCCGCTCCGACACATGGCGGAGGCGGTCGAAGTTCACATTGGCGCCACTCTGGATCGCCACCAGGGTCTGGTTCTCCACCTGGTGCTTGGCCACCCAGTTCTTCAGGCCGGCCAAGGCCAGCGCGCCGGCGGGCTCACAGATGGCCCGGGTATCCTCAAAGGCGTCCTTGATGGCGGCGCAGATTTCGTCGGTGGTGGCGGTAATCACCTCATCCACGTGATGACGCAGGATCTTGAAGGTTTCCTTGCCAATCTGTTTCACCGCCACACCATCGGCAAACAAACCGACCTCCGCCAGCGTGACACGACGGTTTTTATCCAGTGCAGCCTTCAAACAGGCCGCATCTTCCGGCTCCACGGCAATCACCTTCACATCCGGGCGTACGTATTTCACGTAGGCCGCCACGCCGGCAGCCAGACCGCCACCGCCAACCGGAATAAAAATGGCATCCAGGTCACGACTTTGCTGACGCAGGATTTCCATGCCAACCGTGCCCTGCCCGGCAATCACGTCCGGGTCGTCATAGGGATGCACAAAGGTCAGGTTGTCTCGCGCTTCCAGCTTGCGGGCATGGGCCAGGGCTTCATCGAAGCTGTCACCGTGCAACACCGCCTTGCCGCCGTGGTTGCGTACCGAATTCACCTTGATATCCGGTGTAGTGCGCGGCATCACGATAGTGGCCTTGGTACCCATCGAGCTGGCTGCAAGCGCCAGCCCCTGGGCATGATTGCCGGCGGAGGCACAGATAACCCCGCGCTGAAGCTGTTCATCGCTAAGCTGACAAAGCTTGTTGTAGGCGCCGCGCAGCTTGAAGGAAAACACCGGCTGCAGGTCTTCCCGTTTGAGCAGCACCCGGTTGCCAATACGCTTGGAAATCAACGGCGCCGCATGGATGGGAGTTTCCACCGCCACGTCGTAGACGCGGGATTGCAGTATCCGTTTGACGTATTTATCCAGCATGGGGAGTTCCGGGTTGGTGTTTGGTGCGCAGAAGGGACTAGTCTAGGGGCTGGCCGGGATAAATGCGATAGGTCAGGGACTCTCCAGGGTCGAGTCATCGTCACGCCTGCCCTATAATTCCCGCACATTTCTTTTACCCGCACGACAGGACAATTTCATGGACCAGGATGCGCTGAAAAAACAGGTCGCCGAGGCGGCGCTCCGCTTTGTACCGGAAGGCGAAGTCATCGGCGTGGGAACCGGCTCTACCGCCAACCACTTCATCGATGGCCTGGCCACCCTGAAAGACCGCATCAAGGGTGCCGTAGCCAGCTCGGATGCCACCGCGGAACGGCTCAAGAGTCACGGCATCCCGGTATTGTCACTGAACGATGTGGACAGCCTGCCGGTGTATGTGGATGGTGCGGATGAGGTGAACAGCCATCGGGAAATGATCAAGGGCGGCGGCGGAGCATTGACCCGGGAGAAAATTGTCGCCGCAGTAGCCCGACAGTTCGTTTGCATTGTTGATGGTTCCAAACAGGTCAAACGGCTGGGGCGCTTCCCGCTCCCCGTGGAAGTGATCCCCATGGCGCGCTCCCATGTGGCTCGCAAACTGGTGGCTCTGGGCGGTCAGCCGGAGTACCGGGAAGACTTTGTTACCGACAACGGCAACATCATTCTCGACGTGCACAATCTGGACATTCTCAATCCCATCGAGATGGAAGAGAAAATCAATAATATTGTCGGTGTAGTCACCAATGGACTGTTTGCTAAACGGCCGGCGGACGTAGTTCTGGTGGGCGAGAACGGCAGCGTCAATCAGTTTTGAATCTGCTGTATTTCAAGCAATAAAAAAGGGCCGCAATTTGCGGCCCTTTTTTTCGCAAAGCGAATGACTTAATCCCAGAAGTTGAACCAGGCTTTTTCGCTGGCGTTCTCTTTGGCATTGGCATTCACATTTGCATTAGCCTTGGCACCGTTGCCATTAACTTCGGCACTGGCATTAACGTCAGCTTCAGCGTTAGCCTTGGCGGCTTCCTTCATGTCTTCAGCAGCTTCACGCTCTGCTTCCATGCGATCTTCTGCGGCTTCGCGCTCTGCTTCAGCACGCTCTTTGGCCGCTTCTTTCTTCGCTTCAGCCTCTTCCTTCATGGCTTCTTTCTTGGCCTTGGCTTCTTCTTTCTTCGCTTCAGCCTTCTCTTTGGCAGCTTCCTTGCGAGCCTTGGCGGCTTCTTTCATTTCTTCTGCTTTGGCTTTGCCCGCATCACGCTGATCACGAACTGCCTGCTCGGTAGCCTTGGCATCAGCCTCGGCATTAACAGCAGCGTTGATACCTGCATTCAGGTCGGCTACAGCTACCTGGCTCATCATCGCAGCACCGGCGGTCATCGCCAGCATCCATTTCTTATCCATGCTTTGTCTCCTTGAAACAACAATCAAAAGGCATATTGCCAATATGTGACGCTACCATCGGGAAATTCGCCCCGCAGCTCAAGTAACAAAGCGTAAAATCGATAATCAGTCGAGATATTGATCAATAATCGCGAATATTTTCCGACGAAACCCCTCATCCTCGTTAACCAGTTGGTGGCGGGCCCCCGGCAGCATATGGATATGAGGATCCTGAAACTTTTCCTGAATCACCTTCAGGTTGTAACGCCAATCCACGGTTTCATCCATGTCACCTTGTATCACCACCGGCGACACCTTGATGCGTGATGCTTTTTCAAAGCCCGGCAGCCATTTTTTCAGCGCGGACACCCATACCGCCGAGACCCTCTTTGCCTGTAGCGGGTCCTTGTTTTCCAGAAAATCCAGAAAATCCGGATCATTGGAGTTGATGGTAAAAACCCGTTTGATGCTGCGGGCAAAGGGGCGAATAAACGTATGCAGCCAGCGCGCAGAGGACCATTTGAATGGACGTACCAGCGGCGCCAGCAGTATCACATGCTCAAAAGGGTTGGCATCACCGTCACCACGACTCAGCAGATAATCCATCACGATGGCGCCGCCGGTACTCTGGGCAATCACATGCCAGGGCCGGGGAAAATGGTTGTCTGCCAGTGCCAGACATTGCTCGAGCACATCCCGGTAGGTACGAAAATCATCGATCACCGCCTGGGGGCCGGAGCTGAGGCCATGGCCGGGCAGATCGTAGGCCAGTACCGCATAACCCAGCTCCAGCACATGGCCGATAATATGCCGGTAGAGGCCCACATGATCGAAGTAACCATGGCAAACCAACACTGTGCCCCGCGGCTCCTTCGGGCGCCAGGCATGCACCGACAGCTGATGCCCGGCAGCCTCGAAATAGCCAAAGCCGTGCTCAAGGTCCGGTAAGTGCTCCGCGAAATTCAGGCCATAGTAGGCCACATAGCGCCGCGTGGAGTCGCTGAGCGGATCAAACGCCTCCCAGTTTAGTGGCTGCCATTCCTGGACAATGTGATCGCGGTCGAAAGGATTTGCCATAGCCGGTAAGAGGTCTCCACGGTTTACTCACGGCGGCTTCTGATAATACGGCGCCAGGAGGACGCATACCATGCACCTGACCGCCGATACTCTCAAGGACCTGCCCCGTCAACAACGGGTCAACCTGATCAATAGCCTGTCCGGCTTCAAGAGCGCCAACCTGCTGGGCACCCGTGCCAGCAATGGCCAGGAGAACCTGTCCATTGTCAGCTCCTGCTTCCATCTCGGCGCCGACCCGGCCCTGCTGGGCATGATCATTCGCCCCCACTCCGTGGATCGCCACAGCCTGGAGTACCTGATGGAAACCGGCTTCTACACACTCAATCAGGTGCATGGGGACATGGTCCCTGCGGCGCATCAGACCGCGGCCCGTTACCCGCGTGAGGTGTCGGAGTTCACCGCCACCGGCCTGACGCCGGCTTACCTGCCGGATTTTCCGGCTCCCTTTGTGGAACAGGCGCGCATCCGCCTGGGTATGGTATTGCTGGAGACACACACCCTGCAGGTCAACGATACCGTGATGGTAATCGGCGCCATCGAACATATTCAGCTACCCGGCTATGCGCTGGGCAGTGACGGCTATGTGGATATCGAAAAGGCAGGCACCGTGGCACTGTCCGGCCTGGACAGCTATCACCTGACCCAGCGCCAGGCACGCTGGAGCTACGCCAAACCGGACCAACCCCTGAATCGCCTGGATCCGGTCAGCCCGGTAAACGATCAGGGTTAGCCTGCACGGGGAAACTATTGCACCCTAGCGGGGACTAATTCGTTCAAGACGCCCCAATACCGCGTCATCGAGAAGGACCCGATATGCAAACACTGAAATTGTCCCTGTTGGCAGGCGCCGCCATGACGCTGGCCGCCTGCAGCAGTCACCCAACAGGATCCACCGCCATGGTAACCACCGAGCAACTGCAGGGCAGTGTCTGGCAGGTAAACACCCTCAATGGCTCAGACGTGGGCGACGTGCTGGTTACCCTGAACTTCCACGAACCTGGTCGACTGGCTGGCAAGGCCGCCTGCAACAACTACATGGCCAGCTATACGCTGGAGGATGACAGTTTCACGGTGAAAACCGGGGGCGTCACCATGATGGCCTGCCCACAGCCACTGATGAAACTGGAGCAGCAGTTTCTGGGCGCCCTGGAAGGGGTGAATCAGGCCGATATTACCGAGGACGGGCAACTGGTCCTCAGCGGTGCTGACGAGGTAAGGATCGAAGCTTCCCGTCAGAAATAACCGCACCAGACACAACAAGGCCCCGCATTGCGGGGCCTTGCTTTTATACCTGCGCTGTTTTGCCGCGCGGGATTACTTGACGCGCGGATCCAGCTCGCCGGCTTCGTAGCGCATAAACATGCGTTCCAGGCTGATCGGCTTGATCTTGTCCGCATTGCCGGCCGTGCCGAACGCTTCGTAGCGGGCGATACAGATATCACGCATGGCGGTGATGGATTCTTTCAGGTACTTGCGCGGGTCGAATTCTGCCGGGTTATGGGCCAGGAAACGACGAATCGCACCAGTAGACGCCAGGCGCAGATCGGTATCGATGTTCACCTTGCGCACGCCGTGCTTGATGCCTTCCTGAATCTCTTCCACCGGCACCCCGTAGGTCTCGGCAATCTCGCCACCGTACTCGTTGATGATGGCCAGCCAGTCCTGCGGCACGGAGGAGGAGCCGTGCATGACCAGGTGGGTATCCGGGATACGCTTGTGAATCGCCTTGATCTGTTCAATAGCCAGGATGTCGCCGGTGGGCGGACGGGTGAACTTGTAGGCACCATGGCTGGTACCGATAGCGATCGCCAGGGCATCCACCTTGGTTTGCTTGACGAAGTCCGCCGCTTCTTCCGGGTCGGTGAGCATCTGATCGTGGCTCAGAGTCCCTTCGGCACCGATACCGTCTTCTTCACCGGCCTGGCCGGTTTCCAGGGAACCCAGGCAACCCAGCTCGCCTTCCACGGACACGCCACAGGCGTGGGCCATGGCCACCGCGTCCTGGGTCACGCGCACGTTGTAGTCATAATCCATCGGCGTCTTGCCATCTTCCCCCAGGGAGCCATCCATCATCACCGACGAGAACCCCAGCTGGATGGAGCGCTGACACACGGAAGGGCTGGTGCCGTGATCCTGGTGCATCACTACAGGAATGTGCGGAAATTCTTCGGTGGCTGCCAGAATCAGGTGCCGCAGGAAAGGAGCACCGGCGTATTTGCGGGCGCCAGCGGAGGCCTGCACGATCACCGGGGAATTGGTCTGGTCCGCGGCTTCCATGATGGCGCGCATCTGTTCCACGTTATTGACGTTAAAGGCCGGTACGCCATAACCGTGTTCGGCGGCGTGGTCCAGCAACTGTCGCATGCTTACGAGTGCCATTGTGTTTCCCCTTCGGTTCCGTGGGCAGCGATGCTGCCCGTTTCCTGTTCAGTCATTGCAAAGGCCGCCGTGGCAACCTCTCTTCAGTCTTTTGCCCGCGCTTCCAGCATGGCTACCGCTGGCAACACCTTGCCTTCCACGAATTCCAGGAAGGCGCCGCCACCGGTTGAGATATAACTGATGCGATCGGTAATACCGTATTTGTCCACCGCCGCCAGGGTGTCACCACCGCCGGCAATAGAGAAGGCATCCGAGTCGGCGATGGCTTCCGCCATTTCCTTGGTGCCTTCGCCAAACTGATCGAACTCGAACACGCCCAGCGGGCCGTTCCAGATAATGGTCTTGGCTTCCTTCATCAGCGCCGCCACGATGTGGGCAGTCTGCGGGCCAATATCCAGAATCAGGTCGTCTTCGGCCACATCATCCACCTTCTTGGCGGTGGCTTCAGCGGATTCGGCAAATTCCTTGGCGGTGACCACATCCACCGGAATCGGGATATGCACCTTCTCGGCGATCTTCTTCGCCGCCGGGATCAAGTCTTCCTCGTACAGGGACTTGCCCACCGGATGACCGGCCGCAGCCAGGAAGGTGTTGGCAATACCGCCACCCACCACCAGCTGGTCGACCACATCGGACAGGGATTCCAGCACTTCCAGTTTGGTGGAAACCTTGGAACCACCCACAATCGCCACCAGCGGTTTCTCCGGCGCGTTCAGGGCCTTGCCCAGGGCGTCCAGCTCGTTGGCCAGCAGCGGCCCGGCACAGGCTACCGGAGCAAACTTGCCCACACCATGGGTGGACGCCTGGGCCCGGTGCGCGGTACCGAAGGCATCCATCACATAGATATCACACAGGGCCGCCATCTTTTGTGACAGCGCCTCGTCATCCTTTTTCTCGCCCTTGTTGAAACGGACGTTCTCGCACAACACGACCTGGCCTTCTGCCACGTCCACGCCGTCCAGCCAGTCTTTCACCAGCGGAACGTCGCGCCCCAGCAGCTTGCCAAGATGGTCGGCCACCGGCTGCAGGGAAAACTCCTCCGCGTACTCTCCTTCCGTGGGACGGCCCAGATGCGACATCAGCATCACTTTGGCTCCCGCCTTCAGGGCGTGCTCGATAGTAGGCAGGGAGGCGCGGATACGCGCATCACTGGTGACCTTGCCGTCTTTCACCGGCACGTTCAGATCTTCACGGATAAGAACGCGCTTGCCTGCCAGATCCAGGTCGGTCATGCGTTTGAAGTTCATCTCGTACTTACCTCATTCACGGCCACCCGCACGGGTGCATCCATTCATTCAAGCTTGATGTGATTCAGCCAGCGTCGCCACCCAGTCGAGCAGTCGGTTCGCATAGCCCCATTCGTTGTCGTACCAGGCCACCACCTGCACCATCTCGCCCTGCACCCGGGTCTGGGTGGCGTCGACGATGGCAGATTCCGGCCGATGGTTGAAATCCACGCTTACCAGCGGCGCGTCATTGTACCCAATCAGCGCACTGGCTTCTTTCGATTGCTGCTGCAGCCACTGGTTCAGGCTGTCGCTGTCCGGGGTACGCTCCAGCAGCAGGGTCAGCTCCACCATGGCCACATTCAGGGTGGGCACACGGATGGAATGGCCGCTGATCTTGCCGGCCAGGGCCGGCAGCACCTGCTGCACCGCGCCGATGGCACTGCTGGTGGTGGGCACGATGTTCTGCGCCCCCGCCCGGCCCCGGCGCGGATCCCGATGAACATGATCCAGCAGGGTCTGGTCCGAGGTATAGGAGTGGATCTCCTTCATCAGCACCTGGCGAATGCCATAGGCCTGATCCAGCCGGGTCAGCAGCGGCGCAATACAATGGGTGGTACAGGATGCCGCCGACAGCACCTTGCTGTCATCGCGCACATCCCTATGATTCACGCCATACACCACGATCTGGTCGGCCTGATCAAACGGCACTGCACCGATAATGACCCGCCCGGCGCCGGCATCCAGATGCCGTGAGGCGCCCGCGTGGCTGCGGAAATGGCCGGAGCATTCCAGCACCAGATCCACGCCCATCTCGGCCCAGGGCAATTGCTCCGGCTTGGGTTGCTGCAGCAGCCGCGGGGCCTGCTTGCCGATACGCAGCATGCCTTCAATCAGCTCCGCCGGCTCCGCCAGACGGCCGTGGGTGGTGTCGTAGCGGGTCAGGTACAGCAGATCTTCCGGGCGGCCCTTGTCATTGATCGCCGCCAGGGTGAACGGTGCCTGCCAGCCGGCGCCTTCGCGCTCGGCCAGGGCACGGACAAAGGAACGCCCGATACGGCCGTAGCCGTTAATCGCGACTTTCACTTAGAGCAGGCTCTCCACGGCCTGCTGCACTGCCTCGGCAGTGATATTGAAGTGCTTGAACAGATCGCCAGCCGGGGCGGAGGCGCCGAAACTGTTCATGCCCACGATCTTGCCGTCCAGGCCCACAAAGCGGTACCAGTAATCGGCGATGGCCGCTTCCACGGCAACCCGGGCACGCACACTGGAGGGCAGCACGCTTTCCTGATACTCACGGTCCTGGGCCAGGAACTCTTCCACGCAGGGCATGGAGACCACACGGACATTTTTGCCGGTCAGCGCCTGGGCCGCCTTCACCGCCAGCTCTACTTCAGAGCCAGTGGCAATGATGATGGCGTCCGGGGTGCCCTCACCGGTTTGCAGCAGGGTGTAGCCGCCTTTTTCGATCTCGGCCAGCTGCGCCGCGCCACGCTCCATGCAGGGCAGCCCCTGGCGGGAGAAGATCAGCGCGGAAGGACCGTCTTGCCGGACAATGGCTTTCTTCCAGGACACCGCGGATTCCACCGTGTCGCAGGGGCGCCAG
The DNA here is from genome assembly GCF_014762765.1 of Alcanivorax sp. Classification (GTDB taxonomy): domain Bacteria; phylum Pseudomonadota; class Gammaproteobacteria; order Pseudomonadales; family Alcanivoracaceae; genus Alcanivorax. The sequence continues at coordinate 14,512 of NZ_JABURH010000129.1, forward strand.
GTGCGCATGTTCGGGGTCAGGCGCAGGTTGGCCATTTGTTCGATGGGCTGGTGAGTCGGGCCGTCTTCACCCAGGCCGATGGAATCGTGGGTATAGACCAGAATGTTGGGCTGATGCATCAGGGCCGCCATGCGCACCGCGTTGCGGGCATATTCCATGAACACCAGGAAGGTGCCGCCGTAGGGGCGCAGGCCGCCGTGCAGGCAGAGACCATTCTGGATCGCGGTCATGGAGAATTCACGCACGCCGTAATGGATGTAGTTGCCGCTGGCATCATCCGCGGTGACCGACTTGCAGCCCTTCCAGATGGTGTTGTTGGAGCCGGCCAGATCGGCGGAGCCACCGGCCAGTTCCGGCAGCAACGGACCGAAGGCATCGAGGGTGTTCTGGCTGGCCTTGCGGGTGGCCACCTTGTCGCCTTTTTCCTGACATTCCCGGATATAGGCATCTGCCTGCTCCAGGAAGTTGGCGGGCAGCTCACCAGCCTGGCGACGCAGGAACTCTGCCGCCAGTTCCGGGTAGGCGGCCTGGTAAGCGTCGAAACGCTGCTGCCAGTCACTCTGGGCAGCGGCCCCTTTTTCGCTACCATCCCAGGCCTGCTTGATCTCGGCGGGAATCTCGAAGGGACCGTGCTTCCAGCCCAGCGATTCCCGGGTCAGGGCAATTTCATCTTCGCCCAGGGCGGCACCGTGGGATTCTTCCTTGCCCTGCTTGTTGGGGCTGCCGAAACCGATAACGGTCTTGCAGCAAATCAGGGTGGGCTGATCGGTATTGGCACGGGCATTTTCGATAGCCACCTGCACTTCTTCCGCGCTGTGGCCATCCACATTGGGAATCACCTGCCAGCCGTAGGCACGGAAACGCTCCACCGTGTCATCGGTAAACCAGCCTTCCACCTCACCATCAATGGAAATGCCGTTATCGTCATAAAAGGCCACCAGCTTGCCCAGGCCCAGGGTACCGGCCAGGGAACAGGCTTCGTGGGAGATGCCTTCCATCATGCAGCCATCACCCAGGAAACAGTAGGTGTAATGGTCGACAATAGCGTGCCCTTCACGGTTGAACTGGCCCGCCAGCATCTTCTCCGCCAGTGCCATGCCCACCGCATTGGCAATACCCTGACCCAGCGGGCCGGTGGTGGTTTCGATGCCCGGGGCGTCGCCGTATTCCGGGTGGCCGGCGGTGGGGCTACCCAGCTGACGGAAGTTCTTGATGTCGTCCAGGCTGACGCCGTAGCCGCTCAGGTGCAGCAGACTGTAAAGCAGCATGGAGCCGTGACCATTGGACAGCACGAAGCGATCCCGGTCGGGCCAGGTGGGATCCTGCGGGTTGTGCTTGAGGAAGCCGCGCCACAACACCTCGGCGATATCGGCCATTCCCATGGGCGCACCGGGGTGCCCGGAATTGGCTTTCTGTACCGCATCCATGCTGAGGGCACGGATAGCGTTGGCGAGTTCACGGCGGGCGGGGGCACTGGACATGCAGGGCTCCAAACTGGCTGGTGGCTGAAAAGGGGCGCTATTGTCCCTCAAGGGGATAATCGCTACAAGCGCGGGCGCCCCGCCCGCCGGTTTACATGCCCCAGAGCAGCTCTGGCGGGTGACCGGCCAGGCCGCCAGAAAATCTATATCAATTTATTTTGATTTAGCTTTTCATTGCGCTAGACTCTTTCCCCTATGAATGCACAAGCACCCGACGCTCCGGAGATCACTGATCATCTGGCGGGCTTCCTCAAGGCCGCTGGCGACCCGTTGCGTCTGCAGGTGCTGCAGGTACTGGGCCAGAACAGCTTCGGGGTGCTGGAGCTGTGCGACATCATGGCCATGAAACAATCCGGCATGAGCCACCACCTGAAGGTACTGGCCCAGGGCGGGCTGGTGGAGAAGCGGCGGGAAGGCAATTCCATCTTCTATCGCCGGCGCCTGCCCCAGGGGGACAACTCAGAAGGCGCGCTTCACGCCGCCCTGCTGGAAGAACTGGATGATAGCTCCCTGGACGCCCAGGTGGCGGAACGGCTTGAGCAGGTGCAAGGGCAGCGCGCGGAACAGAGCCGGGCCTTTTTCGCCCGCCATGCGGAGCAGGTGGACGAACAGCAGGAACTGATTGCCGACTATGGCCAGTATGCGGATCAGGCCCTGGAATTACTCACCCGGGCCAGCCCGGACGCTCCGGATGGCAATAGCGTCCTGGAGATCGGCCCCGGTGATGGCCAGTTTCTTCTGGAACTGGCGACACGCTTTGACACTGTGTTCGGCCTGGATAATGCCGAAGCCATGCTGGAGCGGGCCCGCCAGAACCTGACTGTCGCCAAACGGCAAAATGTGCAACTGATACTGGGTGAGTGGCCCACCAGCGCCACCATCCTGCCCACGGTGGATGCCGTGGTTCTGAACATGGTGCTGCATCACCTGCCAGCCCCCGCCAGCGCCATCGGCGCCGCGGCCCGGCAATTGAATGACGGCGGCACCCTGCTGATCACCGACCTGTGTCGGCATGACCAGCACTGGGCTCACGAGGCCTGTGGTGATTTCTGGCTTGGCTTCGAAGAGGCCGATCTGGTGGACTGGGCTGGCCGCGCTGGCCTTGAGTTGCAGGAAAGCCAGTTTCTGGCCCTGCGTAATGGTTTTCAGGTGCAGGTACGCACCTTCAGGAAGAGTAGCAAGTAACAAGCTTCAAGTTACAAGGTGCGGACAAGGTCAGTGGCATCAGCAAAGGTTCCGCCCGCGCTTCACCCTGAGACAGATCGCGGAGTGAAGCCACCGGAACCGGCCACCACAGCGACCCCGCGTTGCAACTTGTCACTTGAAACTTGCAACTAAAAAATTTGGCGCCTGTTGAAGGCAACGTAACGCACAACTGAATAACGGGAGCACTCCAGTAATGAGTGAATATTCCATCTTTACCTCTGAGTCTGTGTCCGAAGGCCATCCGGACAAAATGGCCGACCAGATCTCGGACGCCGTTCTGGATGCCATCATCAAGGATGACCCCCACGCACGCGTGGCGGTGGAAACCATGGTAAAAACCGGCATGGCCATCGTTGCCGGTGAAGTCCGTACCAGCACCTATGTGGAACTGGAAGACATCGTTCGCCAGGTAATCCTGGACATCGGCTATGACAGCTCCGACAAAGGTTTCGACGGCGCCAGCTGTGCGGTACTCAACGGCATCGGCAAGCAGTCCGCCGATATCGCCATCGGTGTGGATGAAGCTGAAAACAAGGAAATGGGCGCCGGCGACCAGGGCCTGATGTTCGGCTTTGCCACCGACGAAACCGACACCCTGATGCCTGCACCGGTTTACTACTCCCACCGCCTGGTAGAGCGTCAGGCCCAGCTGCGCAAGAACGGCACCCTGCCGTGGCTGCGCCCGGATGCGAAAAGCCAGGTCACCCTGCGCTACGACAACGGCAAACCGGTGGCCGTGGATGCGGTGGTGCTGTCCACCCAGCACGCGCCGGAAATCAAGCTGGCGGACCTGCGTGAAGCGGTGATGGAAGAAATCATCAAGCCGGTGCTGCCAGAAGAGTGGTTGCACAAGGACACCTTGTACCACGTGAACCCCACCGGGATTTTCGTGATCGGCGGCCCCATGGGTGACTGTGGCCTGACCGGCCGCAAGATCATCGTGGATACCTATGGCGGCATGGCCCGTCATGGTGGTGGCGCCTTCTCCGGCAAGGACCCGTCCAAGGTAGACCGCTCAGCCGCCTACGCCGGCCGCTATGTCGCCAAGAACATCGTTGCCGCCGGCCTGGCCAAAAAGTGCGAGATCCAGGTGAGCTATGCCATTGGCGTGGCCGAGCCCACTTCCATCTCCGTCAACACTTTCGGCACCGGCAAGATCAGTGACAGCGCCATCGTCGACCTGGTCCGCGAGCACTTTGACCTGCGCCCGCGCGGCATCATTGAAATGCTCGACCTGCGCAAGCCGATCTACCGGCCCACTGCCAGCTACGGTCACTTCGGCCGCGAAGGCTTCAGCTGGGAAAAAACCGACAAGGCCGCAGACCTGGCCAAGGCACTTTAACAGCAACACCACTGTCGGCGTCGTCTCTGCGGCGGCGCCGACAGCATCCCGATAACGTCTGCCCAGTGAGGGGCGCTGCAGCGGCATGACCGCGAGGCTCGCAGGGCAGACAGGCAAAGAACAACGGCGCCCATTCGTCAAAAACGAATGGAGAACACCATGAACGCAAAAGCGGACACTTTTACCGACTTTAAAGTCGCCGATATTTCCCTGGCCGCCTATGGCCGCTCCGAAATCCATATCGCCGAAACCGAAATGCCGGCGCTGATCACCATCCGCGAAAAATACCGTGCCGAACAGCCGCTGAAAGGTGCCAAGATCATCGGCTGTATCCACATGACTATTCAGACCGCCGTACTGATCGAAACCCTGGTCGCACTGGGTGCAGAAGTGCGCTGGTCCAGCTGCAATATCTTCTCCACCCAGGACCACGCCGCTGCCGCCATCGCTGCCGCTGGCATACCGGTATTCGCCTGGAAAGGGGAAACCGAAGAAGAGTACATGTGGTGCATTGAGCAGACCTGCCGCGACGGCAATGGCGAGCTGTGGGATGCCAACATGATCCTGGATGACGGCGGCGATCTGACCGGCTACATCCACGAGACCTACCCGCAGATGCTGGACAACATCCACGGCATCACCGAGGAAACCACCACCGGCGTACACCGTCTTTACGAAATGCTGAACAAGGGCACCCTGAAAGTGCCGGCGGTGAACGTGAACGACTCCGTCACCAAGAGCAAGAACGACAACAAATACGGTTGCCGTCACTCTCTCAATGACGCCATCAAGCGCGGCACCGACCATCTGCTGTCCGGCAAGAAAGCACTGGTCATCGGTTACGGCGATGTGGGCAAGGGCTCTGCCCAGTCCCTGCGCCAGGAAGGCATGATCGTAAAGGTCACTGAAGCGGACCCGATCTGCGCCATGCAGGCCTGCATGGACGGTTTTGAAGTCGTCAGCCAGTACCGGGATGGCATCAACGATGGCACCGAAGCGTCCATCAACACCGAGCTGCTGGGCACCACCGACCTGCTTGTCACCACTACCGGCAACTTCAATGTCTGTGACGCCAACATGCTCAAGGCCATCAAGAAAGGCGCCGTGGTCTGCAACATCGGTCACTTCGACAACGAAGTAGACACTGCCTTCATGCGCAAGACCTGGGAATGGGAAGAGGTCAAACCGCAGGTGCACAAGGTATGGCGCAACAAGGCAGAGGGCGACTTCCTGCTGCTGCTCTCTGAGGGTCGCCTGGTGAACCTGGGCAACGCCACCGGCCACCCCAGCCGGATCATGGATGGTTCCTTTGCCAACCAGGTTCTGGCGCAGATGTATCTGTTCGACCAGGGCTACGCCAAGCACTCTGACACCGTGAAAGAAAAGATGCTCAAGGTAGAAGTACTGCCCAAGCACCTGGACGAAGAAGTGGCCCGCTACATGGTGCAGGGCTTTGGTGGCGTGATCACCAAGCTCACCAAAGAGCAGGCCGACTACATCGGCGTTGACGTGAACGGCCCGTACAAGCCAGAGCACTACAAGTACTAAAGGCTGTTTACCACAAAGGGCTCAGAGTTCACCGAGGAAAAACAATGCGCATATTGGTGCGCCATGATTTTAACTCTGTGCGCTCTGTGGCCTTTGTGGATCAATAGTTTTTGATCGAAAAGGCACTAGCCAAATGAGCAAAAGAATCAGTTTTGAATTTTTCCCGCCGAAAACCGATGCGGGAAAAGAAAAGCTGCTGGCTACCCAGCAGAAGCTTCTGGCCAAAAAACCGGAGTTTTTTTCCTGCACCTTTGGTGCCGGCGGCTCCACCCGTGACAACACCCGCGACATGGTCAACCAGCTGCGCAATCAGCACGGCGACACCGCTCCACACCTGAGCTGCATCGGCCAGAGCCGAGACGAAATCCTGGAACTGGTAAACGGTTACAAGGATGCCGGAGTGACCCGCATCGTCGCCCTGCGCGGCGACCTGCCTTCCGGCATGGGCTATGCCCAGAGCGAAATCAAGTACGCCGACGAACTGGTGCAACTGATCCGAGAGGAAACCGGCGATCACTTTGCCCTGGAAGTGGCTGCCTACCCGGAAATGCATCCCCAGGCGCGCAGCTTCGAAGACGATATTGCCCACTTCAAGCGCAAGATCGACGCCGGCGCCAACAGCGGCCTGACCCAGTATTTCTACAACGCGGATGCCTACGGTTATTACCTGGACGCGCTGCAGAAAATCGGCTGCGACGCCCCGGTTTACCCGGGCATCATGCCGATCCTCAACGTGGCCAACCTGGTGCGTTTCTCCAGCACCTGTGGTGCCGACATCCCTCGCTGGCTGCACAGCAAGCTCAACGACATCAAGGATGATGATGCTGCGGTCAAAGCTTTCGGCGAGGAAGTGGTCACCCGTCTGTGCGAACGCCTGCTCGCCATGGGCGCGCCGGGACTGCATTTCTACACCATGAACCAGGCCGGCCCGAATCTGCGGATTCTGGATAATCTGGGGATGTGATTCAGTTGCAAGTTAAAAGTTGAAAGTTACAAAGCGCGGGGAAGGTCAAAGCCACACCTATTACGCCTTACCCGCGCTGCATGCCTGCCGGCGCGGCTCCGACTTGCAATGATTAGCACCACAACAAAATCGCGTTGCAACTTTTAACTTGAAACTTGCAACTCTCATTATGTCTTTCCGCTATTTCTCTTAGCGCATAACCGTATTTCCCTGCCTGCTTTTACCTCCCTAAGCTTGGATATGAACATTCATGGAACGGGCCCGGCCAGTTACCCACTGCTCCCCGGACCGCTCCCCAATCCCGGCTTACCTGTTCCGGGAGGAGGTCTATCATGCCTGCCCGCGCACTGGCTGATTTTCTCGACAACAACAATGTGAACTATCACTGCTATAACCACCCGCCCGCCATTACCGCTTCCGAGGTAGCCCAGTCCAGCCATATTCCCGGACGCCACATGGCCAAAACGGTGATTGTCGATGTGGACGGCGAACTGGCCATGGCGGTGCTGCCCTCCGATCAATACCTGGATCCGGACAAGCTGCGCCAGGCATTGAATGCCGATAGCGTCCGACTAGCCCCTGAGGAGGATTTCAAGGATCGCTTTCCACTCTGCGAACCCGGCGGGGAACCTCCCTTCGGGAATCTCTACAACATGAAAGTGTATGTGGATGACACCCTGCTCAGCGAAGACTGGCTGGCGTTTAACGCCGGCACACACACGGAAGTCATCAAGATGGGCATGGGCGACTTCCTGCGCCTCAGCGAGGCCCAGTCCTGCTCCTTCGCCATGCTGCATTGATTTCTACCAGTACCACTATCCCCTTGCCCCCGCCTGCGCGGGGGTATTTTTTGTCTGATTTCTGGCGTTTCTCTGTCATCCCTCCGCCAAGTCAGCATGCTATGCTGGCCAAAAATCAGCTGATGGAAATATTCCGAATGTCCCGCACCCCCCTGCGTCGCACCAAGATTGTCGCCACCGTTGGCCCCGCCTCTTCTTCAGAATCCCGGCTGGAGGCTCTGATACAGGCCGGCGTGAATGTGTTCCGCCTGAACTTTTCCCATGGCAGTGCGGATACGCATCGGAAAACGGCAGAGACCATTCGCCGCTGCGCGGAACAGTGCGGCGAACACGTGGCGATTCTGGCAGACCTGCAGGGGCCCAAAATCCGTATTGGCAGCTTTCCCGATGGCCCCATTCTGCTGAAAGCCGGCCAGGCTTTTACGCTGGACACCGCCCTGGCGGATGACGCCGGCAATGCGGAGGAGGTCGGGGTGAGTTACCCGCCACTGCCGGAGGACTGCCAGCCCGGCGATATCCTGCTGCTCAATGACGGCTTGCTGGAACTGAAAGTGGATGCCATCGACGGCACCCGGGTGGCATGCACCGTACTGGTGGGCGGCGAGCTGTCCGACCACAAGGGGGTCAATCGCAAGGGCGGTGGTCTCAGCGCCCGGGCACTCACCGACAAGGATCTGGCCGATATCGTCACCGCCGCCGACATGGAAGTGGACTTTCTTGCCCTGTCCTTTCCCCGCGACGCCGAAGACGTGGAAGAAGCCCGTCGCCGTTACCGGCAGGCCGGCGGCCAGGGGGGCATCGTTGCCAAGATTGAACGGGCGGAAGCGGTGGCGGACGATGCCACCCTGGATGCCATCATCCTGGCCTCCGACGGCGTCATGGTGGCGCGGGGCGATCTGGCCGTGGAGATCGGCGATGCGGAGCTGGTGGGGGTGCAGAAACACATCATCCGGCGCGCGCGGGCCCTCAACCGCTTTGTGATCACCGCCACCCAGATGATGGAATCCATGATCCACAGTCCCCAGCCCACCCGGGCGGAAGTGTCCGATGTGGCCAATGCGGTGCTGGACGGCACCGACGCAGTGATGTTGTCCGCAGAGACCGCCGTGGGCGAATACCCGGTGGAAACCGTCCAGGCCATGGACCGCATTATTCTCGGCGCCGAGCGCACTTGGCAGGAAAGACGCACCGACCGTCCCATCAACGACAACACCGACAATATTGATGAAGTGATTGCCATGGCGGCCATGCAGGCCGCCAACCGACTCAGCAAGGTCACCGCCATCATCGCCATGACCGAAAGCGGCAACACCCCGCGACTGATGTCACGGCTGCGCTCCGGCATCCCCATCTATGCCTTTACCCCCTACCCCAGCAGCCAGCGTCGGGTGGCCATCCTGCGCGGCGTGCGCGCCATCCCCTTTGACAGCCATGCCATCGCCAGCGACGAAGTGAACCGCCGCGCGGTCGCCATCCTGGAAGAGATGGGCGCCATACAGGACGGCGACCGGGTGCTGATCACCAAGGGCAACTACAACGATGCCCATGGCGGCACCAACACCCTGAAGGTGATCCAGGTGGGCGGGGATATTCAGTAACGCCTCACCAGCGATGCAAAGACTGGCGTCTTGTAACAGCCCCTAACCATTCCCATACGCAAAAAGACGCCAGTAACGGAACCATCGTTCTAGACTGATTCTCACCCTTCCCACAGGAAGCATAACAATGAGAATCGGTCTGGTTGTGGACTCGGGTTGTGATCTGCCCAAGGACTTTATTGACGCAAACAACATCCTGGTCATGCCGGTGCCCATCCGCATCGGCAAGGAAATTTTCGTGGACGACCGTGACCCGCAACGGGCCCGGGAGTTTTACGCCCGCCATGAAGTGGACAAGAACCACGACGCGGAAACCGCCCCTCCCACGGTGGACCAGATCCGCACCCTGTTCCTGGAACAGGCGGTGGGCGAGTTCGACTACGCCCTGGTGCAGACCGTGCCGAAAAGCCGCAGCCCGATTTTCGAGAACGCCACCGAAGCGGCCCACGCCATTCTTGGCGACTACAAACGATACCGGGAAGCCGCCGGGCGGGAAGGCCCGTTCCGTATCCGGGTCAGCGACAGCCAGACCCTGTTTGCCGGCCAGGGCGTGCTGGCGGCGGAAACCATGCGACTGATCAATACGGAAATGAAAGTGGGCGACATCCGCCAGCGCATCAGTGACCTGACCCCGAAAACCGTGGGCTACGCGGTGGTGCCGGACCTGTATTACGTGCACAAGCGCGCCCGCAAGAAAGGCGACAAGAGCGTGGGCTTCATCGGCGCCCTGATGGGCTCGGCGCTGGATATCAAGCCCATCCTCTGTGCCCGCCAGGATCAGACCTTCCCGGTGGCCAAGGTGCGGGGGTTCGAAACCGCTGTCGAGAAAATGTTCACCCACGCCTGCGCCTGCGTGGAGCAAGGCCTGCTGACCCCCATTGTCTGTGTCAGCTACGCCGGCGACCCGGATGCGGTTTACCAGATGCCCGGCTTCAGCGAACTGAAGGCCACCACCGAGAAACACGGCGTGGACCTGCTGATCAGCCATATGGGGCTGACCGGGGGCGTCAATATCGGCCCCGGCGCCATCAGCGTGGGTTTCATCACCGACCAGATGGATTTCGCCTGACCCCGTCCACCGGGGTGGATAGCGGATCAGGCTCCCCGGAGTGAGCGTTACCCGCAGCGAATCGAACCCGCCAAACCGCCACAAGGCAATAGCTGCGCTTTCTTGAGCGCCGCCCGGTAGCGGCTTTTCGGCAACACCCATCCTTCCTCATTGCTGGCATAGTAGCGCCAGCCATAGGCAGGCTGCGCGCGACAGCCTGCATCCAGGGCGCCCGGGAATGTGCTCCCGGGCGCTGTAGTAAAGGAGAAACCATGTCTGATTCCATCAGCACCCTGAAGACCAAGGGGCTGCCAGCCGATGCGCTGGCCTTCATCGAGTCCCTGCCTGCGGATCAGGCCAGCAAACTGGCCGATACCGTCCTTGCCGCTCTGGAAACCAAAGACGCCAGAGTCGAAAAAGCCATGAATAACGCACTGAATGTGGTGCCCGGGCCCTTCCGTCGCCCGGTGAAAAAAATGCTGTTCGGTTAAGGAGACAGACATGCACATTGAAACCCAGGCCGAACTGCTCAAACTCAGCCGCCTGCTGGAAACCGACGAGACAAACCTGGCCTTTCTGGATGGTCAGGACCTGACCGCCATTGCCAACTTCCGCAGTGCCGTCTCCGGCTTCTTCTACGAACAGCACCAGGACAGCTACCAGCGCCTGGCCGGCATCAGCAAACTGGTTCCCACCGGTGCCAGCGCCAAGCTGGCCACCACCGTACTGGGCTCCGTGCTCGCCGCCGGCATTGCCTCCGAGCTGCCCCCCGAACGCGCCATCAAGCTGGCCGACAAACTGCCGGAAGACTTTCTCGCCAAGCTGTGCATCCACCTTGAGCCCAAATACTCCCGGGATCTGCTGGCGGCCATGCCCGACAAGATTGTCGCCTCCGTGGCCAAAACCCTGCTGTCCATGGGCGAGCACATCACCCTGGCCCGTTTTGTCGCCGTGATTCAGCCGTCTGCCCTGGAAGCCGTCACCCGCAGCATCGACGACGGCGAAGCCATGGTGAAGATCGCGCTTTACCTGGAAGACAAGAGCAAACTGGACACCGTGCTGGCCTTGCTCAGCGAAGCACAGCAACGGGCCACTCTGAAAGCCGCCACCGACCATGAACTGTGGCCGGCGGTGCTGTCCCTGAACGGACACCTGAACACCGAACTGCGTGGCCAGATGGGCAACCTGGTAGCCGAGCAGGGCGAAGCCGTCATCAGTCACATTATCGAAGTGGCCAGCGAACAGCGCCTGTGGACCAACCTGTTGCAGGCGGTGAACGCCATGGACAATCAGCATCAGCAAATGGTGGTGAATGTGCCCAAGTTGCGCGAAGCCCCAGTGATGGAAAGCCTGATCAGCACCGTGGCCAGTGAAAACAGCTGGGATGAATTGCTCACCCTCTTGCCACTGCTGGATCAGGAACACCTGACACCCGCTGTAGACGTGCTAACCCAAAGCCAGCCAGAGGCACTGGGGCAGGCATTGGGCCAGGCCCATGACAGCAAGCTGTTGGGCCTGTTCGGTCATTTGCCCGACGCGGAGCTGCCCCGAGTGGCCGAGGTACTTAAAAGCCATGCCGCCGAGAACTGGCAGGCTTTCGCGGCGCGCAACGGCGATGCCCACGAGATCGAGGCGCTGAAGGCACAAATGGCGTAACAAAAAATGCCGGGCACTGACCCGGCATTTTTTTATTCCGCACCTTCAGGATACTGCGGCAACCCATCATCAATGGCCCACCAGTTGCAGGCCGAATCCGTATAGATATGAAACGCGGGCCGTGTCGCCAGCGGCTCATTCAACAGCCCCGCCCGAATGCGCAACACACCGGGCTTGCGTTCATGGCAACTGTAAATCGGCGAACCGCACTCGCGGCAGAACACCCGCTGCTTGCCCGGCGAGGACGCATAGCTTTTCAGTAATGCCTCACCCCGTACCCAATGCAGCTTGCCGGTTTCCACGGGAATATTGGTAACCAGCGCAGTGCCCTGGGCCTTGCGGCATTGCTGGCAGTGACAGACCTGAATCGGTGCCAGCTCACCGGCGATTTCAAAGGTCACACCACCACAGAGACAACTTCCTGTGTACATATCCGCTCCGTTTTATTGCTGTAGGAGCTCCTCTTGAGGGGCGAACCGCGCTTGCGCGGAAATTGCCCGCAGGGCGATCAGACCTTCCTGAGCTCGACAGAGCCATCCAGAATAGATTGCTACCTGCTCGACTCATCCATTGCATCGCACTTCGCCCCTCAAGAGGAGCTCCTACAGCAGAAAAATTTGCCGGAAATGAATCCCAAGCCTGGATCAGGACTCCCAATCGTACCTCCAGCGACGCTCCTGCCAAAAGGTATCCGCGCCTTTCAACGCACCATACCCTCCACCAGAAAATCCACAAACTGGCGCACCTTCGGCGACAGGTGACGGTGGCGGGGATAGACCACCCAGACCGCAGTGTGACTGCAGGCATACTGATCCAGCACGGAAATCAGCCGCCCCCGATGCAGATCATCTTCCACGTAATAATCCGGCAGCTGCACCAGCCCCAGGCCCTTGCGAGCCGCATCCAGCAGGGCCACGCCGGAATTGCCCTTCCAGTTGCCCTGCACTTTCCATTGCCGATGCTGGCCGTCCACATCCACCGCCCACTGGTCCGCAGAGCCGAGCAGGCAGTTATGCTGATTCAGTTCTCCAAGGGTATGGGGCCGGGCATGGCGCTGGAAATAGTCCACAGAGCCGACAATGTACTCCCGACGCGGGCAGAGTTTGCGGGCGATCAATGACGAGTCCGGCAGTGCCCCGGTACGAATCGCCACATCGAAGCCCTCGTCGATGATATCCACCCGCCGGTTGGTAAAATCCAGCTGTATGGACAGTTGCGGGTGGCGGGCCAGAAAGTCGTTCACCAACGGCGCGATGTAACGTTCGCCAAAGGTGGTGGCGCAGGTCAGCTTGAGTACCCCGGTGGGCCGTTGCTGGTAGTCGCTGATGGCCGACAGCGCTTCCTGGAAGCCATCAAACAACTGACCACAATGATCGAAGTAGACCGCCCCCGCATCGGTGAGCTTCAGGCGCCGGGTGGTGCGGTAAAGCAACTGGGTGCCGAGCTGGGTTTCCAACCGGGACACCAGCCGGCTCACATGGGAGCTGGATACCCCCAGATGCCGGGCGGCGTCCGCGAAGGAGCCCCGACGCACCACTTCCACAAAGGCTTCAATACGATCCCAGTGCTGCATTGTTGCCACCTGACAATAATCTCTTGTCGAATTGTGCCTTATAGCGGTATTCGTGTCTGCGTATAGTGAATAATCCATGAATCGCCGAGCAAGCCCGGCGAAAAAGGTTACCGCCCTCCGAACCGTCAAAAAGGAATCACCATGAAATCCCGTGCCGCCGTCGCCTGGGAAGCAGGCAAACCCCTACAGATCGAAGAAGTGGATGTGGCCGGCCCCAAGGCCGGGGAAGTGCTGGTGCAGATCGTCGCCACCGGCGTTTGCCACACCGATGCCTACACCCTGTCCGGCAAGGATCCGGAGGGTATCTTTCCTTCCATTCTTGGCCACGAAGGCGCCGGCATCGTGCAGGAAGTGGGCGAAGGCGTGACCAGCCTGAAACCCGGTGACCACGTGATTCCGCTCTATACCGCCGAGTGCCGCCAGTGCAAATTCTGCCTCAGCGGCAAAACCAACCTGTGCCAGGCGGTCCGCGCCACCCAGGGTCAGGGCCTGATGCCGGACAGCACCAGCCGCTTTTCCCTGAACGGCAAACGGCTGCATCACTACATGGGTACCAGCACCTTTTCCGAATATACCGTGGTGCCGGAAATTTCCCTGGCCAAGGTCAGCAAGGAAGCCCCGCTGGACAAGATCTGCCTGCTTGGCTGTGGCGTCACCACCGGCATCGGCGCGGTGCTAAATACCGCCAAGGTGGAGCCCGGCTCCACGGTGGCCGTGTTCGGGCTCGGCGGCATCGGCCTGTCGGTGATCCAGGGCGCGGTGATGGCCAAGGCAGAACGCATCATTGCCATCGACACCAACCCGGCCAAGGAAACTCTGGCCCGGCAGTTCGGCGCTACCGATTTCATCAACCCGAAGGATTACAACAATTCCATTCAGGAAGTGATTGTCGAACTCACCGACGGCGGTGTGGATTATTCCTTCGAATGCATCGGCAATGTGAACGTCATGCGTTCGGCGCTGGAGTGCTGCCACAAGGGCTGGGGCGAATCCATCATCATCGGTGTGGCCGGTGCCGGCGAGGAAATTTCCACGCGTCCGTTTCAACTGGTCACCGGCCGGGTCTGGAAAGGCTCTGCCTTCGGCGGCGTGAAGGGCCGCACCGAACTGCCCGGTTATGTGGATCGTTACATGAACGGTGAGATCAAGATCGACGAATTCGTCACCCATACCATGGGGCTGGATGAGATCAACACCGCCTTTGATTTGCTGCACGAAGGCAAAAGCATTCGTTCGGTCATTCTTTTTTAAGGCGTACTAATTCCGACTGTAGGAGCACCTCTTGAGGTGCGAATCTACTTGCGCAAGACCTTGCCAGGCAAGGTTCGCACCTCAAGAGGTGCTCCTACAGCGGCTTCGTAGAAAGGTTGAATCATGTCTGATATCGAACTGGTTTCTGCCACCAAATCCTTTGGCGGCTGGTTGAAGCGCTACCGGCATCGCAGCCAGGTGCTCAACTGCGAAATGATCTTTGCCATTTATCTGCCACCGGCCGCAGAAGAAAACACTGTGCCACTGCTGTGGTGGCTGTCCGGCCTGACCTGCACCGATGAAAACTTCATGCAGAAAGCTGGCGCCCAGCGCACTGCTGCAGAGCTGGGCCTGGCCATTGTCTGCCCGGATACCAGTCCGCGCGGCACCGACCTGCCCGGCGAGCACGACAGCTATGATTTCGGCTCCGGCGCCGGCTTCTATGTGAACGCCACCCGCGCCCCCTGGAGCCAGCATTACCGCATGTACGACTACGTAACCTATGAGTTGCCGGCATTACTGCGTGCCCACTTCCCGCTCAACGGTCGCGAAGCCATCAGCGGCCATTCCATGGGCGGCCATGGCGCGCTGATTTGTACCCTGAAAAACCCGGGCCGCTACACTTCTGTCTCTGCTTTCGCACCGATCAGTAACCCGATGCAATGCCCCTGGGGCGAGAAGGCGCTGGACGGTTATCTGGGCGACAACCGGGAAAGCTGGAAAGCCTGGGATGCCTGCGAGCTGATCAAGGCCAACGGCAGCTCCCTGGCCTTGATGGTGGATCAGGGCGATGCGGATAACTTCTACCGGGATGGGCAATTACAACCTGAAGCGCTCAGCGCCGCCTGCGAAGAAGCCGGGGTACCGATCACCCTGCGTATGCAACCTGGTTACGACCACTCCTATTTCTTTATCGCCAGCTTTATTGACGATCATCTGAAGTATCACTTTCACCACCTGACGCAATAAACCCTTGCTGGTCGATCGCTATCAAACAGGCAGGGTGCACTGAGCCGAAGGCGGACTGTACCGATTCGGTGGGATGATGGCGCAGGTCGCCTTCGGCTCAGTGCACCCTGCCCCTCGGTCATCCTGCGTTATGAATTATCAAGCCTCCATAGACACGTAGCCCGGCTGTTGTTCAATCCGTTCCAACCAGGCCCGAATCGCCGGATAATCCTCCAGCGAAAAACCACCCTGCCCGGCCACATGGGTATAGGCATACAAGGCAATGTCGGCAATGGAATAATCACTACCGACAAAGAAGTTCCGACCTGACAAATGGCTTTCCATGACTCGCAGGGCGTCGTGCCCCTTTTGCTGCTTTTCCACCAAGGCCTCGGCGTACTTTTCCCTTTCTCCCAGCACATGAATCCAGTAGCGGGAAGTCGCGATATTGGGCTCGTGGTTATACTGCTCGAAGAACATCCACTGCAGAGCCTGAGCCTGCTGGAAATCATCTTCCGGCATCAACTTGCTGTCTTTTCCCAGATACCAGAGTGCCGCATTGGATTCCGGCAACACCTTGTTATCCGGTGTTACCAGCACCGGGATACGGCCATTGGGATTGATGGCGAGAAAATCAGTGGCGCGGGTTTCCCCACGAGTAATATCCTTTTCGATACGGCGAAAGGAAATCCCCAGCTGGGCCATGGCCAGCCGCAGCTTGTAGCAATTGCCGGACGAGGAAAACTCATAAAGTGTGAACATCACTTATCCTTGTGAAAGAGAAAAACGATTACCGGTATATTCTTTCAAACCCCTCGGCGCTGAAACCATTCATTCGCCGTTTACCCACCACAATCACCGGCACGCCTTTTCCTTCCAATTCCTCAAAGCGTTTCCGGGCTTTTGGGTCGTTATCAATATCGTATTCGGTAAAGGGAATATTATTGTCGTTGAAGTAGCGACGGGCTTTTTTACAGACCCCACACCACTGGGTGGCATACATGACCACCTTGCCACCACGCGCTGCCGGCTCCGGCACACCTTTACCCAGACTTTCGTAGCTCACGCTCTCGAATGTATTGATGCGGACGTTGACGGCTTGTGCCCGGTCGTTGTCGGCAGGCTTGTCACCAAAATGGACACGCCCCTGCGCATCGGTCCAGGTGTAGATCTCAGCACAGGCCTGTCCCGCCAACAACGTGGCACCGGCAAACAGCAGTAACGCTATGCATCCTTTCATAATCCCCCTCCTTTTGCGTGGTCAGCTTACCGTCAAATTTTCACCCGAGGAACATAGCCAATATTCAAAAAACTCGACCAGCCCGGATAAACGGCAAAAAAAAGCCAGGGCACTGCCCTGGCTATGGCTCGGGAGAGCGAGACTAAAACCAGGAAGAGTCAGTCGTTGATAAACCCCGCAAGGCGCTGATTGATGGTGCCCACGCACTCGCTGATAATGTCATCAATGATTTCCGCACAGCTGGGGTAGCTGTCGATCAGACCCTGGACCATGCCGGAGGTCCAGATACCTCCGTCGATTTCACCGGAGGTCAGCGCCGCCTTCCCTTTTACACCGGCCACCAGATCCACGATGTAATCGAATTTCATCTCCTGGCCTTTTTCGCGCTCAATATCGTTGACCTGGGTGGCCACGGCATTTTTGAACACACGAGCGGTATTTTTCAGCGGGCGGAAGATCAGGGCTGTATCCAGCTCGGACGCTTCGGCAATGGCACGTTTCATGTTTTCATGCACCGGCGATTCTTTGGAGGCCAGGAAACGGGTGCCCATGTTGATACCGTCCGCACCCAGAGCCAGACAAGCCGCCATCTGCGCACCAGTGCCAATACCGCCGGACGCCAGCATGGGAATCTTGATCACCTTGGCCGCTGCCGGCAGCAACACCAGATTGGGGATGTCGTCCTCCCCCGGGTGACCGGCACATTCGAAACCGTCCACGGAGACTGCAGCCACACCCACCTTTTCTGCTTTCAACGCATGGCGCACGGAAGTGCATTTGTGCACCACCTTCACACCGGCGCCTTCGAACAGAGGCATGAAAGGTTCCGGGTTGCGGCCGGCGGTTTCTACCACGGAGATATTGTTCTCGCAGATCACCCTGGCATATTCCTCGTAGGGCACCGGCTTGATGGTCGGCAGGATGGTCAGGTTGACACCGAAGGGCTTGTCGGTCATTTCCTTGCAGCGCTTGATTTCCTTGTCCAGATCTTCCGGAGTGGGCTGGGTCAGGGCAGTGATGATACCCAGACCGCCGGCGTTGGATACTGCCGCCGCCAGTTCGGCATAGCCCACATTCTGCATGCCGCCCTGCACAATCGGATACTGGATGCCCAGTAATTCGGTAATACGTGTCTTCATGAATGGGGTCCCTTTACTGAATTCAGGCCAGCCCCACAGAACATGGTCCACGGAGCGTTTGGATGGCGCCAACGTACTCAAGGCCACTATTTTGCAGCAATGACAGGAATGTTCACCCCCTCGGGAATTTTGGATAGCACTGGCTCTGGATCAGCCACCAAGCTGCTGTTTTGCAAAGCTTTCCATTTTCATAAAGGAAAAAACCGTTGGGCATGGATTAGACAGCAATATCGCTTTTGTATGCACTCGCCAAGGCTTTTCTGGCCTTGCCCGGCGAGGAGCCGGTCCAGCGCCGATAGGCGCGACTGAAGGCACTGTGCTCGGAAAACCCCAACAACAGTGCGATGTCACCCAGGGTCAGAGAGAGCTCCGCCAGATAATGGCGGGCCAGTTGCTCACGGGTGCGATCAAGCAGCTCCCGCCAGGTGAGTTGTCGCTCGGCAAGACGTCGCTGCAAGGTGCGCACCGACATGTGCAGCTCTGCAGCCAGGCGCGGAAGGGTTACCGTCGCCTCCGGCATCAGTCTCACCATTGCCTGCTGCAGGGCCCGGTCGAAACTGTCGGAGTCCGGCAGCGCCAACAACATGGCGCGGGCCTGGCGATCCAGCAGATTACGCATGCTGGGATCACTGTGTGGCAGCGGCATGGCGAGAAAGTGGATCGGGAAACTGACGCAAGTGTGGGACTGGGCAAACATCACCGGGCAACCAAAGAACGCCTCATAGGCCTGGCAGGCTTCATCCAGTGGCGATGGAAACACGAAGGACACCGATGTCGGTGATGGCGGGTCATCTACCAGCCGACGCAGAAAGGTGATCAGCGCAGCGATGGCCACGGTATCCGCCAGCTCGCCCACGGAGTCTTCCGCGGGCCAGCGCACCTGGATCTGCTCCCCCGCCCCCAACACTTCCACCATGTCCCGACCGTAAAACAGCGTCTCGTACCGCTGATAAGCCTGCATGGCCTCGCCCAGGGTGCGGCAGGTGAGAATCAGGTAACCGAGCATGCCCACATGACGGGGCTGCACCATGGCGCCGATGGCCAGGCCCGGCGCTACCTGGTCCGGTCGCAGCGACACCGCCTGCTGTAACAGGTCACGCCACAGCGGCAGGGGCACCAGATCCGCCGGGCTGCGACTGTCCAGCACGGTACGCAGAGCCGGTGCGGGCAGATTTTCGCGGTCGAGCCAGTCCGTGAGTAGCTGCACCCAGGCTCCGGTCACACGCATGGCTGTGGCCATGACCCTCTCCCGCCGTTTGTCTGATGGCATATATTGTCAAAAATACGGCATGGAACGTCAATACAAACCCGCCCCCCCATCGCACAATGACCCCATCATCAATCACAACGGGAACGGTGCCCATGGCTCTGATGGACTGGTTCAACAGCGTTTGGCAGAACAGCGGCCTGGCGCCATTGTGGGAAACGGTTGCGCCCTGGCTGGCCCTGGACGAACGGCAACTGATCTTCATGGTGGCCACGCCCTTTTTTATTGGCGTGTTCCTGTGGGAGTTCCTCAAGATCCGTCACAATGCCGAGCTGGTGGATACCCGGGAATCCATTCGTAATTTCATGCTCGGCGCCGGTTACCAGACTACCGAGTTGCTGTTCGCCGGCCTGATCGCCTTCCCGGTATATGCTTTTGCCTATCACCACCGGTTGCTGGATATCGAGCTGACCTGGCTGACCGGCGCCCTGCTGTGGGTGCTTACCGATTTCTGCTTCTACTGGATGCACCGCACCTCACACCGGGTGCGCTGGTTCTGGGCCGCCCATGTGACCCACCACTCCTCGGAGCGGATGAACTTTTCCACCGCCATGCGCCAGAACGCCACCAACATCTTCAATGGTGGCTGGTTGTTCTACGTACCGCTGGCCTTTGTCGGCTTCAACCCGGTGTGGATCGGGGTCTGCTATGCGCTGTCACTGGTCTACCAGTTCTTTATCCACACCACCCTGGTGAAGCGACTGCATCCGGCCATCGAATATGTGTTCAACACGCCCAGCCACCACCGGGTCCATCATGGTCGCAACCCGGACTATATCGATACCAATTACGGCGGCGTCTTCATCGTCTTCGATCGTCTGTTCGGCACCTTTACCCCGGAACGGGACGAGGAACCGGTGGAATACGGCATTACCCGCCCGGTGTACAGCAACAACCTGCTGGTGAACTGGTGCCATGAATACGTGGATATGTTCCGCGACATCAAACAACGCGGCCCCATCGGCCAACGGCTGAAACATCTCTGGAAACCACCGGAGTGGGAGAGGGAAGAGAAAAGGGAAAGCTAGCGGCGGCCTGTTATTGCCGCGATATCGAAACAGCGGCGACGCCGTCTATGGGCGGCGCCGCCGTTGTTTGCCAGACCGGTCAGTGCTGAACCCCTGCCACGCGATCCTCATGACGGTCCGACAAGTGATTCATTTTTTCCAGTAACGGCTGCAGCGACTCATCCAGCGTCTGCGCTGCATTCTCATAAGCCGCTTCGAGCTCCAGTCGATAATCCCCGAAATGGCTCCGCGCTTGTGCGTCCTCGGCGGTCTGTTCATCGGCCTGCACCGACATCATCAGTACACAGAGGGCAGCCCCCAGCATTCCGTTTGCAATGCGCATGATATTCCCCAAAAGCGTTATCGGTATCCATACCGGCTCTATGGCGACGAAAGACGTCCTTGCGGCGCCCACTGCATGGCAAAAGAGCTATGCAACACGTCACGGTGACCGGCGTTATTGGGGAGGGAGTCTAGGCTTGCCGAGAAACACGTCTACCAAAATATGTGCACTGGTTACAAAAACAAGTATTTGTTATTAAACGGAATACGCCTATGTCATTAGTCTTGTGGACACACTTACGCATATGCATTTATTGAGTGCAGGAAGAATGCCTGACACGGGTATCGACAATCATCGACGATGCTGCCAAACCTCACCCTGCCCCTCACTGGCCAGCGCCTGCTGATAGAACCCCCACGCCATTACCCCCGCCAGTAAGTTACCGAATGCCGCCCCCAGGGCCAGGCCACCGAAGTCACCCAGTTGGTAGCCCAACCACAGCAAAGGCAGGTAACACAGGAACAGGCGCAGGAAGGAAATCAGCATGGCGCGCATTGGCCAGCCCAGCGCATTGCTGGCAGAGACCACAAGCATGCAGACGCCGAGCAGGCCATAGCTGGGTGGCAGCCAGCGGATCAGCACGGTCAGGTAGGACTGCACCGGCGCCGTCTCCACCAGCAGGCCGGCCAACGGGGCCGCCAGCAAGGCCATCGCCAGCCCCAGCAATACCTGCCAACCAATCACCATGGCCGCCGCCACCCGCATCAGGCGGCGTACTGTCTCCCAGTCGTTACCCCCGTAGCAACGGCCCAGCCAGGGCGGCAGGGCCATGGTCATGCCCAGCACCAGCACGATGGAAAAACTTTCCAGCCGGCTGGCCATACCCCAGGCGGCAACCGCCTGATCACCGGCCCGGGCCACCAGGGCAGTGGCCAGCATGGCCGCCAGCGGCGGCATCAGCTGGCTGATCATGGCCGGGCCGGCAATCTGGGCGAACGGCCAGGCGGATACCCGCATCTGAACCAGCATGCCGTGGCGCTGCACCCAGCCTTTGCCGCGCAGGGCCAGCACCAGAATGCCCAGCCCGATGGTGAAGGCCAGCAAGGAGGCCAGTGCTGCACCGGGCAGTCCAAAGCCGTCCCAGTCACCCACACCAAAGATCAGCAGCGGGTCCAGCATCAGGTTGAGCAGGCTGGTAAGCACCATCATCAGGCCCGGGAAACGGGTATTACCGTGGGCCCGGAACAGGCTGTAGCCGAAGTACAATACCCCGCCCACCCACATGGCCAGCACCTGGATCGCCCAGTAGGGGCGAATCAGTTCGCGAATGGCCTCACTGGCGCCAATCAGGGAAAACGCCGGGGTCTGAATCAACCACAGGAGCAACACCAGAGCTCCCAGCATCAGGCCACCACCGGTCAGCACCAGGGCGCCAAGCCGGTTGGCCTGATCCTGCTGCCCGGCACCGATGGCCCGGGAAATCAGTGCCGCAATGGCAATACCGATCCCCACCTGCACGCCGATCACCAGAAACGCCAGCGGAAAGGTGAACGACTGCGCCGCCAGCGGCGCCGTCCCCAGCCGTGCCACAAAGATACTGTCGACCAAGTAGAACCCCAGTAACGACATCACCCCCAGCGCCATGGGCCAGGTTTGCTGCCAGAGCTGGCGGACAAGGGACAAGGTGGAGGGGCTGGATTCGGTCACGGGCAATCCGGGTCAATGGGGAACGTGGCGAGGGTAACATGTTCCCCGTAGGAGCGGCGCTTGAGCCGCGAATCGTACTTGGCACGGCATATCGCAAGCAGGTTCGCGGCTCAAGCGCCGCTCCTACGGGGAGATTTTACAGCGGCTGGATACGATCCATCAGCTTGCCGCTTTCCACCAGTTCCAGGAATTCATCGCCCAACCGTCTGCTCTCGTCCACCGCCTTTCGCCAGTAGGCCTCGCGACCGGCATCGTCACCCAGGTAATGCTTGAAGTCGGTGCGGTCGGGCAGCTTGCCGTGGGGCAGGCTGGCCAGGTACTCACGGGAGGGGGACACCAGAAGCAGCCGGCGCAGTCGCTTGGGGTCGCCGTTGCGCCAGCGCAAAGGTTTGTCGAACCAGCCGGGGATCACCCGGTCGGTGAAGTGCGGGTAGAGGACAATGCCGGTGCTCTGGTAAGGCAGATCCAGGTGGTAGTCGAGCATGCCGCCGTCCCGGTAGACACCGTCCGGGGCCCCGGGCAACTCGCTGACCCCATCGAGCACCATGGGAATGGCCGCACTGGCCAGCAGGGCCGCGCGCAGGTTCTCCGCCCGCAGGGAAATATGGTGAGTGGTGAAATCATTGAGCGGGCCCACCGGCAAATCACTTCCATCCGGGTAAACCAGACCACGCTCCATAAACAGGCCGGTGGCCTGGCGGCTGAAAAAATTGGTTCCGATCAGCCCGGCCAGGCCCAGGCCCAGCCCCAGGCCACCGTTACGGGCCATCAAACCACGGCTGCGAATCACCACGATCACCAGCCGGTAGTCCTGGTTATGCAGGATATGCTGGTCGCGATCCTGCAGCAGCTCGGAGAGCATGGCTGCACAGCGGTGACTGACTTCTTTAGAGGTAATACCCTTTGGAAAACGCTGGCTGGTGTACAACTCCGCCAACCGTTCCAGCCCCTTGGCCGGATCCTGCCCCATGGCAATGGCGGCAAAGCGCCAGCTACCGATGGAGGCGCCAATCAGGGTGCGACGACGAGATACCCGGGGCAGAAAGTCGCCAAATACGGCCCGATCCAGTCCGTTGATGCCCAGGGCCTTGGGCCCGCCGGCCGCACCGGGAACAATATCCACATCCTCGGCTCGCAGGCCATACTCGCGTAAATGGGCAATGGCGTCAGTGCCCGCACGCAATGTCAGGGCGGGGGCTCTGCTGTGAATGGCGACCACCTTTTCTCTCCGAAGCCTGCTCAGGAAGGTGATGCATGGTACCCGCTATTCGCGGATTTCCGAAATTGCATTCCGCTATTGCGGCAAAAGATCAATTCGACTCAGCCAGAAACTCCCCCAGCGCCCGGGTAAACGCCAGCGGCTGACTCATCAACGGCACATGACCGGAGCGCGGCAACACCACATGACGGGCACCGATCAGCTCAGCGAAGGCCGCTTGCCCTTCGGCGGGATAGAGAGGAGAGCGGGCACCGGTAATCACCGTGGCCGGCACCGGAAAATCCGCAGCAGAAGGCCGGTAATCATGAGTGCCGGACAGGTAGGCCTGCAGATAGGCGCGAATATCCGCCAGATCCGCCACCGGCAGCAAGCGAGCCCACAGCCCGGACCAGCGAGAGGTGGCCCGAAAGGCGGAATGCAGCCCGGGGCGACCGGCCACCTGGGCGAGAATATGGGTCAGCTGACGCAGTACCGCTTCGCGCAGCCCTGCCGCCAGGTTGGCGATTCGCCCTTCATCCGGTGCCGCTTCCAGCAACGCCAACAAGTCCCGCAGTTGCGAGAAGAAATGCTCCTGGCGGTCGCCAAACAGACCATGGGCCCAGTCCGGCTGGTTGGCAATGCAGGGTGTCTGATCAATATGAAGATAGCGACCCACCGGGGAAAAATCACCATGGGCATGCCAGTGCAGGCTTGTGGTAGCCCCCAGGGAATACCCCACCAGATAAAAATCCTCTAACCCGAAATGGGCCACAAGATCTTCCATGTCCTCCATGTGATTATGGAAAACATCCGGCTGGTTGAAACGAGCAGCGGCAGAATGTCCTGCCCCGCGCAGATCCGGCATGAAGAACTGGTAACGTCGCAGGTATGGCATCACAAAGGGAAGCCAGTCTCGCCCCTGCATACCCAGCCCGTGCAGCATCAGCACCGGCTGGCCACGCCCCAGAATTCTCACATGCAGCGACTGGCCGTCCCTGGCAGGAAATAACGGCATCCCGCTCCCCTATTATTCGCCGTACAGACACAGATAGGCGGTATCCACTTCCACCTTTACCTGAAAACGGCTGTCTGCAACCACTTCAAAGGTGTCACCGGCAGCAAACGTCTGCCAGTCGGCAGCACCGGGCAGCTTCACGGTCAGCGCGCCGCTTACCACAGTCATGGTCTCGTGCTCGCTGGTGCCGAACTCGTAATCGCCCGGCGCCATAACGCCGACGGTGGCTGGTTTGGTTTCGGCTTGAAAGGCAATGGATGCCACCTTGGCATCGAAGTATTCGTTGACCTTGAACATGCAAGGGCCTCCGTTGAGTCAATGGAGGCGCGAGTATGCCAAAAGCGCCGGCGCTGTGCCGCTTATTTCCAATCCGTGGCAATCGGAGTGCCCTGGCGCACGGTATTGGTGACCGGGGTCTTGGCGGCAATCTCCAGCAGGCGCTGGCGCTGCTCATCGCTCAAGTCACCACTGCAGGTCAGGGTACGATCAATATATTCCTTGCCCGCATCATCACGATAAAAATGCAGACCCACCTGAATCTCACCCAGCTCCCAGCCCTTGCGTTCCGCATACATGCGCAAGGTGATGGAAGTGCAGGCACCCAGGCCGGACAGCAATAATTCATAGGGATTGGGGCCGCTGTCGCTGCCTCCCAGCGACTCACCTTCATCAGCACTGAGGCGATGCTGGCGAGCATCAATCTGCTGAACATATTTCTCAACGCTACAAACCTGTACGCGCGCCATGGCACTCTCCTTTTCGTTGTCACCCTCCGCGGCCATATCCGAGGCGCCGCACTTGAAAATGACTATGCCACGGAGATAGCCATGAGCAACAGTCGCAACGAGATAGGCAGGGAAATCCTGAAGACCTGCACACTATCTGAACTGGCCGCGGACATACCGGGTCTGCACGCGGCACCAGCCGTCGGGGGGGGGCACAGCACTGCTGCGAAAATAGGCAGGCCTACCAGGAATACAGCCCCTGGAGGCCCTTACTCTGCAGTAAAGGGCCATTTGAAGAGGCTTCCATTCCACTCTCTAAGAGCTGGCTTGCCATTGGGATCTGCTTCGCCTGCAAGCAATCTCCTGCAAAGCAAAAACGCGCTTCAGGAGCCTTCTACCTGCTGGCAAAACATCGCCATGTCAGGATCAGCAAACCCCTTGTGAGTAATGATGGCGTCGTAAACCTTGCCCACCTGGACCGCACAGGAGACGGTCTCAAGAGGGCTGCCATCCGAAGCCTTCTCGACGAATACTTCCAGGCGGCCGTTATCCTTAACCAACGTATTAAAATATTCTGAGGCCTGTGCGTACCTCAAATCCTCCTCACCCAATACAGAAAAGCCAATGTTCGCTTCCTGGCTCATTGCATGAATAAAGCGTACACCTACTGTTTCAGGGTGAATCTCGGGGATTCGCTGGCGGAACGGCACCAACTGCATACCCCCACCGGCTAAATCCCCCATGAAAACCAGAGTGTAATTGTCACCAGCTTTAAGGGTCACACTGTCATCCAGCAAATCCATGGTGCTGTTGCGTACGGAAAACTCCACAGTCTCCGAACCAGCATCCAGTTTCAGATTCATACCACCCTGTTCGTCGGTGGAATAGCCCACATCCTCAAACAGTGGGTCAGAGGATTTGCTGGTTACTACATCCACACGAATGCTGGACGCATCCGGGCTAGTGAAGTCCGTCAACTGGTTATGGAAATAGAGACTGGCAGGGGGACGCAGCAAATCCTCCACCTCGTCATCGTCGCCCCCGCAACCGGATAACACCACAACACCGGCCATAGCCAGCAAGCCCAGCTTTTTCATTGTTTTCTCCCGAATAGATTACCGCCGCCATGATTATCATGGCCGCCGGTGTTTTTTTGGTAATAGTTGGCAGTTCGGAAGGGTTCGGAAGGCGGGAAGTACCAGCCGCTCAGTTGAACGGCTGGCAGTACAGGGCAATCTGATCATCGTCGCTGTCGAAACGACGGTAGGCAATGATGGCATCGTAGCTACGGCCACTGCTGACGCTACAGCTTACCTGGTCGATCTCCAGGCCCTGGGTTTCGTTATTGACCGTCACCTCCAGGGTGCCACTGGCATTGACTGACACATAGCTGCTGCCTTCGGCATACTCCAGACCGGACACCAGCGACTGACCGGCAGCGCCGGGCGTGACAACGCTCAGTTCATCGCCGGAGAGGCGCGACAGGGTATTGATGAAACGCACCCGGATCTGACCGCTGGTTACGTCCATATCCTGGTGGCGGTAGGTGCGCAGCTGACGGTTGTCCAGCGTCGTGTCGCCCATCAGCACCACGGTATAACGATCACCCGCTGTCAGAGTGCGATTCAGTGGGCCATTGACCAGAGTGCTGCCGGAACTGCTGCCACGGGCATCGAAAGACAAGGACTCACTGTCGTCATCCAGCTCGATGGATTCGGCGCTGACATTGCCCGTAATGGTGTAGCCCACATCGTTCTGCAACGGACTGTTCTGGTTGTCCACAAACAGGTCCACGGTGACATCATCCTCGCTGCCACCGCCAACCTGGGTCAGTTGGTTATGGAAATAGATCCGGGCATTATCCGAGAACAGACCACTGTCACCATCTTCCTCATCACAACCGAAGGTGGACAGGCCGGCCACGGATGCGGCCAGAATCAGACGCAGGAAAATCATGATGCCTCACTCCCGGGTGATTCCTCGCTGCCGTCCTGCTGTTCCAGCAGGACGGCGGGGCTTTCACCCTCATTGAACTCGCGTATGAAAATCCCCCAGAAGGCCACAAACAGGGCAGCCAGCAGAGGCCCCAGCGCGAAACCGGTGATGCCGAACATGGCCAGGCCACCCAAGGTGGAAAACAGCACCACGTAGTCCGGCAGCTTGGTGTCCCGGCCCACCAGGATCGGACGCAGGATATTATCCACCAGGCCGATGACAAAAATGCCAAACAGGACCAGGATCGTGGCATCCAATATATCACCAACCGCATACAGGTAGAGTGAAACCGGCAGCCAGATCAGGCCGGCCCCCACTGCCGGAATCAGCGACAGCACTGCCATCACCACGCCCCACAGCAAGGCACCGGGAATGCCCAGCCACCAGAATATCAGCCCCCCCAGGGCACCCTGGGTGGCCGCCACCAGCAGGTTGCCCTTGATGGTGGCGCGGGTCACTTCAGCAAACTTGGCGAACAACAGTTTTTCACGCTCGTCGCCCAGTGGCAGCGCGCGAATCAGCATACTGACCATGGCGTCGCCATCGCGAATCAGGAAGAACGCCAGGTACAACATCAAGCCCAGATTGAGGAAAAACTGGAAGGTATTCTGCCCCACCGCCAGGGCGCGCTTGGCCAGGAACTGACCTGCACCAGTAAAGGCTTCCACGGTCTGCGACTTGACTCTTTCAAGATCAATATCAAAACGCTCGGCGGCGGATTGCAGCCAGGGAAATGCCTGCTTGATACGATCCACATAGTCGGCCAGATTGAGCTCGCCGCTCTGCACTTTCTGGAACAGGGATACACCTTCGGTGACGAAGGAAGAAGCCACCACCAGTACCGGAATCACCACCAGCACCACACACAATACAAGGGTGCACAGGGACACCAGATTACGGCGATGAGGCCATTTGCCAAGCAAGCGTTTCTGGAACGGATAGAAAATCACGCCAATGGCGCAGGCCCAGAAGATGGGTGCGAAGAAGGGTTTCAACAACAGCGCAAACGCCACGCTGACCGCTACCAGCGTAAACAGAAACGTGCCACGCTCCAGCTTTACCGATATATCCGAACCCTGCATCGCCACTATGTCCCTCTTTACCGTTTAACCGGCAGCCATCACCACGCTGCCGCCCAGATAACTCATATAAGACACGAACACTACGAGCAATGCGATACCATTGCCGCGGGTGATCTGGCCCTTGCGACCCCACAATCCAAAGCCCATCACGAACAGGGCCAGGGTCAGGAGCATCATCAGGCTCCAGTCGCGCTGCAATACCAGCGTCTCCACGCTCATGGGCTGGATGGCACCGGCGATACCGACCACCGCCAGGGTATTAAACAGGTTCGAGCCTAGCACGTTACCAAAGGCGATATCGTGCTCACCCTTGCGTACTGCGGCGATGCTGGATGCCAACTCCGGCAGGGAGGTGCCGATTGCCACGATGGTCAAACCGATAATCAGATCACTGACCCCCAGAGACTGGGCGATGTCGACCGCCCCCCACACCAGCAACCGGGAACTGGCCACCAGCAGGGCCAGGCCCGCCACCAGCCAGAACAGGGCGGTTTTCAATGGCAGGGGATGCTCGGCCAGATCGGTCTCCACTTCTCCGGCCAGCACATCACCCTTGCCGGTCATGGCGGCATAGATGGACCAGCCCATCAACAGCGCCAACAGGGCAAGCAACACCCAGGCATCCGCCCGGGAAATACTGCCATCCAGCAACTGATAGCCAGCCAGCAGGGTTACCAGAGTCAACACTGGCAGCTCTTTCTTGAGAACCGCAGAATTCAGCGCAATGGGGCTCATCACTGCGACCACCCCGAGAATCAGGGCAATGTTGGAAATATTGGAGCCATAGGCATTGCCCAGTGCCAGCGAGGGATTACCATCCAGGGCGGCCATGGCAGACACCACCATCTCCGGTGCGGAGGTACCGAAACCGACGATCAACATGCCGATCAGCAGCGGCGGCATACCCGCATGGGCCGCAGTACCGGCCGCCCCTTCCACAAACTTGTCAGCACTCCATACCAGCACAATCAGGCCAGCGATCACGGCGGCAATAGCCAGCAACATGGGGACTCCTTGGGGTAGTGAATGGTGTCAGGCGGGCATTGTGGCAGAGAGCGGGAAGGCTGGCACCTGTCTGTGAGTTGCAAGTTGAAAGCCGCAAGGCGCGGGAGAGGTCCGAGCCATACGATGACTGCCTGCGCCGCGCTTGACGCTTGTCGAGACAAGACCGTAAAGGCCGCGCCATCTCACTGAGCACGGCCTTTACGGTTATACGCTCTGGTAAGGGGGAGGCGTGGCCCCGTTACCGGCAATCGCGGTCAGAGCCTAAGTCAGGGGCACCCAGTCCTACCGCGCCTTGCAACTTTAAACTTTCAACTTGCAACTCATTCACGCATGTTCCTCTCTCCCCGGCTTGATGCCATAAACCAGGGTATAGAGAACCGGTACCACAATCAGGGTCAGAATCGTGGCGAAGCCCAGGCCGAACATGATCACCACCGCCATGGATTCGAAGAAGGCATCGAACAACAGCGGGATCATGCCGAGGATGGTAGTCACCGCTGCCATGCACACCGGTCGCACCCGGGAAATGGACGCTGTCACCACCGCCTCAAACGGCGGCAGGGATTCCATCTCCAGCTTGATCTGCTCCACCAGCACGATGCCGTTCTTCACCAGCATGCCGGACAGGCTGAGGAAACCCAGCAACGCCATAAACCCGAAGGGCGCATTGAGCAGCAGCAAACCCAGGGTCACACCGATGATGGCCAGCGGTACCGTGGCCCAGATCACCAACGGCTGGCGCAGGGAGTCAAACAGCAGCATGGTGATGATGAACATGAACAGATAGCCCATGGGCAGGCTGCCGAACACCGCGGCCTGGGCATCTTTCGAGGCTTCATACTCACCGCCCCAGGCCAGGGAATATCCCGGCGGCAATTCCAGCTCGGCAATGGCCGGGCGGATCCGGCGCAGCACCTGATCGGCGGTTTCATCGCCGAGCACATCCGGCTCAGCCTGCACGGTCAGGGTGCGCTTGCGATCCCGACGCAGGATCAGCGCATTCTCCCATTCGGTGCGGAAATCGGACACTACCTGGGTAATGGGTATATAGGTGGCATAGACCGGTGACCATACCTGCACATCATTCAGGTTGTCGGCACTGAGTCGCTCATCTTCCGGTGGCCGGGCCACAATGGGTAACAGCTGGCTACCGTCCCGGTACAACCCGACGGTGCGACCACTGAAGTTCAGCGCCAGGGTATTATCCAGATCTTCCCGGCTGATCCCGGCACGGCGCGCCTGAGCCTCCTGGAACTGGGGACGAATCACTTTTTCCTGCTGACGCCAGTCATGGCGAATGCTTTCCAGACCACCATCTTCACGCATGATCGCCTGGGCCTTCAGGCCCAGCTCACGCAGGGTCTGCGGGTCCGGGCCGCTGAAGCGAGCCTCGATGGACGCCGGCGGGCTGGGGCCAATCATCAGGCGTTTCACCTTGGCAAAGGCCTGCAGGTGCTCTTCGCCTATCAGTTGCCGGGTAGCAGACAGGGCCGTATCGATCTGCTCCCGTTCGCCGACCTGAACAATCAACTGGGCATAGCTGGGGTAACTTTTTTCCGGGTTGTAGGGCAACATGAAACGCTCCGCCCCGCGACCGATGGTGCTGGTCACCCCGGTGACTTCGTCCATCTCCAGCAGCGACGCTTCCAGGCGTTCCACGGCCTCGCGGGTGGCGCGGATATCACTGCCCTGGGGCAGCCAGTAATCCACCAGGAACATGGGCGTATTGGAGGGCGGGAAGAAGGCCTGCTTGACTGCCCCGAAGCCTACCACTGCCACCACTAGCAGGACGCCCATGCCGGACAGGGTAAGCACCCGATGGTGAATGGCCCGGTCCAGCAGGCGTCGGTAGATTACGAAGATCTTTCCTCTGTAGGGATCTTCGGCCTCACCATCCGCACCGCCCACATCCTTGTCGGAGAAAAACAGGTCGGCAAAGAACGGCACCAGGGTCACCGCGGTGATCCAGCTGAGCAGCAATGAAATCAGCAGCACCCAGAACAGGGTATTGGTGTATTCCCCGGTGGCATCCTCGGACAGGCCGATGGGCGCAAACGCCATGATGGCGATCACCGTGGCCCCGAGCAGCGGCCAGATGGTCTGGCGGACAATATCCACCGCCGCTTCCAGTTTCGACATGCCGCGCTTCATGCCCACCAGGATTCCCTCGGTGACCACGATGGCGTTATCCACCAGCATCCCCAGGGCGATGATCAACGCCCCCAGGGAAATCCGTTGCAGATCAATGGCCAGCATCTTCATGACGATAAAGGTGCCAAGGATGGTGAGCAGCAACACCCCTCCCATCAACAGGCCGGAACGCACCCCCATGAACACCAGCAGCACCGCAATCACGATGGCAATAGCCTCGGCCAGATTTAACAGGAAAGCCCCTACCGAACTGTCCACCTCCTGCGGCTGGTTGTAGACCGTGGCCAGTTCCATGCCCGCCGGTCGCTGATACTCCAGTTCGGCCAAGCGCTGCTCCACCCGAGCACCCACTTCCACCACGTTGACCCCCTTGGAAAATGAAATCCCCAGGGTCAGGGCCGCATCACCGTTGAAGCGATAAAGGTGGTTAGGTACTTCCGCATAGCCCCGCTCAATAGTGGCCACATCGCGCAGGTAGACCAGCTCATCGGCGCCCGGGTCGGAAATCAGCAGATCTCCCATGTCCTGGACGGTGGGGAACTCGCCAGTGGGGTAAATACGGATGTACTCATCCCCCACCCTGACCTTGCCCGCAGGATTCACCGTATTCTGGGTCTGCAGCAGGGAGAAGATCCGTTCCGGGCTGATACCAAGGGACGCCAACCGGGTGCGGGAAATCTCCACCAGCACCTGCTCCTGACGCTGGCCGCCCACCACAACTTTGCCCACACCTTTCACCAGCACCAGTTCCCGGGTCAGGTAGTCGGCGTAATCCTGCATTTCCTGATAGCGGTAACCGTCTCCGGTAATCGCCAGCAGAATGCCGTACACGTCACCGAAATCATCCATCACCTGAATGGTACCCACACCCGGAGGCAGCTCCGGTTGCAAATCAGTGAGCTTGTGGCGTAGTTCGTCCCAGATCTGTTTGAGCTGACTGGACCGGTAGGTGGGCTTCATCTCCACCTGCACCTGGGACAGTCCATTGCTGGAAATGGAGGTGACGTAATCAACGTAAGGAAGATTCTGGATGGCCATTTCCACCGGCAGAGTCACTTCCTCTTCCACTTGGCGGGGCGAAGCACCCGGGTAACTGGTGATCACCATGGCGGTCTTGATAGTGAACTCCGGGTCTTCCAGCTGGCCCAGACGGGTAAAGCTGACAATCCCCCCCACCAGCAGAATCAGGGTGAACAGCCAGCTCACCACCCGGTGGCGAATGCTGTATGCGGCGATATTCATTACAGCCCCCGCTCTTTCACCAGCTCACGTACCGTCTGCCCCTCTTCCAGATGATGGACACCAGCACTCACCACTCGGTCTCCGACTTGCAGGCCATCAAGAAT
The DNA here is from genome assembly GCF_014762765.1 of Alcanivorax sp. GTDB lineage: Bacteria > Pseudomonadota > Gammaproteobacteria > Pseudomonadales > Alcanivoracaceae > Alcanivorax. The sequence goes on from NZ_JABURH010000129.1 coordinate 47,087, forward strand.
TTCCACCCCTTCACCGACCACCTGACCAAGCATCACCGGTACCGCCGTCACCGTACCCACCTTGCCCTGCGGCTGGTATCGCCAGACAAAGGCCCCCTCCTTACCGTCCTGTTTGAACACTGCCTCCACTGGTACCTGCAAGTGGTCGGTGGACGTCTTGCGGATCTGACTCAGGTCGATGGCCACATCCACACTCATTCCCGGCAGAACCAGCAACCCTTCCGGATTGGCCATGGTCAGAGTGATGTTGTAGGTCTGGGTACGCGCATCGGCGCTGGCTTCGTGTTCCTTGTAGCTGGCCTTGAAGGTACGGTTGGGCGCTCCTTCAAAACGCACCGTGGGCTGATAATCTTCACCGCCTTCTCTCAGGTTGGTGAAGAAGCGTTCCGAGACAGCGAACTCGATGTCGATATTGTCATCGCCCTGCAAATAGAGGATCGGCTCCTTGGCCTGCACAAACTGGTAGTTCTCCACCTCGGTGCGCGCCACCGTACCCTCATAAGGCGCCTTGATACGAGTGTATTCCACGTTGTCTCGGGCCTGACTCAGGGCGGCCCGGGCCTGCCGCCGTCGTGCCTGCAATTCGTCGAATTGGGCTTCGGAAATCACCCCGCGCTCGCGCAGGCTGATACCCCGCTGATACTGGCTCTCGGCAAGATCGTACTGGGCCTGACGGTCGGCCAGCTGATTGTTGAAATCCGCCGGATCCAGGGCCGCCAGCAGCTGCCCCTTCTTCACCTGTTCACCGGCACGCACCGGCAGCTTCACCAGTTGCCCGGACACCCGGAACGCCAGCTGCGAGCCTTCCGTGGCCACCACCCGCCCCGGGTAATGACGCAATTGCCCGGCACCATCGCCATTCACCGTATACAACTTCACCGGCTGCGGCAGCGGCGCCTGCGATGGCGGTTCATCGCCGCACCCCACCATCGCCAGAGACAGGCCAACCAGTGCCCAGAAACGTGCCATGCGTGCTCTCCCAGTATTATGGTACTTATCAGTACCAATTATCACATACCTTGCTACAGTGTCGTGAAGCCTATTCAAAACCCTACTGGATTCTGACCTGAAATGACTATGGTGTCTTTGTACAGGAACGCCGCCGCCATCCTGCCGCGACATCTTCTTGCCAATGCCGGGATCTTAACCCTGACCGCCCACACCGATTGCGTAGG
>NZ_JABURH010000129.1:48392-66234 GCF_014762765.1 Alcanivorax sp.
GGCTCGCAAAGCCGCTGCGGGTTACCGTAAAAAAAAGGGCCGACAGGCGTCGACCCAAGGGGGGAAGAAGGTGCACGGCTGGAGGGTCCACCCGACCTGCCATGCGGTGACGGTGAGCGCGTCACGGGGTTGCTCGTTACGGTGCCTGCAGCCTGATCAGGCCTTGAGCCAGGCCTCCAGCTCGTCGGCGCCGCCAATGCGTTCGCCTTCGATATATACCTGCGGCGTGGTGCCGGCACCGGTTACCGCGGCCAAGGAGCTGTAGCTTAGGCCACGGCTACCCAGTTCGATTTCTTCAAACGCGTAGCCGTTGTCGGCCAGCGCCTTCTTGGCTCGGGTGCAGTGCGGACAACCTGGTTTGGTGAAAACGGTAACCCGCTTGGGCAGGGCCGCTTCGCCATTGATGTAATTGAGCATGGTATCCGCATCAGAGACCTCGAACGGGTCGCCGGGCTTTTCCGGCTCAATGAACATGCGGTCGATCACCCCGTCTTTCACCAGCATGGAATAACGCCAGCTACGCGGCCCAAACCCGAGATCCTGCTTGTCCACCAGCATGCCCATCTTATCAGTGAACTCACCATTACCATCCGGAATGAAACGGATGTTGCCGGCAGACTGGTCACCAGCCCAGGCGTTCATTACAAAGCCGTCGTTAACGGACAGGCAGACGATGTCATCCACGCCGTTGGCTTTCAGCACCGGAGCCAGCTCGTTATAGCGGGGAAGGTGAGTGGAAGAACAAGTCGGAGTGAACGCACCCGGCAGGGCGAATACCACCACTGTCTTTCCCTTGAACAGGTCATCGGTGGTCACATCCCGCCATTCATTCCCCTCACGGGTCCGGAAGGTGACCTGGGGGACGGGTTGCCCTTCGCGATTTTCCAGCATACTTGCACTCCTTGTGCCAATTAGAGGGTGACTCGTTTGATATGCATTCAATAATAGCCACCCTCTATTTATCTGAAAAACGAATTACCTCTATCTGAGCAATTGATCCCGCCTATCAATCAAGATGGGCGGACAGCATCCAGGCTGCCTTTTCGTGGATCTCGATACGGTCGCTGGCTACCGTGGAGGAACCTTCATCCTCGTGCTCGCCGGCCAGCTTCAACACCCGATTGGCCTGCTCGGCCACAGTGCGGTGATCTTCGGCAAGTTCACGGATCATGTCACTGGCAGAGGGGTCGCCCACCGCATCCTTCACCGTGGATAACTTGGCAAACTCTGCGTAGCTGCCCGGCGCCTTCCAGCCCAGCGCCCGAATACGTTCGGCGATGGTGTCCACCGCCAGGGCCAGCTCGGTGTACTGTTGCTCGAACAACAGGTGCAGGCTGTGAAACATGGGACCGGTCACGTTCCAGTGATACTTGTGAGTTTTCAGGTAGAGGGTGTAGCTCTCGGCCAGCAACTTGCTCAATTGCTCGGCAACCTGCTTATTGTGTTCAATCATTGCGTGGCTCCTTGCTGTGCAAATGTGACGAAGAATGTTTTCCACTCTTCTCAACATGGCTTTCTGAACAGGAACTTCAACCCTGCTCTGCCACGAGTCAGAATTACCGTAACGCCACACCCACGTTACCAACAGAAAATTGCTTTCATCACATCGATAGAAAACACTGATATGCGGCACTGTCCGAATTGGCGCTTTACAGGCGCCTTTGGCGCTCGGCATGATGCAGACTCCCCTCTAGCTGCAAGAAGACCTCGTCAATGACCGCAACCCCGCAACCGGAAACGGATTACTCTATTCTGGAAGAATGGTTGAACGGCTTGACGCACGGCATCGGCGCCGCCCTGAGCGTCGCCGGCACGGTGATATTGATCGTTGCCGCCAGCCTGCAGGGCGATCCCTGGAAAATTGTCGGCTTCAGCATTTTCGGTGCCAGCCTGATTCTGCTCTACAGCGCCAGCGCCCTGTATCACAGCCTGCGTAACCCGAAGTGGCGGGCGGTGTTCAAGATGCTGGACCATTGCGCCATCTATGGGCTGATTGCCGGCACCTATACCCCCTTCCTGCTGGTGAATCTGCGCGGCCAGACCGGCTGGATCCTGTTTGCGGTGATCTGGACACTGGCGCTCATCGGCATCGGCCTGAAGGCCATGTACGGCCACCGTTTCAAGCTGATGCGGGTGGGCATTTACCTGGCCATGGGCTGGCTGATCCTGTTCGCCTCCGGGGAACTGACAACCAAATTGAACGAGGTGGGCTTCTGGTTGATCCTGGCCGGCGGTATTACCTACACCGCTGGAGTGATTTTCTACCTGGCCGACCGCTTTATTCCCTTCAACCACGCTATCTGGCACCTGTTCGTGATGGGCGGCAGTGTCTGCCACTTCTTCGCCGTCTACTACGGTGTGCTGCCGGTCTAGGGCCGCGCCTTTGTGAAAAAGCCCCGGATCACTTGCATGACTCCAGGCATTCATTATATATTTTATTTAAATATATTTTATGGAAGTATCATGCAAACTCTGGATATGGATGCCCTGCGCGATAACGCCACCGACGCCAGCCAGCTTCTCAAAGCGTTATCACACCCGGATCGACTGCTGCTGCTCTGCCAGCTCACCGAGGGCGAGCGCAGCGTCAGCGAGCTGGAAGAGTTGGTTGGCGTTTACCAACCCTCCCTGTCCCAGCAGCTCGGCGTCCTGCGCCGGGAGGGGCTGGTGGCCAGTCGTCGGGATGGCAAGCAGATGCACTATTCCATTGCCGACCCCAAGGCCCTGGCCGTGCTGGAAACCCTGTACGCCCTTTTTTGTGGAGAGACTTCATGACCATCGACTGGACCGCCTTTACACCCTGGTCGGCCCTGGCCGGTGGCGCCCTGATCGGGCTGGCCGCCGCCCTCTTTATTCATGCCAACGGCCGCATTGCCGGCATCAGTGGCATTGTCGGCGGCCTGCTGCGCCCTTCCCCCGGTGACCGGGCCTGGCGACTGGCCTTTGCGCTGGGCATGATCGCCGCCCCGCTGCTGTGGAGCCTGGCGACCACCCTGCCGCCACTGATTATCGCCGCAGACTGGCCCCTGCTGATTGTGGCCGGGCTGATCGTCGGCATCAGCACCCGCTATGGCGCCGGTTGCACCAGTGGTCATGGGGTCTGCGGCATATCGCGGCTGTCTCCGCGCTCCCTGGTAGCCACCCTGGCATTCATGGGCAGCGGCTTTGTCACCGTCTTTGTGGTTCGTCATTTGCTTGGAGGTGCGGCATGAACCGTTCGCAACTGAGTGCCTTCATCGTCGGCCTGATTTTCGGCATCGGTTTGTTGCTGGCCGGCATGGCCAACCCCGCCAAGGTGCTGGCCTTTCTGGATCTGGCCGGCGACTGGGACCCGTCCCTGGCGCTGGTAATGGTGGGAGCCATCGCGGTGGCGTCGGTGGGCTTTGCCCTGACCAAGGGTCGTCACCTGGCCTGGAGTGGCGACCCCATCCAGATACCCGGCAACCGCAAACTGGACCGGCGTCTGGTACTCGGCTCACTGGGTTTCGGGGTGGGCTGGGGGCTGGCGGGCTTTTGTCCGGGCCCGGCGCTGGTGGCACTGGGCACCGGCAGCCTCAAGGCAGTGATATTCGTCGCCGCTATGGTAACGGGCATGGCCGCCTTTGAATGGCTGGAAAAGCGTAAGGGCGTATGAAAGCAGCTACAAGCTGCAAGCCTCAAGCTACAAGGCGCGCCAATGACCTTCAGGTTCTGAAAGGCCAGGCCCGCGCCCAAACCTCGAAGCGCGGGCAATCAACTCGCCTCACTCTCATGCCTCATTCGCGTTGCAGCTTGAAGCTTGTAGCTTGCAGCTCGTCTCTCTACAGCAGCTTTTCAATATCCTTGCGGATCGCTTCCGGCTTGTCAGTGGGCGCATAGCGCTTGATGACCTTGCCATCCCGGTTGATCAGGAACTTGGTGAAGTTCCATTTGATCGCCTTGCTACCCAGCACACCGGTGGCTTCGTTTTTCAGGTAGGCGTACAGCGGGTGGGTGTTGTCACCGTTCACGTCGATCTTGTCGAACATGGTGAAGCTGACCCCGTAGTTCTTCTCGCAGAAGGCACCGATCTCGTCTGCGGCACCGGGCTCCTGCTTGCCGAACTGGTTGCAGGGAAAGCCAAGAATCTCCAGGCCCTTTTCCTGCAGGTCGTCATACAGCGCTTCCAGGCCCTTGTACTGCGGCGTAAAACCGCACTTGCTGGCGGTATTCACAACCAGCAGCACCTTGCCTTTGAAGTCGGCCAGCGCCTTGTCTTCGCCACTCAGGGTAGTGGCGGTGTAATCGTAAATCCCCATTGTGTCTCCCATAACAAAACAAACGCCCAGCGGCGCGATGCCGTAACCTTACCTGTCTCGGCTATTCCCGGTACAGCGCCTCGACCATGGCGTCGGCCACGGCCTGGCTGGATTGCGGGTTCTGCCCGGTGATCAGTCGCCCGTCCGCGACCACGTGACTGACAAACTTGTCGCCCAGATCCAGCGTCGCCCCCAGTTCTGCCAGGCGAGTCGCCAGCAGGAACGGCATCACCTCATCGAGGCCCACTTCCTGCTCTTCCTCATTGGTGAAGCAGGTCAGGGTGCGGTTCTGCACCAGCGGCGCGCCATTTTCATCGCGCAGCCCCACCAGGGCCGCCGGGCCATGACAGACCGCACCAAGCAGACCACCCTGGATCCAGGTACGCTCCATCACTGCCGCCACCAGCGGATGATCGGGCATATCGAACATGGCGCCATGGCCGCCAGGGACAAAGACACCGGCGAAACCGTCTTCCCAGATCTCTTCCAGGGGACGGGTATCCTGCAGGGCAGAGATGGCTTCCGACCACTGGGCTTTCTGTTCGTCATCCGGCACCGAGTTGGGGTCCACCGGAATCTTGCCACCACGGGGGCTGGCCACCACCACCGGGATATTTTTCTCCCGGAACAACAACCAGGGTACCGCGAATTCTTCCAGCCACAGGCCGGTCTGCTGACCCTGGCCCATTTGCGATGCACTGGTGACCAGCATCAGCAGGGGTTTATCCAGATTCATTACGCCTCCCGTTCGTGTTTCACTGCGTTCCTGTTCTGTTCATCCCAGCACGGCCCATGGCAACATGCTGTGATTGGTTCTTCTCACGTTGGGTGCGACGGCGTTTTTCATCAAGCCCGCAGGCGGATTTTTTTGTATGGACTGGCACCAGTTACTCAACAAGGCCCGGCTGGGCGGACGCAGCGCCAAGGATGAAAGCGGCCGCACCGCCTTCTTGCGCGACCACGACAAGATCATCTTCTCTGGCGCCTTCCGGCGGCTGGCACGCAAGACCCAGGTGCACCCGCTGGCCACCAACGACCATGTTCACAACCGCCTGACCCATTCCCTGGAAGTGTCCTGCGTGGGACGCACCCTGGGTATTCGCGTGGGCGAAAGGCTGCAGCAACGCCAGCTGCTGCCGGATACGGTCAGCGCCACCGACTTTGGCGACATCGTTCAGTCCGCCTGTCTGGCCCACGATATCGGCAACCCGCCGTTCGGGCACACCGGTGAGCGTGCCATCCGCGCCTGGTTCCAGGAACGGGGGCAACGCTTCCTCGCCATGCTGGCGCCGGAGCAACAAAGCGATCTGACCTTTTTCGAAGGCAATGCCCAGGGCTTTCGCATCATTACCAAGAGTGAATACCACCAGTACGACGGCGGCATGCGCCTGACCTACGCCACCCTGGCCACCTTCCTGAAATATCCCTGGCTGTCCGTCGATGCCACCGACAGCAGCGGAGCCAGCAGCAAGCCCGGCAAGTACAGCGCCTTTGTGTCGGAAGCAGATGCCTTTCGTGAAGTGGCCGTTGCCACCGGCCTGAGGGAAATTTCTCCGGGTCGCTTCTGCCGCCACCCGCTGGCCTATCTGATGGAGGCCGCCGACGACTTCTGCTACGCCATTATCGATCTGGAAGATGGTCTGGAGATGGACCTGCTGCACTGGGACGAAGTCTATGCCCTGCTGCAACCCGCTTTGCCGGATACCCCCGAGGTGCGTGATCTGATCCATTCCGACCTGCGCGACGGCCGCAAGGCTGCCTTGTTACGAGGCAAGATCATCGAGCGCTTTATCGAAGCCGGCGTGGAAGCTTTTGTCGCCAATCATGACAACCTGCTGGGCGGCAGAATGGAAGGAGATCTGATCAGCCATTGCGAACCGGCGGTGCGCGATGTGGTGGAAAATGCCAAACAGCTGGCCCGCTCGAAAGTTTTCGAGCATCCACGGAAAATCGAGCTGGAAATTGGTGCCTTCGAAGTGATGGGTGCGCTACTGGACGGCCTGATTGAAGCCGCGGTATCCCATGCCTGCGATAGCGCCAGGAACTATCGCCATGAACGTATCATCGACCTGATTGGCCGACACAGTTTCCCGGAAAACCTGGAACAGATGCCTGAACAGGAAAGAATTTATCAGTGCATCATGCGGGCACTGGATTTTCTTGCCGGCATGACAGACAACTATGCCACCTATCTGGCCAAGCAGTTTTCAGGAATGGCGGAAACGCGGTATTGAAAAAACCGGGGCTGCGGATGCAGCCCCGGTTTCTGAACGTTACTGCTTGATCAAAAAGGCAATGTTGGTGAAGTCATAAATTGGCTCACCATCGGTTGTCACCGTATCCTTCTGACTCAAAATCAGCATGTTCGGCCCGGCCTTTTGCAGCACCACAATATCGTTCGGGCCAAGCGTCAGGGTGACGGTGGAACCGTCATCGCTCCAGGTACCGTTGAGCGGCTCCGAACCCGTGTTGCCGAAATCCGGGTCAAATGCATCTCGGCATCCCTCGACACCACAATCGCCATTCACGGTCGAAAACAAGGTAGACCGATTTTCATTGATCGTACCGGAAAAATCACCGTTCGCAGACAGCGTAAAGCTACCCGTGGAGCTGAAACTGGAAATTTCCGAGTAAGCTTCGGTCAGCCCCGTTCCACTATTGGCCGCCAATTCAATTGCCAACTCGACAAAGGTGTAGGAACCCTCAACACTGCCATCATCCACAGACGCTTCCAGCGCATCAAGTCGCTGGGAGTTGTCATTGATTGCGGCGATCAGAGCAGCGAAATTACCATTCACTTCGCTGGCAACCGCCGGTGAATCAGCAGTAAAAACCGTTGTATCCGTACCCTCAACCACTTCCGATGCCATTACATTCGCGCTCATCAGTGCAGCGGTGAGGCCAGTCAGAATAAATTTTTTCATCTCTATTACCCTCTATAGATTTCGTGCTTTAACCAACGGCCTCACTGCCAGTTGGCTTGATCCCAGTTGAATTGATCCCACACAGCGGCTGGTGAACCACCGTTACAGGCAGCGGCATTGGCATCCGGAACACAGGGGTCTGCATCGTCCGGATCTGCCACGTTGGCACCAAAGCCATCACTATCCGCATCCACGCTTTCGGTAGAGTCTTCCGGAAAAGCATCGGCGTTATCGCCCACACCATCACCGTCCGAATCAGTGGTTTCGGTGGAGTCATTGGGGAAGTCATCCGCGTTGTCCCCTACACCATCGGAATCGCTGTCCTGGGTTTCGTTGGGGTCATCGGGGAAGGCATCCGCAATGTCACCCACACCGTCGTTATCCGTGTCTGTGGTTTCATTCGGATCATTGGGGAAAGCATCTGCGTTGTCCCCCACACCATCGTTATCTGTGTCAGTGGTTTCGTTAGCATCATTGGGGAAGGCGTCGCCATTATCCCCCACACCGTCACTGTCAGAGTCCGTGGTTTCTGCCGGGTCTTCAGGGAAATCATCTGCATTGTCCCCGACGCCATCTTCATCCGTATCTGTGGTCTCAGAAGGATCGTTCGGGAAGGCATCAGCATTATCCCCTACGCCATCCTCATCCGTGTCCACGGTTTCGGCGGGATCTTCGGGGAAGGCATCCGCGTTATCACCCACGCCATCTTCATCAGTATCGACAGTCTCGGCGGGATCTTCCGGGAAGGCGTCACCGTTGTCCCCCACACCATCACCATCAGTATCGACAGTCTCGGTGGGGTCTTCAGGGAACACATCGGCATTATCACCGACGCCGTCTTCATCGGTATCAGCGGTTTCCGCAGGATCATCCGGGAAAGCATCTTCACCATCGACTACGCCATCTTCGTCGCGGTCCGGATCAAAGGGCGCAGCATCCTGCTCGTTGATCAAGCCGTCGCCATCAATATCCGCATCGCTGCTGTCCGGCGTACCGTCCTGGTCAATATCACTTTCCACTTCCGCCGGCTCCACCACTGTGGTGGTGTTTTGTGCCGTGGTGGTATCCGTGTCCACACCGGTATCTTCGGTCTCATTGGCAACCACCGTTGCAACCTGCGAGACGGTTGTAGTGGAACCCGGAATGGTCAGCGAGGAAGGATCCTGGGTGACTTCGGCAGCCACATCGGCGATGTTGGAGAAGGTCGAGATGGCTTCACCACCACTCTGTCCATCTACCTGGCCGTCGTTGAGATCCTCCGACAGGGCCGCAAACATGGAGTCTGCGGTTTCGGTGCTGTTGGGATCCGCAGTCTTGGCGGTTTCTGCCATATCTGCCATCAGTGCCGCCACCGCTTCCACCGCAGTCCGTAACTTGACCACCTGTTCCTGATCATCCTGATCGCTGGTGATCAGAGGCGGGGAAGACAACAGATCCACGCTGTCATCCAGCAGGCCAAAGCCGAACTGGCTGCGTACCTTGCTTTTGGCCAGCTTCAATGCTGCCGCCCATTCATCTGCGGTCACCGTGCCATCATCGTCACCGGCAAAACCATTAGCAGAGCTGTCTGCGTTGGCCAGCGCCATGTTCACCACCAGGGTGCTCAACGGCGTCGGGTAGTTGGTTTCCCCGGCGGCTACCGCCTCGACAGAGGTCACTGACAACAAACGGGTAATCACCGGTGCCTGGTCAGTGGTCAGGTCAACGGTGTCGCCGTCGGCCCGCACCTCAACCAGAACCTCGCCGGTGGCTCCCTCAGGAATACTGACACCGGTAAAGGCTGCTCTGGCATCGGTAGCACCGGTATCAAGTTGAGGCCCCGCCCCGTCCTGTGCATTGACGTCCAGCTGGTACAACGTGACAGCGGCATTGGCCAGCGGCCCTTTGACAGCGCTACCCTTCATGGCAGTACCGCCATCAGGCGGCCCCGATGAGCCTCCTCCCCCACCACTGCTGCTATCGCTACCGCCACACCCGGTAATAGCAACCGCTACCGCCAGGCTGGCGCCCCGTAATAATGCCCTCATAGCCTTTTCTCCCTTATTCCCCGAGAACGGAAATATCAGGCTAGCGACCGGCCGGAACACCCGCATCCCCCAAATTGGGTATCAAAACAATCAAGGGAATCAAGCCGGCAGAACCGAAAGCAGAGGCAATATTTATCGGGAAATATGGCTTTATCCCCCATATGGGGGATGCGCGCCGATCTTGGCCTGCTCAATACTTGCAGCTAACAACTTCGCGCGGGTGAGGGTCAGGGGACGCCCCGCACGACACCAAAAAGAATCCATCCAACGGGGAAGTTGATGGCTAACACGTTTACGCCTGCTGTTTCAGGGGAACGCCCCCTTTATGCCTGCAAGAAACTCCTACTACCACTACTCGGAGCCGGCCTGTTGAGCGCCTGCGCCACCGGCCCCAAGCAATACGCCGTAACACCGCTGGATCCTGCCAAACAGGAGTATGTGGCCAGTCAGCCAGCGGCCTTGCAGCCCGCCTGGCGCAAGCTGTTTCAGGAAGGACGCCGCAATGAAGTGCTGAACCTGATGGAAATCGGTGCCACCGCATTCAAAACCGGTGATCTGGATACCGCCCGCCGTACCCTGGATGAAGCCATCGCCAACATCGAAAGCGTCTATGCGGACAACGATGCCGCGCGCAAAGCGCGAAGCCTCTGGTACGAGGAGGGAGAAAAGGAATTCAAGGGCGAGCCCTATGAACGCTCCATGGTCTATTACTATCGCGGCCTGATCTATCTGATCGATGGCGATTACGGTAACGCCCGCGCCACCTTCCTCAACGGCCTGCTGCAGGACGCGTTCGCCGAGGAAGAACAGCACAGCACCGACTTCGCCTCACTGGTCTATCTGGCCGGCTGGGCGGCGCGCCTGGATGGCAACGAGCGCCTCGCCAGTGAGCATTTCGAGGAGTTCCGCCAGTTTCGTCCCGACGGCCCGGTCCCTGGTGACAGCGACAATACCCTGATCGTGGCGGAAACCGGCACCTCCCCGCGCAAACTGGCCGACGGCGTCGGTCACTTCGAACTGGTCTACCGTCGCGGCAAGGGCTTTACCGAAAACCGCGCAAAGATTTCCGGTGATGGCCTCAATCAGACCCTCTACCCGGCGGAAGACGTGTTTTTCCAGGCCTCTACGCGAGGCGGGCGGGCGGTGGATCGCATCATCGAAGGCAAGGTGCAGTTCAAGCAGACCACCGGCAACGTGGGCGACGCCATGACCAGCCTCAGCGACAACAGCCTGATCACCGGCATCGCCGCCGGCGCCGGTGGAGGCCTTGCCGCCGGCTTCAACACCATCACCGCCATTGGCGTCGCCGCCCAGGGCATGTCCGCCCGTACCAAGACCCGCGCCGATACCCGCTACTGCACCAGCCTGCCCGACACCCTGCACCTGGGCAGCGCCCGGCTTTCCGGGGATACCCAAAACGCCAAAGTCACCTTCACCAACAAGGCCGGTATTACCCAACCACCGGGCAGCAAACCCGCCCGTATTTTCTTCGACAAGAATGGCAACGGCGTGATTTTCGCCAGTGCCCGTTAACCCCGTTAAGGAGAACTCCATGCACGCGAAATTCGCCCTTGTCGCCGGTCTGCTGGCCGGCTCCTTGCTTGTCGGCTGCCAGAACAGCAGCAAGCTGGAGCATGAACAGCGCACCGCGCCGACCACCTACAACAGTGTGACGTTTACCGATTACGACCTGAATCGTAACTTCAGTGGCGGCATTCCCGGTCCTCACAAGGTGTTCCGCTTTACCGCCGAAAAGCATGGCATTCGCCGTACCCCGGCCAACACCTCGGAAGTCTTCGTGGTGCTGCGTAACCACACCGACTACAACGGCATCCTGGAAGCCCGCACCCAGTTCTTTGACCAGTCCGAGATTCCCACCGACGTGGAACCGCGCTGGCAACGGGTCGTGGTCCCGGCCAACTCCACCAGTGTCTATCTGGAAAAATCCACCACCACTGCGCAGCTGAAATATCGGGTGGAAGTGAGGCAGGCAAAATGAAAAGTTTCGTCGCTCTCGCCCTGCCCCTTGCCTGGCTCGCCAGCAGCCAGGCTTTTGCCCAGCAGGATCACCCCGCCACCGAAATGATGGCACCCGCCCAGGTCCCCATGAGCGAGGAGGCCTACGCGGAAAGCCTCCGTGATCAGTACCAGCGCCCACCTGAGAAGGACGTCATCAGCCGTTTTCGTCAGGCTTTCCCTGAACAGGGGAAACCGCGTATTGCCGTATTCTGGAATCGTGAATTCCCCAGCCGCGTCAGTGACTGGTACAGCCACCACCGCGGCAGTCTCAATGCCAAAGGCGAGCTCAGCGTCACCGGCAAGGATGCCCGCGAAGAAAAAGGGCGCGCCACCCTGACGATGGAACAGGAAAGCCGTGGCGGTCTGCGTAGCTCAGACCGCAACGCCATTGCCCTGGGCCTGCAGGGCGGACTCATCAGCACCTTCAAGCAAGGCGGGGCTACTGTCATTGATCAAGCCATGGCCCAGCGCATTACCGATAACGACCTGGAAGACGGCACGTTCGAACGCGCCTCGCCGGATCAGTTGCGCCTGCAGATGCGCGCTCTTTCCCAGCAAGCGGACTACGTACTGGAATTGGTGGTAGGCAGCGATTTTGACCGCGATGGCCTCTACCAGGTGCGCGTGCTGTCCGTGAAAGATGCGAGCGTGCTCGCGGTTTTCAACACCGATGGCAAACCGCCGGGCAGTGAAGACCAACATGCCTGGGTGGTGGCTGAAAGCGGCTTCGAAAAGCGCGATCGCCCGCAGCCCATGAGCGCCACCGGCAAGGAAATTGCTCTGCATACCATGGCCCAGATGAGCCAGTAAGCACCTTATTTATCCACGAATTCCATGAGGGGAACACCATGAAAGCTTTCAAACCTATCGCCATCCTCGGTGCCGCTGTGCTGGTCAGCGCCTGTGCGCCGTCACGGGTCGATAACGCCGCCGGGCAGCCTTCCGTATACCAGGACGTAGGCAGTGCCGGACGGGTTCAGGGGGTCGGCATCGAATCCCAGGACGTAGTCGCCATGACCGACAAAATGATGCGCAGCCTGCTGGCCAATCCCATGGTTTCCAACCGCCCCACCCCACCCCGGGTACTGATTGACATGGAAGGCTTCAAGAACGAGAGCACCTCGGTGATCAATCTCAACATGCTCGCCAAGCGGCTGCAGATCGAGCTTACCCGTGCCGCCAACGGGCGCATGGTGTTCGTCAATCGCCAGAACCTGGCAGCGATCCAGAAAGAGCGCGAAATCAAACGCGAAGGGCTGGTGGATGGCGGCACCATCCGCAAGACCCAGGCCACCGCCGGGGTCGACTACCAGATGTTTGCCACCATCACCTCCCAGGACGCCATTGATCGCCAAAGCCAGATGCGTCAGCGCTACCACTACATTTCCTTCGAAATGGTGGATATGGAGCTGGGCACCCTGGTGTGGGGCGACGGCTTTGAAATGAGCAAGGCCACTCAAGACAACATTCTTTACCGCTAACCCTTTTACTGTCCGCGGGCGCCACGGGAACGACCGCCCGCCCGGACAGGCGTTAACAGGAGATCATTATCATGGAACGCATTTCTGCCAGCATCCGCTTGGGGGCGGTCGTGCTCGGTTCTGCACTACTGGGCGCCTGCGCCTCCAGTTATCAACAAGGCAGTACAAGCAGCCCCGCCGTGACCACCGTCAACGGCAGTGTAACCACCTCAACTGACACCAGCGCCTACCAGGCACAGGTACTGCAGGCCAGCCAAACCGGCCAAACCGCCTGCGTACAGGCCGAAGTGGTATCCGGCAAGATGGTCTACCATTCAACCCTTGTTGCGCCGGGCAGCTTCCAGGTGCAAGCGCAGCACTCCGAAGGCGCTTGGCGTTGTGTCGATTACAGCAACAACGCTCAACAGGTTTGGGCTCAACTGGATTCCTCCTCTCTGGCGGCTGGCGGCCAGTCGCCCACCGGAGAACCCCTCGGTAAGGGCTTGCTCGGCGTCCGCATCAATCAGACCGAAGATAAACATTTCCTGCGCATCGATAGTCTGGTTCCGCTGAGCGCGGCTGAAGAAAGCGGCCAGTTGCAGAGCGGCGACCTGATCGTGGCCATCGGTGAAGGCAAGGACGGGGAAATGACCCCGACCAGCGGCCAGACCTTACAACAGCTGGTTGCCCAAATGCGTGGCGAGCCCGGCACCTTTGCCCGCCTGAGCATCATGTCTCCGGGCACTGCCGGAACCCGCGACGTGGTCCTTGAGCGTCGTGAGCAGACTGCCGAGCAACAGGCCGCCATCCAGCAGCAGCAGATCGACGCCCTTGCTATCAAGGACAACAGTGGCCAGTTCCTGTCGCCCTACACCAGCGATGGCGTGACAGCCGAGTGGGTCAACAAGACCATCAACGTGTCCATGGGCAAGGCAACCGGCTCAGCCGTAGGTGGCGTTGCCGGTGCCTACGCGGCCAACAAGGTACTGGAAAACGTTCCCTTCGGCGGCATGCTGGGTGGCTTTCTGGGCTCCAAGGCCGGCAAGGCCGTGGGCGGAAACACGGCGCTGGAAGCTTCCGGCGGCTGGGACTTCATTCGCAGCAGTTCTGACCTTTCCTTCAACTCCATGAATGACATGGCCCGCTGGCTTGCCACCACCCACAGCGACAAGAGCAACTTTGTGGATGTGATCAAGGCCGCCGACAAGATCTACCCCGGCCTGCAAACCGCCGTAGCCAATTCGGCACGCTGATTCAGGAGCCCACCATGTCAATTCGAACTGTTTACCGCTTCACCCTGATCATGGTCAGCCTGCTTCTGATCAGTGGCTGCATGACCTACCGTTATGTTCCAGCAGAAGACAGCACCTCTCCGGCAATGGGCGACACCTCACTGCCCGTTGCTTTCCAGGTTGCCCCCGTGAGAGTGGATGCCCACTCCCGTGTTCGCAACCACCCGGACTGGAAAAAAATCCCCCCGACCATTGAGAGCGCTCTGACACCTCAGGTCGAAACCTTGTCCGGCGAATCAGCGACAAGCCAATCGCCCTACCTATCCATGCATGTAGAAAATGAGACGTTCAAAATGAACTGGGGACATTTTCTCATGTATATCGCCTCGATTTTCACACTGCCCAGCAGTTCCGATATGCAGTTCGACAGCGAAATGACGGTTAACGCCGGCGGAGAGACGCTGTTCACCTCCCAGGCCAACGGCAGTATCCGGGGTTATATTTCCGTCTATTCACCCTCGGCACTTTTCGTCGGTAAAAAAGATCCCGCCATTGCCTCGGCGGACATGGCCAACGACATGATGCGACAACATCGCCAGGCGCTGGAAGAATGGGTCGCTGTGCAGAAACAGCAGTACGATCAGGAAATCGCCGGCAAGGATATTCTCGAGCAACGTCAGTGGTTGATCGAGAATCCACACAGCCTGTTTGCCAGTGAGATTCTTGCCAACCTGGCCAGCCATACCCCGCGCCGTAACACCCTGGGCTGGCACCGGGAAAATGTGTCCCGGTTTCCTAGGTACGTGGCATTCCTCTCCGAGGAGGACGCCCTGTGGTTTGTGGGTCCGGACGGTCAACGGGTGATTGATCTGGTGGACGCCGCCAAACGCGGCACCAGCCAGTCCATTCTGGCAGCCCAGGTGGAAGCCCAGGGCCCCTACAAGCCCTTCAGCGACGAGGAAATTCGCCGCTTGCGCAAGAGCGGCCTCTCCAGCGACCTGATCGCTGCCATGATCCGCAGCGGCAACCGGCCTGCCGCGCAACCCGGTGCCGCAGCCAACCTGGCGGCCAGCCCCCGTGCCAGCCAGCAGGATACCGTGGCGGCCCTGCTGATCCCGGACAACAGCGGCGAGTACATGAATCCCTGGACCAGTGATGGTGTTCTGGCGGAATGGGTCGACAAGGCCATCAATGCCAAGATGGGTGGCGCTATCGGCTCCGCCGCAGGCGCCTATGCCGCATCCAAGGCCCTTGAAAATGTGCCTTTTATTGGCGGCATCCTCGGCTCCAAGGTCGGCAAGAAGGTGGGGCACTCCGCGGCCATCAGCGCTTCCGGCGGCATGGATTATATTCGCGAAACCTCTGACCAGTCCTTCCGCAGCCTGGATGACATGGCCCGTTATCTGAAAACGGTCCATGCCGACAACAGCAACTTCCAGGATGCCATCAAGGCCGCCGATGCGATCTACCCCGGGTTGATGCAATCCCTCGTTTCCTCACAGTAACACGCTCCATCGCACCCACCCCTGGCACCTGCAACGGTCGGGGGTGCGGCGCGCCAACCGCTTTCCACCTAGCGTTTCCCGGGTACCGCCATGCCCTCTTTATCCCGCTCCAGTCCCGCTTAACGCAACCATTACAGCCCGGCTGTGAATATTTGCTAAGGTAATAAAGAGGGATGACTGGGAACTGGACATGGATATCGAACAAAAACAATGGGATGCGCTGATCGGCCGCATCTACGAAACCGCTCTGTCACCAGGGGATTGGGGCGAGTTGCTGGAGCCCATGGTCGACTGGTGCCAGCAGCAGGAACAGGATCTGGAGATCATGGAATCGCTGCTTCAGCACCTGGATCGGGCAGTACGCAGTAGCAATCACATGCATTCCCAGGAAGACCAGAACCATCTCCTCAATGACATGACCAATCGGCTGCCCTGGCCCATGCTCATGCTTGATGACCAGCTGCATGTGGTGAGACACAATTCAGCAGCCGATCGCATTCTGGCCTCAGGGCCCTTGCGGATGGCCGATGGCGGTGCGCTGATGCTCAGCGACCCCCGTCTCAAGCAGCAATTACAGCAAGTCGTGCGCCTGCAGCAAGGCCGTGACAGCCAGTTACTGCATTCCGAACAGGAACAACTGGTACTGCTATGCATGCCGGTGTTCCGCTCGGACGCCCCTGATGATGTATCCCGTATCACCACGGTAGTCTGGGTATTTGCAGACAAGAGCGTGGCAGCGCCATCCGTCCAGTCTCTGGCAGACCTGTTCGGCATTTCCCCGGCTGAAGCCAGGCTGCTACATCTGTTGTGCAAGGTGGGCAATCTCAGCCAGAGCGCAGACCTGTTATCGATAAGTGTTCATACTGCCCGCACCCAGCTCAAATCGATCATGGGCAAAACCGGCATCAGCAGTCAGGTGGCCCTGGTCAGTCGGGCCATGAGCCATGCGCTGCTGGCAACACCGTCCCTCACCACCCACGATGGTCGCGAAGAGCGCTTTATGGTGCTGCCCGACAATCGAGTACTGAGCTGGTTCGAGTATGGCTGCCCGGAGGGCAAGCCTCTGCTTGTCATGGAAAATCAGGCCGGCAATATGCCGTGCCATGAACCCCATCATGACTGGTATGTATCGCAAGGCCTGAGGGTGCTGGTGGTGGTTCGCCCCGGCTTTGGCATCTCCAGCCCCTGCCCGAATGGCAACTTTGTGGATTTCGCCGAGGATCTGCGCCATTTTTGCGAACGCCTTAACCTGCAAAAGCCCGTTCTGGCCGGCTATTGTTTCGGCGGCCCCTACGCTCTTGCCGCTGCCGCCAAATATCCGTCCCTGTTCGAACGGGTCGGGGTAATTGGCAGCATTGTTCCCTGGCAATACATGCAGGAAGGCCAGCTGGACCCGATGCATGGCCGGCTGCTGAAAATGGTGGATCGCGACCCCAGGATCTTTATCTCTCTGGGTAAAATGGCGCTGCGGGGCGTCAATCGCTCTCCGGAAAAATTCTTTTCCTTCTTCTCCCGGTTCCTGGATGACAAGGACGCCAGACTGATCAATGACCCGGCGGTACAAGCGATCACGTTACCGCAATTACGGCAACGCTGGTTCCAGGGCGCAAGAGTGATCATTGATGACTATCTTCGGGTGTTGCGCCCCTGGGGATTCGAACTGTCAGAGGTTACGATTCCCACCCTGGTATGGCATGGCGCCCTGGACCGCAGCATACAACTGGAACCGGCCCGACGCATGGCACAGGCCATCCCCGGGGCACACTTTCACGTACTGGAAGACCAGGGCCGTTATCCAGTGATCGAGTGCTGGCAGCCCTTCATTGAAGCGCTGGCAGGCTCTGCAACTTTGGCCAAACAGGCCTGACGCCAGCCGGGGGGACCACCGAAGATCAAGGGCCGCGCCCCTGATCTTCCAGGATAGTCTTTGCCACCAATTCCCGGAAAAGATCAAACTGGTAGGAAAAGCGCCAGCTGTCCCGGTTCAGCGAATCCAGGGAGTGCCAACCCAGCGCCTTTACCTCGGCGATCCCCGACGCCGGCACTGCTAACGACTCTTCTGACACCCGCTCATTCGCATGACAGCGATAGAGATGAAAGCCGTTCTTCATCACCGCCAGGCGCCGCCCCACTGTCACCGCCAACCCTGTCTCTTCCAGGGTTTCCCGATGTGCCGTACATTGCGCCAACTCATCCACTTCGCGGGTGCCACCCGGCACTCCCAGCTTGCCGCCCCAGCGATGGGTTACCAATAACACCTTGTCATCGTGCAGAATCAGGCAGCCCGCATTGGCCCGCCGATCATCTTCCTGACCAGCCACCCGCGGGCAATCAGCAACAGCCACGCCGGACAGCAGCAAGCAAAGCAGACAGAACATCGACTTCATGTTTTCCCCAT
>NZ_JABURH010000129.1:66460-78236 GCF_014762765.1 Alcanivorax sp.
TATTAACTAATCAGCGGCAGCCGGTGTTCTCGCGTCGCCGCGATCACCTCGTCCGGTATCAGGATTTCCGTGGCCAGCGGCAGGTGGTCAGACAGCAGGCAATCTTCCAATACGCGGGTATGGCGGCTTTGTAACGCCGGCGAAAGCAGAATATGGTCGATGTGCCGATCCGGAGCCCAGCTCGGGTAGGTATTGAGGTTGTCTGCCTCCACGGTCCGCAGCCCCAGGCCTGCCAGCGGCGATGCTTCCAGGTGCTCCAGGCGGCAATTGAAGTCACCCATCATCACCACATACTTGTAGCCTTCAAGCAACCGGGTCAGGTAAGCCAGCTGGGTATTGCGCACTTTTTCGCCCAGAGCAAGATGGGCAACCACCACCACCAGAGGCTGGATGGGATGGCCATACTTGATGATGATGGCCCCACGCCCAGGCAGACCGGGTAACCGGTGATCCTTCACCTCAAAGGGCTGATGGCGGCTGAGGAAACCATTACTGAACTGGCCGAGACGGCCCAGATTACGATTGAGTTGCTGATGCCAGAAGGCAAAATCGCCCAGCGATGCCAGGTGCACCAACTGATTCATATTACGCGAGCGCAGGCTGCCGCCATCCACTTCCTGCAGCCCAACCACATCAAAGTGGCTCAACACCTCGGCAATCTGCTCAATGGTTTCCACGCTGCGCGGATGTGCTACCAGGTGCTTCCAGCTGCCGGTGATGTAATCACCGAATTTCTGGCTGCCGATGCCGGCCTGGATATTGAAGCTGAGCAGCTTGATGCTCGTGTCAGGGAGGATAATTTCACGGGTCTGACGGGTGCGCCTCACCCCTTCCCGGGCGAAGGAAAAGCCCGCAGGGCGGGCTTTCCAGTCACGATAGGCAGTGCGGGCACGATCCAGCAGCATGAATCAACCGCCAGTCCTTTCCTTGTTGGCCAGATACTCGATGACCTCGAACAGCTCGCCGGTGTTCTTCAGGTTCTCGCGCAATACCAGGTACTTGCCGTTAACGACAAAGTTGGGCACACCCGGAATCTTGTATTCCTTGGTCAGCGCCTCCGCCTGACGAACCTTGGTGGACACACCGAAGGAGCTGTACAGACGGTTGAACTTGTCCGGCTCGACGCCGTATTTACGGAAGAAGTTGGCCAGTGCCGGTTCATTGAACAGCGGCTCACGGTGCTTGTGAATGGCATCAAACAGGGGAGCGTGGACTTCATCCACCAGGCCCAGGGTTTCCTCTACGTAGTAAGCACGGGCCAGCGGCTCGGCATTACGCAGGAACAGCACCGGGGTGCGCACGTAATCAATATAGTCCGGCTTGGATTCCAGCCACTTATCTACCGCCGGTTCCAGAGAGTAACAGTGGGGGCAGGCGTAGGAGAAAAACTCCCGCACTTCCACCTTGCTGGGGTCACTCACATTGCCGGGCACATCCAGGATCTTGTAGTGGGTGTCCACAGCAAAACGGGCATGTTCATCGGCTGCAACCGCAGCGGTTGCCAGGCCCAGACTCATCAGCAAAGCCGTCACAAAGCGAAGCATGGGTTCATCTCCTTATTGTTGGTCTCCGCACGGTAGGACCGCCGGAATCATTATTTTCTCCCGCCACCGGGCAAAAAACACGTCAGTGCTGGGGGAATCATTTATCTTTTCATGATAACAACGAAAAAGGCAGCCCGCAGGCTGCCTTTTCTACAAACCGTAACCAATCAGATCTATTTGGACAAACCAGCAATGTAGCTGGCCACCGCCTTGATCTGGGAGTCGCTCATCTTGGCAGCAACGGTCTGCATCATGCCTGGGGCATCACCATCGGTATCATTGGTGCGTTTGATCACGTTATCGCCCAGATCATTACGGCCAGCGGCACGGAACGCCTTCAGCTGATCTTCCACATACTGGGCATTCTGACCAGCCAGGTGCGGATACTTGGCGCCATCAATACCCTGACCTGCAGGGCCGTGGCAGCCCGAGCATGCAGGAAGACCATTAGCCGCATCACCACCGCGATACAGTTTGGCACCCTGCTCTACCCATTCCGGGTCAGCCTGACCGGACTGCGCTTCCTGAGAAGCGTAATACGCCCCCAGATCCGCCATGTCCTGCTCACTCAGGTTGGCAGCCTGACCGGCCATGATGGCATTTTCACGTTTACCGGACTTGTAATCCTGAAGCTGCTTGACCAGGTAGGCTTCACCCTGACCCGCCAGTTTCGGGTAGTTACCAGCAATCGGCTTGCTACCGCCAGGGCCGTGACAAGCGGCACAGGGAGCGGCTTTTGCTTCACCGGCCTCAGCATCGCCTGCAGCCAGAGTCGGGTTGGCTACTACGGCAGCCGCCATCAGCACGAACAGTTTGAAAAACTTCATGGCCTATCCTTTCGTACAGCGTCTTATTTGCTTTTGGACATGTACTCAATCAGAGCACGGTATTCGTCGTCGCTACAGTCGTTACACATGCCTTTCGGCGGCATGGCGTTGTACCCTTCCTTCACGTGCTTCACTAGGGTATCCATGCCTTTAGCGCGCAACGGCTTCCAGGCGGCTTCATCGTGAGCCTTGGGGGCACCGGCTGCGCCGGAAGTATGGCAGAAGGTGCAGCTACTGTTATAGCGCTCTTCCACAGTGGCGGCGGTGGCCGCTCCTGCCATCATGATCAATGCAATGCCTGCTACCAAACCCTTCATATCCTACCTCTGCTATGCTGGCGTCAACCGCTGGCGAAGTGTGGATTTGCCTTTCCCGTCAAACCCTTGTAGAACGTCGACCGCCCTGGCAACCGCCAGGAGGGTCAGGCGGCCGGGATTATATACCAGTCTGGCACGCGCCGTCATATTCCATGTGAAGGGTAAGGTTATGGGCAGTCAATCCAATCATCCAGCAGAAATCCTGCTCCATCAGGCCAGTTTCCTGCAAAGTGCCCAGCGCCTGGACCAGTGTCCGCCTGACGAGGGCCGGGAAGTGGCCTTTGCCGGCCGCTCCAACGCCGGCAAATCCAGCGCCATCAACCGTCTGACCGGCCAGAGAACCCTGGCCCGGACCTCAAAAACCCCCGGCCGCACGCAGCTGATCAACTTTTTTGCCCTGGACGACGAACGGCGCCTGGTGGACCTGCCCGGCTACGGCTACGCCAAGGTGGCCAAGAGCAAGCGCAACGAGTGGCAGGAACACCTGGACCACTATCTGGCCGAACGCCAGGTGCTGGTGGGGCTGGTATTGATGATGGACATCCGCCATCCGCTCAAGGATTTCGACCTGCTGATGCTCGAATGGTCCGCCCAGGCCAACATGCCCATCCATATCCTCATGACCAAGGCCGACAAACTGAAGTTCGGTGCCGCCAAGTCCACCCTGCTGAAGGTACAAAGCCAGCTCAAGGGCCACCCCGCGCCGCTGTCGCTGCAATTGTTCTCCGCCACCAATGGTACCGGCTGCGACGAGGCCTGGGAAAAACTGGGGGAATGGCTAGAGATAGGGTCAGACGCCGAACATCGGATGTCGGACGACTAGGCCATCTTTTAGCGTCAGACGTCCGACTTTTCTGAAGACAAAAAAATCCCCGGCAGCAATTCTTGGGGGAAGGGAACGACTTGCTGCCGGGGAGGCTTGCCGCCCCGGCCTCTTTGGGGGAAAAGACCGGGACAAAACGCGACGAACCGGTGAGGGTACTGGGGGATCGGGGGTTCCGGCCCGTCGCTTCTATAGAGACTGCCGTTTTTGCAGAAAAGTTCCAGCCCTTGATCCCGCTTTTTTGCCCGACTGTCGATGTGCGTCACAAAACTGGCACTAAGGGGCACTCCAGTCCCATCGTGGGACGCCCCTGCCTGACCAAAAAACGAACAGAAAATCCTATCTTACTGATCAGCAAGCAGTAATGCTCAGCCACGAAAAGCTGGCACAACGATTGCTTGATACAGAATAGCGAGCTGATGAATCGCGAAGAATTTGCAGTTTGCCACGACCTGCCGACATAAACGGCAGGCAAAAAAAATCCCTGGCAGCAATCTTGGGGGAAGGGAACGACTGTGCTGCCAGGGAGGCTTGCCGCCCCAACCTCTGGGGAGAGATTGGGGAGTCCAAATAAGCTACGGATCGACGAGGGTACTGGGGGATCGGGGGGTGCCAATCCGTAGCTATTCTTTACGACCACACCGTTTTTCCGAAAGTTCCTGCCGGTTTCACCTTTTACATTTTTTACGATCGAATAAGCCACAAGCCGCAAG
Source organism: Alcanivorax sp. (assembly GCF_014762765.1). Lineage (GTDB taxonomy): Bacteria > Pseudomonadota > Gammaproteobacteria > Pseudomonadales > Alcanivoracaceae > Alcanivorax. The sequence goes on from NZ_JABURH010000129.1 coordinate 70,685, forward strand.
CTTCAAGCTGCAACGCGATTAAGGCTGCAGCCAACCGACCCCCTCACCTCCGCGATTCCCGCATACAAACCCGACGTTAAATCGCAGGCATGGCTTTGCCGCATCGTCCTGCCAGTTCCGCGTTGCAGCTTGTTGCTTGGAGCTTGCCGCTTTTACTGCTTCCAGGGCTCTCCCTGAGTCCCCTTCATCCGCTTCAGATCCCGGTGCATGGCAGCCTTGGCCAGCATATGGGCAGACACCGGCGCGGTGATGAACAGAAACAGGGTGATCAGCACCTCATGGAGCTGCAGGCCCCGTTCCTGCCAGGAAAAAAACAGCAGTGACGCAATGATGGTGCCGCCCACTCCCAGGGTGGTGGCCTTGGTAGGGCCGTGCAGGCGGGTGTAGAAATCCGGCAACCGCGCCAGACCGATGGACCCGATAAGCGCAAAAATACCGCCCACCACTACAAAAATCGCCACCAGCCATTCGATCAAGATGTCCATATAAAGCTCCACTTGCCTGGCACCGGGTGCCAGGCACTATTCAATGATGTCGCCGCGGGTTATGTACTTGGCCACCGCCACGGTGCTGACAAAGCCGATCAGGGCAATCAGCATGGCGGCCTCGAAGTACAGCTTGCTGTCCACCTGAATGCCGTACACCACGATCAGGGCGATGCTGTTGATATACATGGTATCCAGCGCCAGCACCCGATCCGGCAGCGAGGGGCCGATCACCAGCCGATACAGGTTCAGCACCCAGGCCACCGTCAGCAGGCCAAACGTCAACGAGATGGCACTTTCTAGCATTCGAAAATCTCCTTGATCGGCCCTTCGTAGCGCTGCTTGATTTCCGCCACCAGGGCCTGCGGATCTTCCACGTGCAGGGCATGCACCAGCAACCGGGTGCGGTCCTCGCTGACATCGGCGGACACTGTCCCCGGGGTCAACGATACCGTGCTGGTAAGCACGGTAATGGCAAAGCTGTCGCGCAGGTCCAGTGGCACCTCCACAAAACCGGGCTGCAGATCCTTCACCGGCCCCAGCACCTTCAGAGCCACCGCCAGGTTGGCGAGCAGAATATCCTTGGCTACCCGTAGCACGAAACGCAGCAGACCCATACGATCACGGACCAGCGGCACCTGTGGCCAGAAGGGCCGGGTACCCAGCGGCAACACCACCGCCAGAATCAGCCCCAACAGGGCATGGCCCACACTGAAACCATTGAGCAGCAGCCAGGTCAGCCACAGCACCAGGGTCAGACTGGGATAGGGAAGCAAGCGCTTCATGAGGCACCTCCCAACACCGCGCGAATATAAATCGTCTGGTCCGCCAGCTGATCGGCCACGCCAGCGCATAGCTGCAGCATAGGCTCCGCGGCCAGGGTCAACGCCGGGCTTACCAGCAACAAAGCCAGCATGGGAATGACACGCCGCTTACCGAGTTTCTTGCCGACAACCTCTCCGTGCACCCGCCAGAACAGCGTGGAACCAGCCCGGCTCAGGCCCACCAGGCCAGCCAGTCCCGCCAGCAACAGGAGCGCCCAGTAAGGGGCACTGGGCACCGCCTGCAACAACGCCAGCTTGCCGACAAAACCTGACAGGGGCGGCAACCCCACCACCGCCACAGCGGCGGCAAAGAACGCCGCTCCCAGCCAGTTGCCATGTGCCAGTGGCGGGCCGGATTCCAGCCGGTCATCGCTATCGCCCCGGGAGCGGCGCAGCAGATCGCAGAGCAGGAACAGGGCACCACAGATCAGGGTGGAGTGGATCAGGTAATAGAGTGCCGGACCGACAGTCCCGGGGTCTCCCAAACTCAGCGCCGCCACCAGGGTACCCACCGACATGACCACCAGATAAGCCACCAGCCCACCCAGCCGTGACGCCGAAAGAGCCCCGATAGCCGCCAGCGCCAGAGTCACCAGCGCCAGCCACCAGAGCAGGTCAGCCCCCAGCCCGGCCAGCGGCCCGTCGCTGAAGGCCAGCGCCTGCATGCGCAGGATGGCGTAGATGCCCACCTTGGTCATGATGGCAAACAGCGCCGCCACCGGCGCGGTGGCATTGGCGTAGGTGGCCGGCAGCCAGAAGTACAGCGGGAACAGGGCCGCCTTCAGACCGAACACCACCCACAGCAACAGCACCGCCACCGTCACCAGTATCTGCTCGCTGCCCTCAAGCGCCTGCGCCTTGACCGCGAAGTCGGCCATGTTGAGCGTCCCCGTGGTGCCGTAAATCAGCCCCAGGGCGATCAGGAACAGGGCCGAGCCCGCCAGGTTCAGCACCACATAATGCAGGCCGGCCTTGACCCGCTCCGGCCCACGGCCATGCAGCGCCAGCCCGTAGGAGGCGATCAGCAATACCTCGAAGAACACGAACAGGTTAAACAGGTCACCGGTAAGGAAAGCCCCATTGATGCCCATCAACTGGAACTGGAACAGGGAATGGAAGTTGGGGCCACGGCGATCATCACCGGCGCAGCCATACAACAGTGCCGCCAACGCCAGCACCGCAGTCAGCAGCAGCATCAGGGCACTGAGCTTGTCCAGCACCAGCACGATGCCGAACGGCGCCTGCCAGTTACCCAGCTGATACACCCCCACGTCACCCTGGGCGGCCTGTTGCCACAGCACCAGGGCAACCGGCACCAGAGCAATACAGGAGAGCAAACCGGTCACCCGCCGCAGCCGTTGCCGCTCACGAACTTCCAGCAACAGCAGCAACCCGGCCAGCGCCGGAATCAGGATGGGCGCAATAATCCAGTGCGTCATGAACGTTGCTCCCCGTCCTGACCATCCACATGGTCACTGTGTTGCTCCCCCTGGCTGCGCAGGGCCAGCACCACCAGGAAGGCGGTCATGGCGAAACCGATCACGATGGCGGTGAGGACCAGCGCCTGGGTCAACGGGTCGGTGGGGTCGGCACTGGCGCCCACTACTGCCACCTGGTTGATCTTCAGGCCGCCCATGGAAAACAGGAACACATTCACCCCATAACCCAGCAGGGTCAGCCCCAGCACCACGGAAAAGGTGCGCGCACGCAGGCACAGGTATACGCCGGTGGCCACCAGCACGCCGATAATCAGCGCCACTAACAATTCCATCAGGTGGTCTCCTTCTTGTCATCCAGCAGCGACAGCTTGCCCAGGTTGGCGAGGATCAGCAGGGTGGCGCCCACCACGGTGAGGAACACGCCGGTATCAAACAGCATGGCACTGGCCAGCTCGAAATCGCCGATCATAGGCAGGTGCACATGGGTAAAGGTACTGGTCAGGAAGGGCGCATCGAAGGCCCAGCTCGCCACCCCAGTCAGGCCCGCCAGCAACACGCCAAGGGCCACCAGCGGGTGGTAATCGCCGGGGATACGCTTGTGCACCCAGGTCACCCCGGATGCCACGTACTGCAGCAACAGGGCCACCGAGGTAATCAGCCCCGCCACAAAGCCGCCGCCGGGCAGATTGTGACCGCGCAGGAAGATATACACCGCAATCATCAGCGCCAGCGGCAACAGTGGCCGCGACAGGGTTACCAACACCAGCGGGTGGGCATCATGGGCCCAGGGCCGGCCGAAGGGGTCGTACTTGGCGGACACCAGTTTCAGGTCACTGAGCAGGGCATAGATCCCCAGGGCCGCGATACCCAGCACGGTAATCTCGCCAAAGGTATCAAAGCCACGGAAGTCCACCAGGATCACGTTCACCACATTGGTGCCGCCCCCGCCCGGCACGCTGTTTTCCAGGAAGAAGGGGCTGATGGTGGCAATGTCAGTGGTCATTACCAGCAAGGCGGCCACCGCCACCCCGGTGCCGATCAGCACCGCCAGCACCGCATCACGGCCCACCCGCAAGGAGTTGGAATCCGCCTTGGCCCGCGCCGGCAAGAAGTACATGGCCAGCATCAGCAGCAGCACGCTGACCACTTCTACAGAAAGCTGGGTCAGGGCCAGATCCGGCGCCGAGAAGCGCACGAAAATCAGCGACACGATCAATCCCACCACGCTCAGGCAGATAATCGCCATCATCCGCTGGCGATGCAGCACCGTGGTCAGCAGGGCGGCAGCAATCAGCATCAAGGCACAGAGAACCGATACCCCATCCACCGGCAGCATGGCGCGCTCGCCAGTGACGCTGGCCAGGTTGGGCAACTGCCATACCAGCACCGCCGCCACCAGCGCCAGCACCCAGGCCAGATACCCCTGAAGGGAACCGGTCTGCAGTCCTCGGGTAACACCGGCGGCCAGTCGCACCACCGCCTGGATACGGCCTTCGAACACCCGCTTGGCATCGATCTCCGGCAAGCGCGCATACCAGGCAAACAGCCGCCGGCGGCACGCGTACACCGCGATCCCCCCGACCAGGGCGATAACGCTCATCAACAGCGGAATGTTGAGTCCGTGCCACACCGCCAGATGATACTCGGGCAGGGTTCCGCCCAGGGTGGCAGTGGCCGCCACCGCCAGCAGTGCCGCCACAGTAATCGCCGGGAACACCCCCACCGCCACACAAAGGGCCACCAGTATTTCCACCGGAATCTTCATGTAACGGGGCGGTTCCTGGGGCGGGAACTTGGGCAGATTTACCGGCTCGCCATTGAAGAATACATCGTGGATAAAGCGCGCCGAGTAGGCCACCGAGAACACCCCACCCAGGGTGGCGCCCAGCGGCAGCAGCCAGCTCAGGGCGCCCAGCTGGTCGGACTGCAGGGTCTCGGTAAAGAACATTTCCTTGGACAGGAAGCCGTTCAGCAAAGGCACCCCGGCCATGGCAGCCGACGCCACCATGGCCAGTACCGCCGTATAGGGCATGTACTTCCACAGGCCATTGATGCGGCGCATGTCACGGGTGCCGGTCTGCTGATCGATGATGCCGGCAGCCATGAACAGGCCCGCCTTGAAGGTGGCGTGGTTGATGATATGGAACACCCCGGCCACCGCCGCCAGCGGCGAGTTGAGACCGAATAGCAGAGTGATCAGGCCCAGGTGACTGATGGTGGAAAATGCCAGCAGCCCTTTCAGATCGTGCTGGAACAGGGCCCAGACCGCGCCCCACAGCAGGGTGGCCATACCGGCAGCGGTAACCAGATAGAACCACAGGTCGGTCCCCGCCAGCACCGGGTAGAACCGCGCCAGCAGGAAGATGCCGGCCTTCACCATGGTGGCCGAATGCAGGTAGGCACTCACTGGCGTGGGCGCGGCCATGGCATGAGGCAGCCAGAAATGGAACGGGAACTGGGCACTCTTGGTGAACGCACCCAGCAACACCAGGCAGAGAATCACCGGATAGAGAGCGTGCTCCTGAACCAGCGCACCACTCTCCAGCACCGTGCTCAACGAGAAGCTGCCAACCACATGACCGATCAACAGCACCCCGGCCAGCAGCGCCAGGCCACCCATGCCGGTGACCGTCAGCGCCATCCGTGCGCCCTTTCGAGCGGCACTGTCGTATTGCTTATAGCTGATCAGCAAGAAGGAACTGAGACTGGTCAGCTCCCAGAAAAACACCAGAAACAGCAGATTGTCGCTGGTCACCACCCCCAGCATGCTGAACATGAACAGCAACAGCAGGGTGTAGAAGCGACCGCCGTCATCCTTGGCCGGCAGGTAATAGTGGGCATACACCACCACCAGCAAACCGATACCCAGAATCAACACGCAGAACAGCAACGCCAGGCCATCCAGGCGCAGGGCCAGGTTCAATCCCAGAGACGGCAACCAGGTCATGGACCACTGCTGCATCCCCCCTTCCCAGATCGGCAAGGACGCCTGGGCCAACAAGCCCAGGGCGGCCACCACCGGCAGCGCCACCAGCAGGGCGCACCAGCGTCTCCCCAGATGGCGGGTAAACATGGGCAGAAGCGCCGCCAGAAGAGGAAGCAAAACAATTGCAGGCAACATCATGTGCTCTCTTGAATAACAATCCTTGTGCTACCCACAGGCAGCAAAACTCGGCAAGTATGCCATGCCCCCCTTCCCTTGCAAGAATCCCTCCGGCAGCGGCAGCTGTTACAGCGAGCAAACCGGACAACAGGAAACAGGCACGCACCCTCTTTTGTTTTCTTCTTGTTACACACGCCAGGCGAAAACCAAAAAAATATGCATTTTTTTACCCCGATCAACGCTCTTAAATAAGTAGCGGCAGGCCGCTTTTTTCGCCTCAAAAAGGAACTTTACCTTGCCTGAGATTTCACATAATGCGTAGCATAATTCCATGCTAATCATCGTTTTACGGTGATGCCATATTCCGCGAAAGCGGGCTACTGATAACGGAGCGCCATGCTGACAGGCATCTTGTCTGGATTCTTGCTCGCACCCCTGGCCCCTGCCCTGCATCGGCTTTTTCCCCGTTACAGTGGCTGGCTTCTCGCCCTGCTCCCCGCCGGGCTGACACTGTATTTTTTCCTGCAATGGCTACCGGTCACCCAGCAAGGCCCGCAGCTTACCCACATCGACTGGGTCCCTGCGCTGGCCATGCCGCTGAGCTTCATGCTTGATGGCCTGTCACTGCTGTTTGCCCTGATGATCTGCGCCATCGGCGCACTGATCTTTATCTACGCCGGCCGCTACCTGGAAGGCCACCGGGATCTGCCCCGGCTCTATGTGCTGCTGCTGTGTTTCATGGCCGCCATGCTGGGCGTGGTGCTCAGCGACAACCTGATCGTGTTGTTCGTGTTCTGGGAACTCACCAGCATCACTTCCTACCTGCTGATCGGCTTCAACCACGAAGACGCCAACGCCCGGGCCAAGGCCCTGCAGGGGCTGATCGTCACCGTGGGCGGCGGGCTGGCGTTGATGACCGGCTTTATCCTGCTGGGCCACATCGGCGGCAGCTATGAGCTGTCGGAGCTGATCACCCGGGGCGACTCCATCGTTGCCCATCCGCTTTACGGGCTGACACTGGTGCTGATCGTGCTCGGCGCCTTCACCAAGAGCGCCCAGTTCCCGTTCCATTTCTGGCTCCCCAACGCCATGGCCGCGCCCACCCCGGTGAGCGCCTACCTGCATTCGGCCACCATGGTGAAGGCGGGTATCTACCTGCTGGCACGGCTGCACCCGGCCATGGGCGGCACCGAGTTGTGGCTCCTGCTGCTGGGCAGCGCCGGCGCCATCACCATGGTGCTGGGCATCTTCCTGGCCCTGCGCGCCACCGGCATCAAACGCATGCTGGCCTATTCCACCGTCATGGCCCTGGGCACCCTGACCCTGCTGATCGGCCTGGGGACTCGCACTGCCCTGCTGGCGGCCATGAGCTACCTGCTGGCCCACTCCCTGTACAAGGGCGCCCTGTTCATGGTGGCCGGCATCATCGACCACCAGACCGGTCGCAAAGATTTCCTCGATACCGGCGGCTGGGCCCGCTATCTGCCCGTTACCAGTGCCAGCGCCGGCCTGGCCGCCCTGTCCCTGGCCGGGGTCATGCCCCTGTTCGGCTTTATCGCCAAGGAACAGCTGCTGGAAGCCGGTTTGCGTCACGGCCATGCCCTGGCCCCGCTGTTCATTGCCGCCATCGTGATCGCCGCCGCCCTGGGGGTGGCCGTGGCTGCGGTGATTGCCATACGCCCCTGGTTCGGCAAACCCGCC
>NZ_JABURH010000123.1 GCF_014762765.1 Alcanivorax sp.
AAAGGTTGGGAAGTTCCCGAGATCTCGTCATTTCTACGAAGCCGCTGTAGGAACGGAGCGTAGCGGAGTAACGCACGTAGTTCCGTGCGGCCCGAAGGGTGAGCGAAGCGAATAACACCTCTTGAGGTGCGAACCGCGCTTGCGCGGAAATCGTCCGCAGGGCGATCAGGAATCTCAAGGCTCGACAGGTTCCAGAAAGAATGGTGGTCAGACCTTGATCTTTGTCGCCTCGCTCCGCTCGGTTCGCGGCTCGAGAGCCGCTCCTACAGCAGGCAAGGTGCGATTCGAACAGCTTCCCTTTACTCCTGAATCGGCATCCAGCCGTTTTCCGAGTCCCGGAAGGTAATTACCCGCTGCCGCTGGAAGGTATCCCCCTTCTTGAAATTGCCATGCTCCATGCGCAGGGCGCTGAGGGTCATGATCATGGCGAAGCGATCCATGCCGGACAGATCTTCATTGCCCTTGATCTTGTCGGTATAGCCGCTCAGGTCATCTCTGGCTTTCAGCTGGTAATCCACCTCCAGGGTGTAGCGGCCGTCGCCGTCATCGTAACCGTTGCGCTTTTCCACATCGGTCACCGACAGCAGGCCGGACAGATGAGCGTTGTCCAGTTCCACTTCCAGCGCTTTACGGGCATCACCCGCATCCGGAGTACGGCTGCAGGCCGCCAGCAGGGTGGCGAGGAGGAGGGCAGAAAAAGCGCGAAGATAAACAGACATGGCCGGGCATCCTTGTGGTTCTGGAACCGACACTCTAGCACTGCTTTCGGTCAGCTCTGAAGTATCGTTTTGGAAAGGTGGACACCCTCCGGGAAATCCTCAAGGATAGAGTGATCAAGGATGGCCATTGCGAGGACTGAGTCTGTGTCAGAGAAGCTGTTTCGTCGACTTTTATTGCTGGTAGCCCTGGGCTTTTGTGTGGTGTTTGCGGTACTGATTATCCCGCCGCTGCTGGCCAATCCGGATATTGTTGCCGCTGCTGCCGGCGGTTTTGTGAATCCCTTTGCTGCGGGTTACGCCACCGATGTGATCCTGTGCTGGGTGGTGCTCGCCATCTGGGTGATCTTCGAGCGCCAGCGCTACCAGATTCGCGGTGGCTGGCTGGCGTTGCTGCTGGGGGTGGTGCCCGGGGTTGCGGTGGGCTTTGCCCTCTATCTGCTGATGCGCCAGCGCCAGCTCAAGGGCTCCGGTATCGTCTGACAGCGCGGTGCTACCCGCTGATACGGATTCGCAAGGCTGCTATACTCGCGCCTCGCAAATATCCAGTCAGAGTCGGAACCCCATGAGCCTGCAAGACCAGGTGGCCAAGCGCCGCACCTTCGCGATCATTTCGCACCCGGACGCCGGTAAAACCACCATTACCGAAAAGCTGCTGCTGTACGGAAACCTGATCCAGAGCGCCGGTACCGTGAAGGGCAAGAAGTCCGGCAAACACGCCACCTCCGACTGGATGGAGATGGAGAAGGAGCGGGGCATTTCCGTGACCACCTCGGTGATGCAGTTTCCCTACAAGGGGGCCACGGTCAACCTGCTGGATACCCCCGGCCACGCCGACTTCTCCGAAGATACCTATCGCACCCTCACCGCCGTGGATTCGGCGTTGATGGTGATTGATGCCGCCAAGGGCGTGGAGGAGCGGACCGTCAAACTGATGGAAGTGTGCCGCCTGCGGGACACGCCGATCCTGACCTTCATCAACAAGCTGGACCGGGATGTCCGCGACGGCATTGAAGTGCTGGATGAAATCGAGGACGTGCTCAAGATCGAGTGTGCCCCGGTGACCTGGCCCATCGGTATGGGCAAGAGCTTCAAGGGCGTCTATAACCTGCTCACCGACACCACCGTTCTCTACAAGACGGGCCAGGGCCACACCGTGCAGGACGTGCGCGAAGTGAAAGGGCTGGACAATCCTGAGCTGGACCAGGCCGTCGGCGCGGACTACGCGGAAGAACTGCGCGAGACACTGGAACTGGTGCAGGGGGCCAGCCACGAATTCGACCTGGAGCGTTTTCTGGCCGGCAAGCTGACCCCGGTGTTCTTCGGTACCGCCCTGGGCAACTTCGGTGTGGATCACATGCTTGATGGTCTGGTGAACTGGGCGCCGCCGCCCCAGCCCCGGGACGCCACCGCACGTACGGTGGCCGCCGACGAACCCAAGATGACCGGCTTCGTGTTCAAGATCCAGGCGAACATGGACCCCCGTCACCGGGACCGTATTGCCTTCATGCGCATCTGTTCCGGCAAGTACCAGAAAGGGATCAAGCTCAAACAGGTACGCACCGGCAAGGACGTGCGCATCCCCGATGCGTTGACCTTCCTGGCCGGTGAGCGGGACAACGTGGATGAGGCTTTCTCCGGCGATATCATCGGCCTGCACAATCACGGCACCATCCAGATCGGGGATACCTTCACCGAAGGGGAAGAACTGGCGTTCACTGGTATTCCCCACTTCGCCCCGGAACTGTTCCAGCGCGTGGTGCTCAACGATCCGCTGAAGAGCAAGCAGCTGCACAAGGGACTGACCCAGCTGGCGGAAGAGGGGGCCACCCAGGTGTTCTTCCCGCTGCGTAACAACGACGTGATTCTTGGCGCCGTGGGCACCCTGCAGTTCGATGTGGTGGCAGCGCGGCTGAAAGGCGAATACGGCGTGGATTGCCGCTATGAGCCGGTGAGTGTGGCCACCGCCCGCTGGATCGAAGCCGACAGTGATAAAGAACTGGCGGCCTTTGAACGCAAGGCCTACGACAACCTGTCCCGCGATGGCGCCGGTCACCTGACCTATCTGGCGCCGACCCGGGTGAACCTGCAGCTGGCCCAGGAACGCCATCCGGAGATTCTGTTCCGCGAAACCCGGGAAATTTCCTGATAACGGGGCGCATGCCTGCCCCATCGCGAGCCTGCGGCGTGCCAGTTCCGGGGCGCCAATGGGCTTGCGGTGGTGTATTGAGCATGGCTTTCATGGCGCGAGGCTGCTCATCGGGTGACATTATTTTTCATTAACCCGGGTATTCCCCGCTGCCGGGTTGTCGCGATCCTTTCCGCAAGCGGGTAAACTCTCGGCCTGTTTCGGCCCCACCTCACAAGGGTACTGTCGAAGCTCAAGACCCCGGCTACCCGCCGGGGTTTTTTATTGGGCGGATGCGCCCGGGGCCCGGGCAACATGCTCATCAGTGCCCACCTGTTGTTCCGGTGCAAACGACCGGTTGTGCGGTAGGCGGTGGGTAACAGGGGCGGTATCATCTCCATGGCCGTTGCTGCCAACGCGACACGGACAGGCGACGGTTTCTCAATGGCCGGCCAACCAGGACACCGGAATCATGGACGTAAAAGCCGCTGAAGCCTACCTGCTGAGCAAGCCGGAAGCGCGCAAGGATTTTCCCTTTGGGCCGGATGTGGCGGTCATGAAAGTCCGTGACAAGATGTTCGCGACGCTGAGTGAAGAGCAGGGCGAAGGGCGCATGAATCTCAAATGTGACCCGGACCAGGCCCAGGCGCTGCGGGATATTTTCGCGGCGGTGACTCCCGGTTACCACATGAACAAGAAACACTGGAATACCCTCAAGCTGGATGGCTCCATCCCGCGCGGGGAAATCGAGCGCATGATCGACCATTCCTACGCCCTGGTGGTGGGCGGCTTGCCGAAAAAAGTGCGCGAAGGCATGGCGGTCCGGCACGGCCGTGAGGCACTCTACGGACAACAGGAACAGGAGCGTTAACGGTGGCAGTGATTATTGGTGGTCTGATCGTTATCTGGCTTGGCCTTGGCATGGGCGGCGCCGTTCTGCGCTGGCTGGGCATTGAGCTGCATTACCCGGCTCGATTGGCGGCCCCCTTGTTGCTGGCAGTACTGGAGACCGTGCTGTTCCTGGTGTTTGTACCCGGCACCGACTTGCTGCCGGAAACCTGGGATTGGCCCATGGCTGGCGGCCTGGTTGCCGCCGCCTGGTTGATCAATGGAGCGGTCTCTGGCCTCGACTGGCACCGCAACCGCCCGGTGAAAGAATCCCCGGCGACGGAATAGATCCTCGTTTTCTGTAGGAGCGTCGCTTGCGGCGCGATAACCCAGCGCATGGAATCGCGCCGCAAGCGGCGCTCCTACTGGGGCCTTTGCGATTACAAAGAACGCGCCTTGTTTTTCCTCAGTGTCCTCTGTGCCCTCTGTGGTAAAAAAATCGCCTTTGCCCTAAAAACTGCTCCACCCGGTAAATTCCATTACCCGGTACACCCAGTACTTCCAGCTTGCTTCGTCCGCGTACACCCCGTAATCGGTACTGTGCTTCTCCCCGTCACGATTGTCCCAGCGTCTGGCAAAGGCGGATCGGGCATTCACCATGAATGCGTGATCCGTTTTCGCCAGCACCCGCACGCTGCTTTCCAGGTTCAGGTTGTCCAGATTGCGGCGGGTGAAATTGGCGGAGCCGATGATCACTTCCGAGCGTTCAGCGCCTCTGCGCAACAACATCTTGGTATGGCACTGCTCGCCCTGGGTGTTGCACCAGCGCACTGTAATGCCCGCTGCATGGAGTTCTGCGCCCACCTGGCGGTTGGGGATGCCGTTTTTCTGGCGGCCGAACGCATCCTTGTTGGGGTCCAGCAACACGCGTACGGCAACGCCTCGCTCATGGGCTGCCAATAGCGCCTTCACCAGGGGGCGGTGGGACAGGTAGAACACCGACACATCCAGCGCTTCACCGCGCTGGCTGCGGGACACGGCGGCCAGCAAGGCGTCGCGGATGGCGCCCTCGGTGAGTACCTGCAGCTGGGCGGCGGTGGTGTCCGCTGTGGGGCCGGTGGGGACGGGCGGCAGATTCGGGAGCGGAACGCCTGCCATGCGAACCACCGCCAGTTCGCTGTCCAGCAGTTCCGCCACGGCCGGACCCTGGAAAGTGAGGCCCAGATTGCTGTGGGCACTGCTGGCGTCGTGGGGGTTGGCGGTGGTGACCAGAGCGGTCCACCGGTCGCCTTCATCCACCACCAGGGTCTTGCGGTGGTTGGCCTTGAAATTGAGCAAGGTCAGGTAGCTGCGCAGGGTGACCTGGCCGGGCCCCATGGGGTTGGGCAGCCAGCCCCCCTCGTTGCTGTTGCCCAGCCACTGACAGCAGATCCGCCAGATCCCGGACCAGCTCGGATTGGAGTCGCGTAACCGTGGCAGGGGCGTGGTGGCCACCACCACCCCGGCGTTTTCCAGGCGCTCCAGGTGCTCGCTGTGCAGGCCGCCGTAGAGGGTGTTGATGGGATCGGTGATCAGGACAACGGGCAGATCCGGTTGCTGCTGTTTCTTGGCCACCAGTGCCCGGGTCAGCTGCTCGGACAGGGGCCGGTAACTGGCATCATCGGCGCCCTGAAAGGCGCTGAACAAGAACATGTCCACCACCACCAGTTGCCGGGCCTGTTCGATCAACCGCAGGGCCTCGTCGAAAATGCGCTGACGCATGCCCCGGCCGCCATCGGCGGTTTCCCAGGTGTCATCCACCAGCAGATTCAGCCCCATGGCAGGGAGCAGCGGTGATTCATGGGCGAGACCGTCCGGCAGGGGTTTGTACCGGTGCCAGAGGGCGGTGCAGGCGATCAGCGCCAGCAGCAAGAGCAGGGCAAGTTTCAGTCGGATCATGGGCGGTCCATCCAGAGGTTGCGGCTACCTTAACAGCCTGGCTCGTGGGGCTGAACCTTGGCGGATCATGGTGTGGTACATTCGTGCAACATTCTGCAAAGAATGTCCCCTCCTGTTAACTATCGCGCAACCGCACATCAACAGTAACTCGACCCCCGGTCCTCGAGAATGGGTTAACACTGATGTTAATAACAATAAGCCGGTCAGCGCGCCGGCCTGGAGTCTCCCATGAAATCCCTGTCTCGTTTGCTGGCGGCCGTCCTGGTAGCCCTGTTGGCGGCTTGTGGTGGTGGCGGTTCGTCGTCGTCGCCGGCGGCCAGTAATCCGGTTCCGAATACCCCCGATCCGGACCTTCCCGAAACGCCGCAGGCGGGGGAAGGCGATATCCGTGTGCTGTCCAATCGCGCGGACCTGATCAGCGGCGGTGATGCGCTGGTGGAAATTACCGCTGACGATAGCGCCCTGTTGAGCGGGGCAAAGGTCATGCTGGGCGATCGGGAGGTGACCGAGCACTTGACGGCAACCAGCGAGGGCACCCTCAAGGGCTTGCTGGAAGGCATGGCGCTGGGGGCCAACACGGTCACCGTGGTGCTGGCCGATGCGTCGGTGCTGGAGCGACAGATCATCAACCACCCCAGCGGCGGTCCGGTGTTTTCCGGGCCCCAGCTGCAGCCCTGGCAGTGCACCAATGAACAGGCGGTGGATGCCCAGTGTAATCAGCCGCCGGAATACACCTTTCAGTATGTGCCGGCCAACAAGCTGGAAAACCTGCTGACCAACTTTGATCCGGAAAACCCCGGCTTGCCGCAAGCCTTCCAGCCCTATGACCCGGCAAATCCGCCTGCCGATGACAGCATTGCCCGCATTACCACGGATGAAGGCATGGAAATGCCCTTTATCGTGCGCATGGAAGAAGGGGTCATGAATCGTGACCGTTACCTGATCATGACGCTCTATCAACCGGATCAGCCCTGGACCGCCCTGGACCCGCAACCGCAATGGAACGGCAAGCTGCTGATTCATCATGGCGGTAACGTGGGCGTCAGTTATGGCATGGGGGAGGTGCCCCGTGGTGATATCGCCGGCACTGCCCCCGCGGGCGCCGAGCTGTTGCTGGGTGACAGCATCACTACCGCCCTGGCGCGGGGGTTCATGACCCTGTCCACGGCCCAGGCCAACCTGGGGCATAACGCCAATCTGGCAACCGCGGCGGAGTCCCTGATGATGGGGAAAGAGCGGATCATCGAACAGTATGGGGAAATCCGTTACACCATCGGCACCGGTTGTTCCGGTGGTTCCATTACCCAGCACCACGTGGCCAATGCCTACCCGGGCATTTATCAGGGCCTGATCGTGCAATGCTCCTACCCGGATGTCTGGACCACCGCCACCCAGTTCGCGGACTACAACCTGCTCAGTAATTACTTCGGCAACCAGCTGCCTACCGATCCGCAAGGGTTTCAGGAGGTGGTTACCTCGCTGCTGACCTCCGGGGTGATTCCGGCCGCGCAGTGGTCCGCCTTCTATGGCCACTTGCCCTTGAATCCGGTGGTCTCTGACCTGGCATTCTTTCCGTCCGCCTACCCGGACCAGGAGGATTGCCCGGGTCTGCAGGAAGGGGTGGCGGTCTATGACGCCGAGTCGCAGCCGGACGGACTGCGGTGCGGCTTGCTGGATTACATGATCAACCAGTTTGGGCCCCGTGACCCGTCGGTATGGACCCGCAATGAACAGCTGCTCGGTCGCGGTTTTGGTGGTATTCCGCTGGATAATGTGGGCGTCCAGTATGGGTTGAAAGCATTGCAGAACGGGGTGATCAGCGGCGAGCAGTTTCTCAGGGTGAATCGGGAAATCGGCGGTTTGAGTGTGGATATCGACTATCAGGCCGAGCGCACCGTGGCTGACCCGCAAGCCTTGCGAAATGCCTACCGGACCGGCGCCATCAACACCGCTGAGCATCTGGCCAATGTGCCGATCATTGATCTGCGTGGCCCGGACCCGGGCATTGCCCATGATGCCTACCATTCCTGGCAGATGCGTGCGCGGCTGGAGCAGACCCAGGGTCACGCCGATAATCATGTGATCTGGTATGGCCCGGCGCCGCTGTTTGGCGATACGGTTTTCACCACCGAAGCCCTGCTGGTCATGGACCTGTGGCTGTCCGGCATCGAGCAGGATGCCACGGCCACGCCGGTGGCCGAAAAGGTGATCGCCAACAAGCCGGTTTATGCCCGCGACCGGTGTCTTTCCGTATCGTCCCTGTTCGGCCCTGAAGGCCCCATCGTGCCGTTGACCGGCAATCTGTTGTACCCGGATCCAATCCTGCCGGGGCTGGATCTGTCCCTGCTGCCGCCGGCACCGGCGGAAGCCGGGGTGGTGGTGGATGCGCTCACCGGTCAGGTGTGTGGCCTGGATATCAGCGCGCTGCCGGTGGTGTCCGAGCTGCCGGTGCGGGGTGAGTTACTGGGCACCCTGGGTGAGTTGTTGGCACCGCTGACCGATCCGGTTCTGGGCCTGCAACAGACCGTGGTGCAGACCCGTTTCGGGACGCCACGGACCGTGGCCGGTGACAGCATCCAGACCCTGACCAACAAGTGCCAGCTGAAACCGGTGGATCCGGCGGATTACCCCACGGTGCTGGATCCGCAGGCTTTCGCGGACCAGGTGGCGGAGATCTTCCCGCAGGGCGTCTGCGATTACAGCAAGCCCGGCGAGGGGACCATGCCTACCCGGACCTGGTTGCAGTACGGTGATGCGCAGCAGGTCATTTACGGCGGTGCCCCCTTGGCTGATGGTATGGCCACCCGTCCTCAGGGCTGGGCGTCGCCGGCCTTCCAGGTGGAGATTCGCTGATCTTCAGTCGCTGGGGATGCTGAGTGACGAGTTGCGAAGACCGGGAAAGGTTTTCGTAACTCGTAACTCATACCTCGTTACTCACCCTTTCCCATCCGAGTAGCGCTAGAGATTGATTTGGTAAGCCGCCAGGCCGTTGTCGTCGTCAAAGGGCATGGTGGTGCCGCCATTGAGTTGCATCGCATCCCCGGTCAGCGTCACCGCTTCATCTCCCATTACCCCCTCGTTAAACCGGTATACCGGTTTGGGGGCTTCGTGCAGGCAGTGGTCGCGGAAACAGCTCTTGGCCTGCAACACCGTGTCACGGGCAGTTTGCCAATGGCTGATGGCTTTGCTGCCATGGCGTTGTTGCAACATGGCCTCGGTGACCCGAGCGGACAACGCCACAGCAGTGGCGTTGTTGCCTCCAAACCCCTTCGAGTTGATCAGGCTGGCTTGCAAGTCGTCGCGCGGGACGTGGTCCATGGCGAAGTCCAGGTGCTGGCGGTGCACATCACTGGCAATGTGGTCGATGGTGCGGATGCCCGGCAATATCCCTTGCGCGAAGCTACCCAGCGTCGCGGCCAGCTGGTCGCCGCCGGCACTGCCCAGGGAGTGTCCCACAAACGCCTTGATGGCTGTCACCGGCCACTGGCGGACACCGAAGGCCTCGGCCACCCGGTCCAGAATCACCGATTCGGTGACCCGGTTCTGGGGGGTGCCGGTACCGTGAGCATGAACAAAGCTGTGCTCGCGCAGGCCCTTCTCGCCGATCAGCTGACGGGTCAGGGCGGCGGCTTTACCCACGGTCAGGTAGTTACCCACGCCGGGGGCGGAAATGGATTTCTTGGCACCGTCCGCATGGATAAACACATCCGGCACGGCGCCGAGAATATCGGCACCCAGTTCCAGGGCCAGGGCATCATCCATCAGCACGGTGAACTGGGCGGACTCGGCCATGGTAAAGCCGCAGTTATCGGAAAACGGCCGGCAAGCGCGGCGCACATCCGCCTGTTGGGCACTGTCCAGAGCGGCCAGGTCCTGGTCTTCTGCCAGCGCACCCATGGCCCGGTACCCTTCCATGACTTCTGCCACCAGCGGGGCTTCGCTGGTGCCGACGATGGCCACCCGTACCTTGCCGCTGCGAATGGCCTGCACCCCTTTTTCCAGGTTGTAGAGGAAGGTGGCGCAGGCGCCCAGCATGCCGCCGGTGGTACCCACCGAGTGCAGCACATAGGCATTGAGAAAATCCGCGGTCATCTCGCCCAGTCCCAGCGGCACTTGTTTGGAGGTGATGCGCTGGCCGTTGGGCGGGAAGCGCATGACGCCGCCCAGGCCGTTGTCGTCCAGCTGGGACATGGCGTTGCTGGCGTAAACGGCGACCTGATCCGGGCGCACCTTGCCGGCCACGGTGGCCCAGTCCATGCCCAGATCCCCCAGCGCATCGCTGATGCCGAAGATGGCCATCTGCAGGGCCCGGGGGTGGTTGCGCGAGGCATACAGGGCGCCGGGATCGAAGCCGTCCGGCAATTGCCCGGCGGCGCTGACCCGGCGCGGGGCGTCATGGGGGACACGCAGATCCAGCCCCGCGGGCAGGGTGACCCGGCAGCGGCGTTTGTCGATAGGGGAGACCTGCCAGCCAGCGGGTAGCGGGTCAGGCAGGTCCATGTTGCGCATTTCCAGGGTAACGGGAATGTCGCTGGTGCCGCTGATGGCGGCGTGGAGACGGTGAGAACTGGGCAGGGCACGGATCAGGGTGGCGGCCAGCTGGCTGTCCGGGCTGCGACCGGTCAATTGGCCCAGCGAACGCAGGGTGTCCTGGCGGCCGGCATCCGGCAGGGCATCGAAAATCAGTCGCTGAAAGCCGAAATGCAGGGCGCTGCGGCCGGCCGCATTGATGCCGCCCATGGCGGTGATAACGGGTAATGCTGACATGGTGCTCCCGGGCCTGTGCCCAACCCAAAAAGGTGACTAGCCGGTCAGGGTACAGGTGAAATCCGGTTTTGCGTATACGACGGAGGGCGAATCCGGTCAGGAAAGTGCAACAGAGTTTGAAAGTGAAAGCGGATGTTTCGG
>NZ_JABURH010000042.1 GCF_014762765.1 Alcanivorax sp.
TCGTCGAGCATCAGTTCGCGGGTGACGCCCAGTTCATCAAGCAGGTCCATCAGGGTGGTGTCGCCGTACTTGTCGAAGAAGGCGTTGACACCGGAATCCAGCATGGCGATGAAGTAGTCCGTGTGGCGAAGCTCGCGCCAGTATTCGAAGCCGATCACGAACAGCTCCTGGATATCCTCACTGCTGATCAGTTCGCGCAGCTCGGCAACCGGGCGCTGGGAGAATTCCTGCCAGGCGACCAGCACCAGCTCACGCAGTTCTTCCAGGTTTTCATCCCGATACAGCCAGGGGTCGCTGAGCAACTGTTCCATGCGCTTGAGCAACCATTCCTGCAGACGCACTTCCAGGCTACCCAGCCAGCGGGCCGGCAGGCGCTTGCGCAGCTGGTTATGCAGTGCCGGCGGCAGCCCCTGGTGCAACAGGGTCTTCAGCCCCAGCTGAGCACCGCCGGCCAGCAACGCCAGCAGCACCGGATTACGGCCCAGCCAGGCCATGCTCTGACGGGACAGGGGGATCTCCAGCACCTTGTCCAGCAGAGCCATCACCACGTCCTCGTCGACCACATCGCCGATCATTCGGTCGCTCTGGATACCGTGGTCGTAGAACTGCTCCACCATGTCGCCGACCAGCTCGGGGATAGCGCCGCTGATATCCATTTCCGCCGCATATTTCTGGGCGGTAATGCGTATCTGCTCGACACTGACCCAATCGTTCAGGCTGTAGCGGGTGGCCACATCCAACGCGTAATCCAGCTCCTGTTCGATCAGCCCGTCCAGCTGCCCCGGCGACAGCTTTGCCAGCAAATGGTCAACCAGGCCATCGAGTAAACGATCGGCAACTTCCTGTTTATCATGAGCCATTTTTTTCATTTCCCGGTGGAAAAACCTTGCTGTGTGACACAGCAATTGTATCATCGAATGATGTAACAGTTACGAAGGTACGCACTATGGCGATCTCGATTCTTCCCATCCGCCGCAATCTGAAATTCAACCTGAACCCGGCCAAGGCCCTGACCTGGCACCGGGACGGCCTGAATGTCAGCCAGTTCATGAACACCATGAGCCTGTTCTTTCCGGTGGGTGAGCGCTTTTTCATCGACAGCGTACGCAATTACCGTGACCAGATCACGGATCCCGAGCTGAAAAAGGCCGTTACTGCCTTTATCGGCCAGGAAGCCATGCACGGTCGTGAGCACGAAGAATACAACGATTTCGTGGCCCAGGCCGGTATTCCACTGCATGCCCAGGAAGCCTTTGTCGCCCGTCTGCTGAAAGCAGTACAGGATTATTCTCCGCAATCCTTCCAGTTGGCCGCCACGGTGGCGCTGGAACACCTGACTGCCATCCTCGGCGGCGGTCTGCTGGATCTACCGGAAATCATGGAAGGGGCAGACGACGGCTACAAGGCCATCTGGAACTGGCATGCCCTGGAAGAAACCGAACACAAGGCGGTGGCCTTCGATGTCTACCAGGTAGCCATCGGCGACGACAGCAATCTGGGCGCCTATGCCTTGCGCAGCGGCACCCTGGTCGCCGCCACCGGTGTCTTTTTCGCCCTGATGATTCCCTTCTATCTGCACAACGTGCGCATCAAGGGCGGCCTGACCGACCTGAAAGGCTGGCGCGCTGTGGCGAAGCATACCTGGGGCAAGAAGGGTATTTTCCGCAATATCACCAAACCCTGGTTCGACTGGTTCAAGCCCGGTTTCCACCCCTGGGATCACGACAACAGCGAACAATTGAAGAACTTTGAAGCCTTGCTGGGCGACCTCCTCAAGGAGGAGGCCGCCTGACACTTTCCATCACCGAGCTCTCCCTTTTCCGGTGACTCCAGGGTCGGCATTCGTGCCGGCCCTTTTTTTGGCGCAAAAACCCCGCAACGTTGCAAACGTAGGGTGCACTGAGCCTAAGGCGAACTGCACCGATCCGGCGTTTGATGGTGCAGTTCGCCTTAGGCTCAGTGCACCCTACGCAATCCCTGGCGGCGTTCCAGAATTCAGCAGCATCATCAAAAAAGGCACAGAGCAAACAGAGAAAAGGCTTTTCCTCCGTGAGCTCTGTGCCCTCTGTGGTGAAACATTGATGCTCAACAACGCCTGCCGTGGCAGGCGCCTGTCTTACCCGTCGTTGCCATCCTGAGTGGACACCACCCGCTCGTCGGCCAGGCGGATGTTCCCCGCCGGTGCCTTGCCATCCCGGTCTTCGCCGAAGTACAGGGTGGTGTGGGGGAACGGGATCTCGATGCCGGCCTTGTCGAAGTAGATCTTCACCAGCCGGTTGAAGGCACGACCCACGGCCCACTGGTTGCCCGGCGTGGTCTTGATCACCACACGGATGTTCACCGAGCTGTCTGCCAGGGCAGTAACACCGGCAACCGTCATCGGCGCCAGGATATTGTCCTTGTGGGCCCCTTCCTTGAGTTCTTCGAATGCGGCTTCAAGCTGAACGATGGCATCATCAATACTCTCTCTGTAGGCAATGCCGTATTCACCCACATGGTTACCAAATTCACGGGTGAAGTTGGACACCGCATCCACCGAGGAGAACGGCACGATGTGGTAGGTGCCGTACAGATCCCGCAGGGCCACCGAGCGGATCCCCACGCGATCCACGGTACCGGAATTGCCACCAACGCTGACGAAATCGCCGGTGTTCATGGCATTCTCCAGTTGAATGAAGATCCCGGTGATCACGTCCTGCACCAGCTTCTGGGCGCCAAAACCAATGGCCAGACCCAGCACACCGGCGCCAGCAATCAACGGACCGATCTCGATACCGATCTCGGACAGCACAATCATCGTCGTCATGATAATGATGGTAATGGCCATGGTGGTATGGAACAGCCCAAGCAGTGTCTCGCCACGGGCTGCCTCGGCAGGAGTGCTGTTCTCGCGCGGGCTGAACTTGTGCTCCACCAGACTCGCCAGCACCACCCACACCAGGGCCGCCAGCGCCAGGATAATCAGGATATCGATCAGTGCGGAAACCGTCTGCGCACCCGCCGTGGTGGCATACCAGGCGGCCAGGTCATAGAACTCCCAGGCATCCAGCGACAGCACCACCACCAGGATCAGGATCAGTGCGCGGATCACTTTCAAGCCGGTGGGCACATAGGTATTCACCCGGGCCTGCAGCCGCGGCATGCTGGCATTGAGACGGTCTGACAGTTGGATTTCCTTGCCGATCAGCTGTCCCAGCGCCACTGATACCAGCAGTCCCACGCCCACATAGACCAGGGTTTCCAGGGTGGCCAGCGCCACATAGGGCAGAGCTGTCTCCGGGTGCAGCACGGTGACAGCAAACACCAATAGCGCATAGGCCAGCGCCAGCCAGTGCCAGGTGCGCGCCAGTAACAGCAACGACAGACGGATCGGTCCGTAACTGGCATTGGCACGCTCGGTCAGCATCTCACGCAACACCTGCCGCTTTCGCAAAATCACCCCGACGGCGTACGCCAGCGCCACCAGCATGATCAGAGTACCGGTACCGCTACCAACCGCCGGGGACACATTGAAGTTCAACACCGGCACCAACACCAGCATGCCGTAGCCAATCAGCCCGGCCTCGCGGGCCAGAAACCGATTGCAGTAACTGGCCTTGTCCGCCGCCACTGGCAGCAACCGCAGGCCCTCGTAACGGGAAGAAAAGAACATGCGCAGACCGGCCTTGGCCAGTTCCACGATCAGAAAAGCGTTCAGGAACAGGGCCAGCCGGGTGGCATCCGCCCCCAGCTGCTCGGTCAGCACCGGCGCCACAAAGGTCCCGCCCAGGTAGGCCAGCGCCACCACAATGATATCCAGCAGCGCGGCTACCGCCACAGCCACTGTGGTGCGCAGGATGGCCAGCTTTTCCGAACCGGCCTGAGCCCAATGACTGAGGCGGCCAAAGGCGGAACTCGCCAGCGACCGCAACGCCCAGAACACCACGAAGGTGAGCACCACCAGAATGGCGAGATTAAGCAACGCAGCGGTGACCGCTTTCATATTTACCGGAGTGGTAGCAGCCGTATTATCCGCATTGTCATCGCTGATAAACCAGCCCGTCACCAAGCCACTCATGGCCGCGAACTGCTGGCCCACGTCACCGGCCAGATTACCGGTCGCTGAGGCCATGCGGCGGGCCAGAGAGACCTGCGCGGCGGTTTGTCCGCTGGGGGCCTGGGCGGCGATTTCCGCAGGAGGCACCTCACTCTCCAACCCCAGCGGGGCGGGATTGGCGGCAGCCTGCAGACTTCGCAATTGATCAATCAGCTGCTGGCGCGAGGCATCGTTTTCCAGCATTTCTGCCAGTTCACCATATTCCTTGGCGGCAGCAGGCCCCTCCTGGGCGGGCAATGCCGTCGTCAGCATCACTAACAACAGGGAAAGAAGGGCTGTCAGGCCCCGCAACGACTGGGCTTGATGGCGCACACTCATCTCCTTAGTGCCAGCTTTTGCCGGCTCAACCGCTATGTTTGAAGCATATTCAGACGCATACCTTAACAAGGGAGGCCCGGAAAATTGTGAAGATCACGCGAACGCTCTGTACCCGAATTGTCACGCCGCATTGACCCTGGGGAGGCATGCCCGGCAAAGGAATGCCAATCGCACCGGTTGACCGTGACATTGTCCACTGTAATTATCGGACTCCATTCCATAACAACATGGCGGAGGCGTTAATGAGCGCATTCTGGACCCCGGATTCCGTGGCTCTGGCTCCCTATCTCCACAGCCAGGAACAGGCGAACAAGTGCCTGCAGATTATCGCCGCATCCCTGCAACCGGGAATGAGCGAACAGGATTGCGAACTGCTGATCCGCGACTGGCTGCGAGCCCATCAACTGTTTGATCCGGCCCGCCCGCCCAAGGTGCGCTTTGCCGGCCAGACGCCCCGACGTCGCTTTGGCCTGAACAGACCGGGAAAGCGCCGCTACCGGATCGGTATGAGCTATATACTGCGTTGCGATGCGGTGCAGAACGGCTATGTCGCCAAAGCCAGCCTCAGCGGCCCGGCCTCCGTGCTGGCACCGTTGCACGCGCGGCTGCGTGACATTCGCGAGCAACTGCCGCGCACTCTCCAGCAGGGTGAAACGCCGCAGCAGTTGACCAGCCAGTACCCCGGCCTGCGCCAGCATTACCGGCTGGTGCCACTCACAGGCAGCCTGCCGGAGGGCAACCGCATAGACGAAGCCCCGCTAATACCGGGACTGTGGCAGTGGCAACTGACCCTGAGCGATGGCCAACACAGTGTCGCCAGCAGTGAATTTCTGCTGATGGACGACCAGGGTCCGCGCTGGCTGACCGCCACCCCGGCCCACCTGCTCGACAACAGCAATAACGACAAACAAGAGGAAGCAGCCTGATGGTGCAGTGGCGCGATACAACGGTAAGCCGTGACGGCGTGGATCTGGCCGTACGCACCTGGAGTGCGGACAAGAGCCCTACAGTGATCCTGGTGCACGGTTACCCGGACGCCAATCACGTCTGGGAAAAGGTGGCCGAGCGACTGAGCCGGGATTTCAAAGTGGTCGCCTATGACGTTCGCGGCGCCGGCAATTCTTCCGTGCCGCAAGGTCGTGCCGCCTACAAGTTGCGTGAACTGCGCGACGACCTGCATGCAGTCATGGACGCCGTCAGCCCGAACGACAAGGTCCACCTGGTGGGTCACGACTGGGGTTCCATCCAGACCTGGGAATCGGTCACCGACCCGGATGCCGAAAACCGTATCGCCTCCTACACCACCCTGTCCGGCCCCTGCCTGGACCACGTGGGACAGTGGATGAAGGCCCGGCTGCGTGAACAGAAAATCGGCGTTGTGCTGAACCAGCTATCCCACTCCTGGTACATCGGCGCGTTTCAATTACCGGTACTGGCCCCGGCCCTGTGGAAAGCCGGCCTGGCCAAAGCCTGGCCGAAAGTGCTGCGCCGCACCGAAAACCTGGACAGTGAGCCCAGTGCCACCCAGCTCCAGGACGGTACCCACGGCATCGAATTGTACCGGGCCAACATGCTGCCCTGTCTGCTCAAGCCCCGGGAACGACATACCAAAGTGCCGGTACAACTGATCGTCGCCCGCCAGGACAACTATGTGCGCCCGGCTATGCTGGAAGACCTGGCGCAGTGGACCGACCGATTGTGGCGTCGGGAACTGGATTGCGGACACTGGGGCCCGCTGCTACAACACCCGGACGTGACCGCCGACTGGATTCGCGAATTTATTCAGCACGTCGACGGCGCACCCGCCTCCGGCCCGCTGCAGCGCAGTGAAGTCACCGCCGGCCAGCTAAAAGGCCCGGACAGCGGCAAGCGGGTCGTAATTACCGGCGCCGGCTCCGGCATCGGCCGGGAAACCGCCCTGGCCTTCGCCCGTCGCGGTGCCCTGGTGGTGTGCACCGATATCAACACCGAGGCCGCTGCCGCCACCGCCCGCATCATCGCCGCCGAAGGCGGTGAGGCCCTCAGTCGCAAGTGCGACGTGAGCAGCACCCGCTCCATGGAAGCCCTGGCCAACTGGGTGGAAAAGGAACTGGGCGCCCCGGATATCGTGGTCAATAACGCCGGCATCGGCCTGTCCGGCTCGCTGCTGGATACCAGCGTGAAAGACTGGCAACAGGTACTGGGCGTGAACCTGTGGGGTGTGATCCACGGCTGTCGTCTGTTCGCCCGCCAGATGGTCGACCAGGGCCGCGCCGGCCATATCGTCAACGTGGCCTCCGCCGCCGCCTTCATGCCCTCACGCATGTTGCCCGCCTATGCCACCAGCAAGAGTGCCGTGCTGATGTTCAGCGAATGCCTGCGCGCCGAACTGGGCGACCATGGCATCGGCGTCAGCGCCATCTGCCCGGGCATCATCGATACCCCCATTACTCGCAACACCCGGTTCGTGGGCGTGGACAATGAGGAGCAGGATCGCCGCCGCCAGCACGCCCACAAGCTATACCAGCGCCGCGCCTTTACTCCGGACCGGGTGGCACAGGCCATCGTCGAGGCGGTGGAGAAAAACCGCGCGGTGGTGCCGGTAAGCCCGGAAGCGCGGGGCATGCAATGGCTGGGACGCTTCACTCCCTCCCTGGCCCGCAATCTGGCCCAGGTGGAAATCACCCCCTGAGCCGAAGGGGACTTCTGAAGAAGCAGGGCTGTGCCAACCTCTTCGTCATGCAAGCATGACTTCCCACAAACCCTCCGGCATTTGAGGTGTGTGTGGGAAGCGATGCTTGCATCGCGAATCGGCCTGGCGGTGAGCTCCTCTTCGCGATGCATGCACGTTGATTCGCTATTCTCACCCTGCGGCGTTACTCCACTACGCTCACCCCGAGCCTCATAGGAGTCAGCCTGCCGGCGAAGATGCTTCGAACAACGCCGTTTCGCTTGCAGGCAACCTCCTACCTCGGCATTGCAGCGCTCTGCCAAGTGACAACCATCACGTTTATGGCCGAAACCATCAGTCCACAGCCACTGTGGGCTGTGGCGCCTGTGCAAAAAGCGGGCTATCATCGCGGGCATGAAAACCAGTGACCGTAATCCCGCCGCCATCCTTCGCAGCCTGAAGAAATACACCCAGCCTGTGACAGGGGCGCTTCAGGCCGAAGCCGGCAACCACAAGGAATTTACCATCGACGAACTGGCCCGCGAGGCCGGCTCCACGGTGCGTAATGTGCGTGCCTATCAGGACCGGGGCATTCTGCCGCCACCGGAAAAACGCGGGCGAACCGGTATCTACACCGATGTGCATCTGGCGCGCCTGAAAATCATCGGCGCCCTGCTGGAGCGCGGTTACACCCTGAACAATATCCGCGACCTGCTCAGCGCCTGGGAACAGGGCCGCGAGCTCAACGATATTCTCGGCCTGGAAGTGGCGGTCACCTCCTGGCAGACCCCCAGCGTGCCCTCCTACCTGGATTACCAGAACCTGCTGGATGACTTCGGCGAAGACATCACCCCGGAAGTGATGACCAAGGCCGTGAAGCTGGGTTACATCATTCCCGAGGGCATGCGCCTGCGCATTCCCTACCCGCGCATTTACAACGCCGGCAAGGAACTCAGCGAAGCCGGTGTGCCCCTGGACGCCGTGCTCACCCACGTGACCCTGGTCCGCGAGGAAGTGGACAAGCTGGCCGAGCGCTTCATCGGCATGATCATCCACCACCTGGTGGACGAGAAGTACGGTGACGAGGCCCTGCCGGAAGGCGAAGACGTGCCCAAGCTGGCCGACTTCATCACCCGCATCCGCCCGTTGGCCGATGCGGTGGTCAGCGACGAGCTGGGCCGGGTACTGGAAAAGAGCATCAACAAGATTCTGGTCGACCGCCTGGCCAACGTGCTGGCGCATATCGAAAAGAATATCTGAACACCGCCTCTCCTCTCCGTAGGAGCGCAGCGAATAACGTCGCTCGCTGCGCGATAGCCCAACCCAAGATCAAAAGCCTTTTCACCACAGAGGGCACAGAACACACAGAGAAAACCCTGTTTTCCTCAGTGATCTCTGTGCCCTCTGTGGTAAATACGGATCTTCGGGTTTTGGCTTTATGCACTGCGTGCACCCTAGGGGCCGCCCTGTCGGGCGTTACCTGCACTGCGTTCCGGTTCGCGCCGCCAGCGACGCTCCTACGGCAACGCCTCTTCCTCCTTTACACACCGATACATGATTAGCCACCGGTAGGCTTTTCTTGCTGTTTTGTTGCCGGGGCTCCTTTCATACCCGCGGGAATGCCAATCTTGGGACGTTAGTGCGAATCAGGTTCGCCGACCAAAACAATAATGTCCCCGAGGAGAGCATCATGAAACCCGGCCTGTTACTCAGTGCCTTGCTGAGCGCCAGCCTGCTTGCCGCCTGTGGCGGCGGAGGCTCCAGCAACCCGGCACCAGTCAGCAACACCCCCACACCCAGCAACCCGCCGACGCCGGAAACGCCCACTGGCCCGGAACCGCGCCCCTCCAATGTCACCGCTCCCTTTGCGGATTACGGCACGGTACTGAACATCCTGCCCCCGGGTCAGGATGACATCGGCGGCGTTGCCAATCTGAGCGCAGACATTCCCGGTCTCGGAGATCTGCTCAGCACCCTGTTCGACGACCTGGTGGCAGAAACCGGTCTGGTGCCGGCCCTCAGCAAGGAGCCCCACTTCGACGATCAGCTGGGCCTCTACGATGCCCTGGTACGCAGCGAACCCGGGTTGACTGATGACCAGCTCGGCGACTACTTCAAAGCGGCCCCACTACTGGCTCCGGAAGCAGGTAACTGGGAAAGCGAGCAGACCCTGGATGCCGCCGGCTATCAGGTGGATATCAAACGCGACAACTTCGGGGTGCCACACATTTTCGGCGAGTCCCGCCGCGATGCCCTGTTCGGGGTCGGTTATGTGACCGCCGCCGACCGCCTGTTCCTGCTGGATGTGCTGCGTCGTGCCGGCCGTGGCGAGCTGTCCCGTTTTCTGGGACCGGCAGACTTCTCCTTCGACGAGGATATCGCCGTCAATGCCCCCTACCGGGAAGAGGACCGCACCACCATGATCGCCAACACCATCGCCCGTTTCGGCGATGATGGCGCCCAGGTGTTCGATGATGCCACCAACTATGTGGCCGGCCTCAACCAGTACGTGGCCGACGCCCGCAGCGGGCTCCTCGAAGTGCCCGTGGAATACGTGGCCCTGGGGGTGCAACTGGAACCGTTCGTGATTGAAGACGTGGTGGCCATCGCCACCCTGATCCAGGGCATCTTCGCCGGCGGCGGCGGCAACGAGCACAACAATGTTCTGCTGCTCCAGGCTCTGGAGGCCCAGACCGGCAGCAAGGACATCGCCTGCGACCTGTGGAAGGATCTGCGCCACGGTACCGATCCGGAATCGTCCGTGACCACCACCACATCCTTCGCCACCCAGTCACCCCCCACCCTGCCGGACATCTGCCCGCTCAGTGGCGAGCTGGCTGGCCAGTTCCCCGGTGCGGTGATGTTCGATGCCGGCTCCTTCCAGCGCTATGACCCGCTCAGCCATGCACCCTGTGGCCGCCCCGGCCAGCCCGAGTGTCCGGAAGCCCTGGGCAATGTGCCCGCCCTGCCCGGCACCGGTGTGGTCGGTGGTCTGCTGGATACCGTGGGGGACCTGCTCGGTGGCATCCTCTCCCTGTCCTTCCTGGACGATGGCGGTGAGACCCTGTCACAGCAATGGGCCAACCTGACTCGCCAGCTGCCCACTCTCTGGACCCGGAAAGACACCCTCTCCGAGCAACAGCAACAACAGGCCATGCAGCGCATCGCGGCCATCGAAACCGGCATTCAGGGTTTGCGCGACGGCTTCCCCAGCGTCATGTCCAATGCCCTGCTGCTCAATGCGGAGCATTCCGCCAGCGGCCAGCCACTGGCCGTGTTCGGTCCGCAGACCAGCTATTTCGTGCCCCAGCTGCTGCTGGAAATGGCCGTCCATGGTGGCGACATCAACACCCGCGGCATGACCTTCAC
>NZ_JABURH010000095.1 GCF_014762765.1 Alcanivorax sp.
CCTTGTCGCGATGCGCCGTGCGGTTTATAGCATGACATCGTGACATTTCTGTCTCCGAGACAGAAACAAAAAAGGGTAGCACTTGGCTACCCCCCTCTGTGTTGAAGAATTGCAAAAGGTGCTTACCGCCCTTTCTTCTTCAACTGTTGAATTGCACGCAACTGGGCAACGGCCTCGGCCAGGGTGGCGGCGGCGCGGGAGTAGTCCATTTCGGAGTTCTTCCCTTCCAACGCTTCCTTGGCACGCTGTTTTGCCTGTTCGGCAGCGGCTTCGTCCATGTTGTCGGCACGTTCTGCGGTATCGGCCAGCACAGTTACCAGCTTCGGCTGCACTTCCAGGAAGCCGCCGGATACGTAGAACACTTCTTCTTCACCATTCTGCTTCTTCACCCGTACCGGACCCGGCTTGAGCCGGGTCAGCAGCGGGGCGTGGCCCGGCATGATACCGAGATCGCCTTCCACACCGGAGGCCACCACGATTTCAACCAGACCGGAGAACAGCTGGCGTTCTGCACTAACAATGTCGCAATGCACGGTCATCGCCATTTGCTTGTCTCCCGGTGCAGGTTACTTGCTACGTTTGTTGTAGGCTTCTACCACTTCGTCGATAGAACCCTTCATGTAGAAATCCTGCTCCGGAATGTGATCGTAATCACCGTCAAGGATGCCCCGGAAACCGGTGAGGGTATCCTTCAGGGAAACATACTTGCCCGGAGAGCCAGTAAATACTTCGGCCACGAAGAACGGCTGGGACAGGTAACGCTCGATCTTACGAGCACGGGCAACGATGGTCTTGTCTTCTTCAGACAGCTCGTCCATGCCCAGGATCGCAATGATGTCCTTCAGTTCCTTGAAGCGCTGCAGTACGGACTGCACGCCACGGGCCACGTCGTAGTGTTCCTGACCAATCACCAGCGGGTCAAGCTGACGAGAGGTGGAATCCAGCGGGTCGATCGCCGGGTAGATACCCTTGGAGGCGATGTCACGGCTCAGTACCACGGTCGCATCAAGGTGAGCAAAGGTGGTTGCCGGAGACGGGTCAGTCAAGTCATCCGCAGGTACGTATACCGCCTGAACGGAGGTAATGGAACCAGTCTTGGTGGAAGTAATACGTTCCTGCAGAACGCCCATCTCTTCCGCCAGGGTCGGCTGGTAACCTACCGCTGAAGGCATACGGCCCAGCAGTGCAGATACTTCGGTACCGGCCAGGGTGTAACGGTAGATGTTATCCACGAAGAACAGTACGTCACGGCCTTCGTCACGGAACTTCTCGGCCATGGTCAGACCGGTCAGCGCTACACGCAGACGGTTACCTGGCGGCTCGTTCATCTGACCGTAAACCAGCGATACTTTATCCAGTACGTTGGAATCCTTCATTTCGTGGTAGAAGTCGTTACCCTCACGAGTACGCTCACCCACACCGGCAAACACGGAGAAACCGGAGTGCTCGATCGCGATGTTCCGGATCAGCTCCATCATGTTTACGGTTTTACCTACACCCGCACCACCGAACAGGCCAACCTTACCGCCTTTGGCGAAGGGGCAAACCAGGTCGATTACCTTGATGCCGGTTTCCAGCAGTTCGTTGGTGGCTGCCTGGTCCGCATAGGTAGGAGCAGCACGGTGAATCGGCATGCGCTCTTCTTCACCGATCGGGCCGGCTTCGTCGATGGGACGACCCAGCACGTCCATGATACGGCCCAGGGTCTTGGTGCCTACCGGAACCTGAATCGGCTCACCGGAGTCGGTCACGTTAAGACCACGCTTCAGACCTTCGGTGGAGCCCATGGCAATGGTACGAACAACGCCGTCGCCCAGCTGCTGCTGAACTTCCAACGTGGTTTCAGTACCGTCCACGGTGAGGGCGTCATATACCTTCGGTACGCCGTCGCGCGGGAATTCCACGTCGATCACAGCACCGATGATCTGAACAATACGACCGCTACTCATGCTTGCATCCTCTTAACTTGCGTTTT
>NZ_JABURH010000053.1 GCF_014762765.1 Alcanivorax sp.
TCCGAACGCGCCGAGGGCGATGCCAACACCGAGTACAGTTGTCCTATGCATCCGGAAGTGAGGCAACTGGGCCCGGGCACCTGCCCGAAATGCGGCATGGCGCTGGAACCGGTGATGCCCAGTAGCGAGGCCAGGGACAACCCGGAACTCGCGGATTTCAGGCGTCGTTTCTGGTACACCTTACCACTGACTATCATGGTGACTCTGATCGCTATGTCGGGTGGGGCATTTGACAGTCTGCTGGGGACGGCACGCCCCTGGATGGAGCTGGCGCTGGCCACTCCGGTGGTGCTCTGGTCCGGCAGGCCTTTCTTTGTCCGCTGGATCCAGTCCCTCAAGCAACGTTCGCCCAATATGTGGACCCTGATCGGTACTGGCACCGGCGCAGCTTATCTGTACAGCGTTATCGCAACCGTCGCGCCCGGCATTTTCCCGACTTCGTTCCGTCTCGATGGCGACGTTGCGGTATATTTTGAGGCGGCTGCGGTGATCATTTCACTGACCTTGCTCGGTCAGGTGCTAGAACTGAAGGCCCGCTCGGAGACCGGTGCCGCCATCCGCGGCGTGATGGATTGGTGAGAGGCTTTTTTGTGCGACCTGGTGCATGGGTAATATGGCTGCTGCTGGTGACGCTCCTTGCGAGGAGCGCGTTTGCGGCTTCGTCAGACTTCTGCACCATGCCTGCCAATCAACCGGCACCGGTCGGCCTATTCCAGGGTGAGCATGCGCATCTGAACTACGCTCAGTTGGAGCATGATGCCATGCAGCATGACGCCGGTGAAGTCCAGGATCGACACGGCTGCTGTGCCGGTGATAAGGGCGACGCTGACTGTATGATGAGCGGTTGCCTGTCAATGATGCCGCCCGTTGCTCACTTCGCTTCCCCCATTCATGCAGGTTCCATCGCAATTGTTTTTCATGTGCCCGCCTTCCCGCGACCGCCCAATTTTCCTCTATTGAGACCTCCGATCGCCTGATTGATAGGTAAAAACCGTTTTCTCGAACTGTGATACAAGGCGCTTCGCCTGCACGACTGAAGTCTGCTCGTTACCTTGTCATCCATTACTTAATGTTCTATTCAATTGTCTTCGGAGGCAACTATGTATCGATTTAAATTAACGGGCTTGGTGTTGGGGCTGTTGACGCTGCCCTTGATCGCGGCCTGTAATGATGGGCCTAAAAACCCAAAAAAATCTGACCCATCCGCTGGTGCAGTTGAAACGCTTACCGTCTACAAAAGCCCTACCTGTGGCTGCTGTAAAAAATGGATAGGTCACCTTGAAGACGAGGGCTTTGAGGCCAGTGTCGAACACCCGGCTAATCTGGACGCCATCAAGGATCGCTATCGAATCGCAAACAACCTGCGTTCCTGCCACACAGCGGTGTCGTCACAAGGCTATGCCTTTGAGGGGCATATCCCGGCCCGCTATATTCATCAGTTTCTGGCTAATCCGCCAGCCGACGGGATTGGGCTGACAGTGCCCGCCATGCCCGTTGGCAGTCCGGGTATGGAGGTGGGTGACAAGTTCATGCCATACCGGGTTCTGCTGATGAAAAAAGACGGCAGCACTGAAGTGTTTGCCAGTGTCGAGAGCGCGGCTCAACAGGTTCAGCCACTCCAACAACCGGAAGCGCAGCCATGAAAATATTCGTCACCATGCTTTTTATCCTGCCGCTCGGTATAGGCAGTGTCATAGCCTTTGCGCAATCCCTTCCCGAGACCCTGACGCTGGACGAGGCGATAACCCTCGCCATAGATACCGATCCCTGGCTCACCGGTAGCCAGTACACTCAGCAGGCCCTTACCGACGAAGCGACCGCCGTGGCGACCTTGCCGGATCCCCGCATGAGCCTGATGGCTGGCAATTTTCCCGTGGACACTTTCGACCTCAACCAGGAAGCCATGACCCAGTTGTCGGTGGGGATCAGTCAGATGTTTCCCCGGGGTGACAGTCTGTCGCTCGCCCAGCAGCAGAAGCAGCAGCTAGCCGAGCAGCACCCTCTGCTAAGACTGGATCGCCGGGCCAAAGTAAGCGTCACGGTCAGCCAGTTGTGGTTGGAAGCCTTCAAGGCGCAGGAGAGTATCCGGCTGATCGAACAGGATCGCGCACTGTTTGAGCAGTTGGTGGATGCCGCCAAAGCGGGTTACTCCTCGGCGCTGGGCAGGGCACGTCAGCAGGACGTAATTCGCGCGCAGTTGGAGCTGATTCGTCTTGAAGACAGACTGACGATGCTCAGGCAGCAACAGCAAGCCGCACAAAAGCGTCTGACCGAATGGATCGGTGCGCCTGCCACTGTCCCTCTGGCTCCGGTACTACCGACACAGTCTCTTTCCAGGCCACTGTCGGTACCGACCATTAAGCAGGCCAGCGAGCATACGCGCTACGAATGGATCCGCCATCATCCCGCGCTACGGGCACTGGACCAGCGTATCGACGCAACGCAAACCGGTGTGGATCTGGCAAAACAGAAATACAAGCCCGAATGGGGCCTGACCGCCCAATACGGCTATCGCGACAGCGATCCCATGGGGCGCGACCGGGCCGATCTGTTCTCCGTTGGCGTCACCTTCGATCTGCCCCTTTTCACCGGTAACCGGCAGGACAAGGAAGTCAGCGCCGCCGTAAATCGAACCGAGGCCATCAAAACCGAAAAGTACTTGCTTGGTCGTCGGCTAATGGCGGAACTGGAAACCGCGAGCGTACAACTGGCACGTCTCGATGAACGCCAGGCGTTATACACCGATCAGCTGTTGCCGCAAATGGCCGAGCAGGCAGAGGCTTCACTTTCGGCCTACAACAACGACGACGGCGACTTCGCCGAAGCCGTGCGTGCCCGCATTGCCGAATTGAATACCAAGATCGACGCGCTCGCCATTGCCGTGGATCGGCAGAAGACCATCGCCCAAATCAATTACCTGCTCGCCGAGGCGTCGTTCGACGATGCACGGCCGGCGAAACCGTTTTAAAGGGGTTCAACATGAATACATTCACCAAAACCTTGCTGGGCACGGCCGTCGGCGCGCTGCTCGGCGCATCCGGCGTCTGGCTACTCGGCAACCCCGATGAGGGGGATATGACAGCAACCGGCGGTGAACGCAAGCCACTTTACTGGGTGGCGCCCATGGATCCCAACTACAAGCGCGACAAGCCTGGCAAATCGCCCATGGGCATGGATCTGATCCCTGTGTACGAGAAATCCGCCGGAGAGGATGAAGCCGGCACCGTCAAGATATCGCCCGAGGTCGTCAACAATCTCGGCGTGCGCACCGCCACGGTTGGGTCCGGGTCTCTGAATCTGGATGTCAAAACCGTCGGTTACGTGCAATACGATGAGAACCGGCTGGTGCATATCAGCCCGCGCGTGGAAGGCTGGATCGAGAAGCTCCATGTCAAGGCCGCCGGGGATCCGGTCAGACAGGGCGACCCCCTGTACGCCCTCTATTCACCCACCCTGGTCAACGCCCAGGAGGAATTGTTGTTGGCGTTGAAACGCGACAATCCGGTGTTGATCGGCGCTGCCGTGGAACGGTTATTGGCATTGCAGGTGCCGCGGGCAGATATCGACCGGCTGCGTAAAACCCGCAAGGTCAGCCAGACCATCACCGTTGCCGCGCCGCAGTCCGGGGTACTGGACAATCTCGCGGTGCGTGAGGGCATGTTCGTCAAGCCTGGCTTGAGTCTGATGAGCATCGGCCAACTGGAGCATATCTGGGTGATCGGTGAGGTGTTCGAACGACAGGCAAGCCTGGTCAAGACCGGCGACCAGGTGCGGATGCGGCTCGATTACCTGCCCGGTCGGGATTGGTTGGGCCAGGTGGACTATGTCTATCCGTCTTTGAATGCCAAGACACGTACCGCGCAAATCCGGGTGCATTTCGACAACCCGGACGACTTCCTCAAGCCGGGCATGTTCGCGCAGATGGTCATTGAGACCCAGGCGGGGGCTGAAGCACTGTTAATCCCGCGAGAAGCGCTGATCCGTACCGGCAGCCAAGCGCGCGTGGTGTTGGCGCTGGGTGATGGCAAATTCAAATCGGTGGCCGTTGAGGTCGGGCGTGTGGGCGAACGGCAGGTGGAAATTCAGTCGGGACTCAAAGAAGGGGAACGCATTGTGACCTCTGCTCAGTTCCTGATCGACTCGGAATCCAGCAAGACGTCGGACTTCAAGCGCATGGCCAAGCGCGATCAGCAAGGCGAATCAATGGATGTAAAGGCAGACGCTGATTCCCGCTCAGTCTGGGTGGCCGCACGTATCGACAGCCTGATGCCGGATCACCGCATGGTGACCCTGGAGCACGAGGCCATCCCGGACTGGCAATGGCCCACCATGACCATGGATTTCACCGTCGCTGAGGCTGTGGACATGGATGCGCTCAAACAGGGAATGCGCCTGCATGTGCAGATCACCAATAACAACAGTGGTGGATACCAGATTACCCAAGTGCATATTCCCAATGAGCAAGGCAATGATGCCATGCCTGCAGGAATGGATCACGGTCAGCACGAGGGTATGGATCACGGTGATATGTCGATGCCGGAGCACAGCGAACACCAGGGCATGAACCACGACGCTCACGATCAAAAGGAGCACAATCATGATTGAATCGATAATCCGTTGGTCCGTCGGTAACCGTTTCTTCGTGCTGCTGGCTACTTTGATGCTGGTGGGGATGGGTCTCTATTCGCTGAAAAACACCCCGGTGGACGCCATTCCCGATCTGTCCGATGTACAGGTCATTATTAAGACCAGTTTTCCTGGGCAGGCACCGCAGGTGGTGGAGGACCAGGTCACGTATCCACTGACTACTGCCATGTTGTCGGTACCCGGTGCGGTTACCGTGCGCGGTTATTCCTTTTTTGGCGATTCCTTTGTGTATGTCATTTTCGACGAGGATACCGATGCCTACTGGGCACGTTCCCGGGTGCTGGAGTACCTGTCTCAGGTCGCGCCCACATTACCGCCCAGCGCCCGGCCGCAACTGGGACCGGACGCCACCGGTGTCGGCTGGGTCTACCTCTATGCCTTGGTGGATCGCAGCGGTCAGCATGACATCAGTCAGCTGCGCAGCCTGCAGGACTGGTTCCTGAAATACGAGCTGCAAACCGTGCCGGGTGTTTCCGAAGTCTCGGCGCTCGGTGGCATGGTCAAGCAGTATCAAGTGAAGGTAAACCCGGAGAAACTGCGCGCCTTCGGTATTCCCCTGTCTCTTATCCAGATGGCTATCCAGCGCGGCAACCAGGAAGTGGGCGCCTCGGTGGTGGAAATGGCCGAAGCCGAGTACATGGTGCGCGCCAGCGGCTACATCCAGGGTATCGATGATCTGGCCAACATTCCGTTAGGGTTGGATGTTAACGGTACGCCGCTGTTGCTCAAGGATGTGGCGGATATCGAGTTGGGGCCGCAAATGCGCCGTGGCATCGCCGAGTTGAACGGCGAAGGTGAAGTGGTGGGCGGTATTGTGGTGATGCGTTTCGGTGAGAACGCCCAGAAAACCATTGATGGGGTCAAGGCCAAGCTGGAAAAACTCAAGGCGGGTTTGCCCGATGGCGTGGAGATCGTAACCGTTTATGATCGTTCAGGGCTGATATCTCGCGCCATTGACAGTTTGTGGAAAAGTCTGGCCGAAGAACTCGCCATTGTGGCGTTGATCTGTGTCATTTTCCTGTTTCATGTCAGGTCCTCACTGGTGGCGGTCTTCAGTCTGCCGCTAGGTATACTCACGGCTTTTACCGTGATGTATTGGCAAGGTCTCAATGCCAATATCATGTCATTAGGCGGTATAGCGATTGCGATAGGCGCCATGATTGATGGCGCGATTGTCATGATCGAAAACATGCATAAGCATATGGAACGTACGCCCTTGACGCCAGAGAACCGTTGGAAAATCGTGGCGGCGTCAGCCAGTGAAGTCGGTCCGGCGCTGTTTTTCAGTTTGCTTATTATCACTGTGAGCTTTGTACCAGTATTCACCCTGGAAGCCCAGGAGGGCCGGATGTTCAGCCCGTTGGCCTTTACCAAAACCTATGCCATGGCAGCCAGTGCGGCGCTTGCTATCACAGTGGTGCCGGTTTTGATGGGATATTTCATCAGAGGCAAGGTGGTAGCGGAAAACAAGAATCCCGTTAATCGATTACTGATTGCCGGGTACATGCCCCTGCTGAAAACCGTATTGCGTTTTCCGAAAATCACACTTGCCATTGCGGTTGTGATTTTCCTCGTTGGGATCTGGCCGGTTAACAAGATTGGTAGTGAATTCATCCCCGATCTGGATGAAGGTGATCTGATGTATATGCCCACCACTTATCCGGGGCTATCTATTGGTAAGGCCAGGGAATTGCTTCAACAGACCGACAAGCTGATCGCGACAGTGCCTGAGGTAAAAACCGTGTTTGGCAAAATCGGCCGTGCCGAGACAGCCACGGATCCCGCTCCGCTGACCATGATCGAGACCTTTATTCAGCTCAAGCCCAAAGAGGAATGGCGCGAGGGCATGACCACGGAGAAGCTCAAGAAGGAGCTGGATGCGCTAGTGAAATTCCCCGGTCTAACCAACGCTTGGGTGATGCCGATCAAGACTCGCATCGACATGCTGGCCACCGGTATCAAGACGCCGGTAGGCATCAAGGTGGCGGGCGAGGATCTGCGAGAAATTCAGAAGATTGGGCAGCGACTAGAGCAGATCCTCAAGGATGTACCCGGCACAGCCTCGGTGTATTCCGAAAGGGTGGCCGGTGGGCGTTACATCAAGGTGGATATTCAGCGTGCACAGGCGGCGCGCTATGGCCTCAATATTGCTGATGTGCAGCAGGTAATAGCCACGGCCATTGGGGGAATGAATGTGGCGCAGACCATTGAGGGGCTGGAGCGTTATCCGATCAATCTGCGCTACCCGCAGGACTATCGAGACTCGCCAGAACAGCTGGCGCTGCTGCCCATCGTTACGCCCAGCGGCCAACGCATTGCGCTCGCCGATGTGGCCAATGTCTATGTGGAGGACGGCCCGCCAGCGATCAAGAGCGAGAACGCCAGGCTGAATGGCTGGACCTTTGTAGATATCGATGGGGTGGACGTGGGCAGCTATGTACAAGCGGCCATGGCAACGGTCGAGCAGCAATTGGATTTACCGGCCGGTTACTCGGTGGCCTGGTCCGGTCAGTACGAATACATGCTGCGCGCCAAAGAGAAACTGACCTATGTGGTTCCTTTGACGCTTGCCATCATTATCATTCTGTTATACATGAATTTTCGTAACTTCACTGAAATAGCCATTATTCTGGGAACACTACCACTGGCGGTAATTGGTTCAATCTGGCTGATGTACCTGCTTGGCTATAATTTTTCTGTCGCGGTTGCGGTTGGTTTTATTGCACTGGCGGGGGTTACGGTGGAAATAGGTATCATCATGTTAACTTATCTTAACCAAGCATATCACCAATTGATAGATACCTGTCGTGAGCGTGGAGTGCAACCATTAAAAGAAGATTTGCTCGAAGCTGTGACACAGGGCGCGGGACTTCGTGTAAGACCCGTAATGATGACTACGGTCTCCACTATCGCTGGATTGTTGCCCATTATGTTCAGTTCCGGAACAGGTGCGGAAGTTGTTAGCCGGATTGCGGCGCCTATGGTGGGCGGAATGGTGAGTGCTGTGATTTTAACGTTGTTGGTATTACCCGTCGTGTATTACCTATGGCGCACCCGCTCGCTGAAAGCATAATATTGCCAAACTAAATGGGGCAGACTTGTCTGCCCCTGCCGGAGCTCTGTGGTATAAACCAATAAAGCACCAAATGCACAAATAGGTTAATGCTATTTGGTTGATCTGAATCAATCAAAACACCTAAACATTACAGTCATGTCATGTTGGAGCCGGGTTCTACCCCGTTTCCACGGACGGTTTTAAGAAGGCGGTAAACTTGTGATCTTGAGCTGCGACCTTACGTCGCCTTCTTGGGTTGTGGAACCGCTCGATGTAATTAAATACGTCAGCCCTTGCCTCATTCAGGGTTCGATAATCACGGTGATTTGTCCGTTCCCGCTTCATCATGCCGAAGAACCCTTCACAGGCTGCATTATCGGCACAGTGGCCGACCGCACTCATGCTGCATACCAATCCTTGCTGTTTCAAATAACGCTGGTAATCACCACTCGTAAACTGGCTACCTCGATCCGAGTGGAGAATGATCTTCCCATCTCCCTCTCGTTGCCACACCGCCATCTCAACTGCCCGAAGCACCATGTACCGATCCTGGCGATGATGCATCGACCAGCCCGCAATGATGTTGCTGTACAGATCCATCACTACACACAGGAATAGCTTGCCTTCCTTGGTCTTGATCTCAGTGATGTCGGTCACCCACTTGGTGTCTGGCTCCAGTGCAGAGAAGTCTCGTTTCAGATGGTTCTTCACTCCATCCGGACGAACTGAAGGGGCCTTGCGACCCCGGCCTCTGCGGCGAGGCCAGCCCTGCAAGCCAGATTTCGCCATTAGACGCGCCACACGATTGAGGCTGGCTGTTTCTCCTTCCTCCACCAGGTCATCATGCATGCGAGGGGCGCCGATGGCGCCACCGCTGTCAGCATGTATCTCGTGGATTCGTTTGAGAAGCCGCTCATTATCCTGTGCCCGGCTCGAAGGCGCCCGGCCAGACCAAGAGTAGTAGCCGCTCGGAGAGACCTTCAAGCAGCGACACATTAGCAGAACAGGGAAGTCTTGGCGGCAACGCTCAATCGCCTGATATCTCAGGACGACTCCTTTGCGAAGAACGTTGCCGCTTCGCGCAAAAAATCCCTTTCCTTCTTCACTCGTGCCAGCTCCCGTTTCAGCCGGGCCAACTCCGCGTCACGAGGGGAGCCTGAACCCTGGAAGCTTGGGGTGGAGGCATCATCCGCCTCTCTGCGCCAACGAGAGAGAAGATTGGGATTGATGCCCAGTTCAAGGGCCACTTGGCGGCAGCTCACGTCGGGGGGGGCGAGTCTGCTCTACCGCTTCACGCTTGAACTCGGGGCTGTACTTCTTTCGCTTGCTCATAAACACTCCTTGGGCACAGTGTGCCTCTTTTTAGAAGTGTCCGCAGTAACGGGGTAGAACCCCCTCTTAAACGCACCAATATAGATTCAAAATAATTTTAGATACATATCACCTCCATGAAGCCAGGAAGGAATGGCCTTCCTGGTCCCACTTCATGGAGGCTTCATGATCATTCAATGTCCGTCCTGCCGCTCTATCCGGGTCGTCGCCCTGCAGAATGGCCGCAAAGTAGGCGGTTCTGTCGGCACGGTTGCTGGTGCCGCCAGCGGCGTTGCCATGGCGACTAGCGGAGCTCGCGTCGGTGCGACCGTCGGCATGGCGTTTGGGCCTGCTGGATCAGCTATTGGCGGCATCGCTGGTGCCGTCCTTGGCGGCCTGGCCGGTGGAGTCGCCGGAGGTGAAGCCGGAGCTGCACTGGGCTCCAGGCTCGACGATACCTATCTCGACAACCTGGAATGCCTGGATTGCGAGCACAGCTTTCGCCTGGATTCCGAGTAACCCCCTGTCTTATCCCTTATCTACTCATTCTTGAAGCTCGCCTTGTGCGGGCTTCTTTATGCCGCTTTGGAGGCCTGAATGGATATTCCCACTTTCGTAAAGAACGAGCAGGGCCTGTACCACGTACAGGGCTGCGTGAAGCCCGAGGAGATTGTCAGCACCGCTGCCACCATCCTGCTTGATGAACTCACCGACCGGGAAGCACTGACCGCGCCTACTGATGTCGCTCAGTTCCTGCAGCTGGCCCTGGCCCAGGAGAAGAACGAGGTCTTCTCGGCCATCTTCCTCAACAACAAACACAAGGTGCTCACTTTCGAGACCTTGTTCAACGGCACCATCGACAGCTCTGCTGTTTACCCCCGTGTGGTGGTGCAACGCGCTCTGGAGTGCAATGCCGCTGCCGTCATCTTTGCCCACAACCATCCCTCGGGTTGCAGCGAGCCCTCTAATGCCGACCGGCAGATCACCAAACGACTCACCGATGCCCTGGCACTGATCGATGTACGGGTGCTGGACCACTTTGTGGTTTCCCGTTCCGGCTACGTCAGCCTGGCCGAGCGCGGCTGGCTCTAACCCTGCCCTTTTGGGCATTCCTTCTTTAACAGGAGATTCACCATGGCACACCTTGTCGAAAACATGGCCTATGTGGGCCGTACCCCCTGGCACGGGCTGGGCAACCAGCTGGCCAGCCAACAACCACTGGAAGTCTGGATGCGCGAAGCCGGCATGGATTGGGATATCCGTGAAACTCCGGTGCGCTTTATCAGTAGCGAGGCTGGCGCTCTCGGGCAGATTTCCTCCTTCCCGGATC
>NZ_JABURH010000131.1 GCF_014762765.1 Alcanivorax sp.
GTGGCGGTGTCTCCCTGCGTCCGGGCGACGGCATCATCCACTCCTGGCTGAACCGTATGCTGCTGCCTGACACCGTGGGTACCGGTGGTGACTCCCACACCCGTTTCCCCATGGGCATTTCCTTCCCGGCCGGTTCCGGTCTGGTTGCCTTTGCTGCTGCCACCGGTGTGATGCCGCTGGATATGCCGGAATCCGTACTGGTTCGCTTCAAGGGCAAGCGTCAGCCGGGCATCACCCTGCGTGACCTGGTACACGCGATTCCGCTGCAGGCAATCAAAGACGGCCACCTGACCGTTGCCAAAGCCGGCAAGGTCAAC
This sequence comes from Alcanivorax sp., assembly GCF_014762765.1. Classification (GTDB taxonomy): domain Bacteria; phylum Pseudomonadota; class Gammaproteobacteria; order Pseudomonadales; family Alcanivoracaceae; genus Alcanivorax. The sequence goes on from NZ_JABURH010000131.1 coordinate 318, forward strand.
GTTTTCTCCGGTCGCGTACTGGAAATTGAAGGTCTGGACGATCTGACTGTCGAGCAGGCATTCGAACTGTCTGATGCTTCCGCCGAGCGTTCTGCTGCCGGCTGTACCATCACCCTGTCCGAAGACAGCGTGACCGAGTACCTGAAGTCCAACATCACCATGCTCAAGTGGATGATTGCCAACGGTTACGGCGATGCCCGTACCATTGAGCGTCGCATCAACGGCATGGAAGAATGGCTGGCCAATCCGAGCCTGATGCGTGCCGACGCCGATGCCGAGTACCACACCGTCATCGAAATCGACATGGACCAGATCAAGGAGCCGGTACTGTGCTGCCCGAACGATCCGGATGATGCCAAGACCCTGTCCGACGTGGCTGGCGCCAAGATCGACGAAGTGTTCATCGGTTCCTGCATGACCAACATCGGTCACTTCCGCGCGGCCGGCAAGCTGCTGCAGAAAGTGGAAAGCGGTACCATGCCGACCCGTCTGTGGATTGCTCCGCCGACCAAGATGGATCAGCACCAGCTCACCGAAGAAGGCTACTACAACATCTTCGGCAGCGCCGGTGCGCGTACCGAGATGCCGGGCTGCTCCCTGTGCATGGGTAACCAGGCCCGCATCGCGCCCAAGTCCACTGCGGTATCCACCTCTACCCGTAACTTCCCGAACCGTCTGGGTCAGGGTGCGGATGTTTACCTGGCATCAGCTGAGCTGGCGTCTGTGGCCTCCATCCTCGGCAAGCTGCCGACCACCGAAGAGTATATGGAATACGCGAACACCATCGATTCCATGTCCTCCGAGATCTACCGCTACCTGAATTTCGACCAGATGGCCGAATACCAGGACGTGGCTGATACCGTGAAGATTCCGGTTGCTCAATCTGTCTAAGATTGACTGATCGCTTCGCGAACCAAAAACGCCCGGCACTTGCCGGGCGTTTTTGGTTTTGCAGGAAGCAAAAGGTTCAGCGCAGATTTTCGGAAATCCTTCACTACTTCAGCCATGACCTTCAAGAAAGCAGCGGCTTACATCGTTATAATAACTTCACTGCCAGCGTCTTCGCGATGCAAGCATCGCTTCCCACAACTATCCGGACAGGCAGCAGCAAAGCCGAACGGTCTTGTCAGGTCTCTGCTAACCGCCATTCAGTCGGCGCTTGGTCAGCACGGTAGCCTGTGCCGCCAGTGGATCTTCCGGCCAGGGGTGCTTGGGATAGCGGCCTCTCAAGTCCTTGCGCACCGCCTGGTAGTTTTCCCGCCAGAATCGCTCCAGATTATCGGTAATGGCCGCCGGCCGCCCTGCCGGTGTCAGAAGATGGGCACTGATGGTCAATTTTCCCCCGGCAATGACTGGCAGACGAGTGAGGCCAAACAATTCCTGCAGCTTGACGGCCAGCACCACCGTGTCTCCGGTGTAATCCAGTCGAACCCGCCGCCCGGTGGGAATAGTGATGGTTTCCGGCATATCCCGTTGCAGACATGTGCGCTGTTCAGGTGTTAACAACAGGTTGAGCGCATCACTTAGTGGCACCCGTTTCAGATCCTGAAGAGTACGCATACCGGCAAGAAACGGTGCCAACCAGCTGTCCAGATTTCCCAGCAAGCCCTCATTACTCACATCCGGCCAGTCGCTTTCATCCAGCGCCGCCAGGGTTGTCACCCTGGCCTGCCATTGCCGACAATCCTCAGACCAGGGCAATAAGCCCAACCCATCCGCACGTAATCCTTCCAGCAGCCCCCAGGTTTGTTGCTCTGCGGTCAGCGATGCCATGGGCTGACTCTGCAGGACAATGGCGCCCAAGCGGCGCTGGCGCCAGCCAGTCACCCGCTGACGCTCACGATCCCAGCCGATCCGTTCGTGCCACTGCGCCTGCTGTGCCACGACCGATTGCAGATCCGCTTCTTCCAGCGGCATGGCTAATCGGATGCGGGCATCGCGGGGCTGACCGTCCGTGTCCAGAATCAGCAGCCATTGTGTACCGGACAGGCTATCCCCCGGTGGCAGTTGTACTCCGGGGCCGTCCATCATCTGGTAGCGGTTGCCCTGCGCCTGGCGCAGGCAAGCCAACTGGCGTGGGTAGACCCGGGCCAGCAACTCACCCAGGTTCTGACGCCAATCGCTGCTATCGCCGGGCTTGCCTGCCAGGAGTCGTTGAGCTTCAGCCAATAGCGGCCTGTGACGCTCCGGGTTGGCTTCCAGCGCCTGCAGGCGGCTGCGCAAATCCACCCCCTGACCATTGAGGATATCCCGTTCGGACAACAAGGCAGCGACCCGGGCTGCAGCCACAGGCAGCCCCTGCTCTCTGCCTGCCAATATCAACATCGCCAGGGCCGGCTCAACACCCAGCTGTGCGATCGCCGCGCCATGCTCCGTTAGCCCGCCTTGCGCATCAAGGGCGCCGCCATCACGGAGTCGAGCCACCGCGCTCTGCCAAGCCGGCGCTGGAGGTGCATCCAGCCAGTGCATTTGCCCGGGCTCCCGGCAGCCCCAACGGGCCAGATCCAGCACCAGTTGATCCAGAGCGACTCTGGCTATTTCCGGCTTCTGATGGCTGGCCATCACCTCGGATTCAGACCATAGGCGCAGGCAGCAACCGGGCCCCAGCCGCCCTGCCCGCCCGCTGCGCTGACGAGCGCTGGCCTCACTGATCCTTCGTGTGACCAAGCGGCTGCGGTGACGAGCCGGATCATAGGCCGGCTCCCTGGCCAGACCACTATCAATGACATGGGTCACCCCTTCTATGGTCAGGCTGGTTTCCGCCACGTTGGTAGTCAGCACGATCAAAGAACCGCCGTTTTTGGCCGCCTCCAGCACTTGCTGTTGCTGCGCCAGCGGCAGGCCACCATGCAATTCACTAACCGGCAGGCTGAGTCCGGATTCAGACAGGCCTCGGGCCACGCGGCGGATATCCGCCCGGCCAGGAAGAAACACCAGTATTACCTGCGCCTCCTCCGCGACAGAACACACCTGCTGGACACAGTGATCCCGCCAGTCCTGACGAGGGGCTGGCGGGCGATAAATAACGTTGACTGGAAAGCTGCGCCCTTCGCTGCGCATCACCGGAGCATCCAGCATGGCAACCAGGGGCCCGCAGTCCAGGGTGGCAGACATCACCAGCAGCCCCAGATCGGGACGGAATGCCTCACGGATTTCCCTGACCAGGGCCAGCCCCAGATCCGCATTCAGGGAGCGTTCATGGAACTCGTCAAAGATCACCAGACTGATGCCCTGCAACTCCGGGTCACTCAACGCCATACGGGTCAAAACCCCTTCGGTGACCACTTCCAGACGGGTGGCGGTACTGACCCGGGTATCGGTTCGAGTCCGGTAACCAACGGTTTGCCCCACCGGCTCGCCAAGCTGGGCTGCCATGAAGGTGGCCACGGAACGGGCCGCCACCCGTCGTGGCTCCAGCATCAGAATGCGACCCTGGCCGGTTCCGGAACGATTCAGCAGACACAGCGGCACACGGGTGGATTTCCCTGCTCCTGGCGGGGCTTCCAGAATGGCACAGCCGGCTTGTTGCAAGGCATCAAGGAGAGGTTCCACCACCTCATCGACGGGAAATTCGTTCTGCATTTTTTACGTCCATTGCTCAGGCGCCGTGACGACGGTCACTTCTGGTCATGTTGATCGGCCAATACCGCTGGTGGGGAGGGGTGCCTATGCTATATTCTGCCCATTATCGACTAATAATTAATAACTACTCTATATAGTGATATATGCTGAACGACTTGGGGATTCCTGAGCACCTCATCTGGAAACTGAATGATTTTGACAACCACCAACGAGCCGTCAATTTCATCAAGCAGTTTCAGGAAACGCTGTGCGTATACAGTGCGCCGGTGGAGCAGCTCTATACCAACTACGATATTTCCATACCGCCGGATGATGAGCGCTCGCTGGTCATTCTGCCCAACCCCTATGCCTACCACGATACGTTTAACAATATCGGGAACCATAGCGTACACCCTACCGGCATGCATATTTTGCCCGGCGAGTTTTTCAACAAAGAAGGACTCTTTCTGACTCTGCGGCTACTCAAGAATAACGAAAAGGTTATTAAGCCGGTGCCCCTGAAAGTGGGCCTCTGGGCACTGATGAAAAAGGAAACTGAGGAAGTGCCCTTCCTTCCTGTGATCACCAAGGGGGACCTTCGGGCCTTTCGCAAAGACTCACCCTCGCTTCACTTGCACCGGATCCAGCCATCCAAGCTGTCTGACCGCTCGCCCATGGAGGTCAAGGCAATCCAGCGGGTCATCCGCGAAAAGCTGAAGGTGTATATGTAAAGGCAGTGAACAGTTAATAGTTAACAGCGAAAACAACCCGGGGCGGGAAGAACCACCAAACACGATAGAAGGCTTTCCCGGATGTGCAGACGTAATCAGGTCTATTCAGTCCGACTGAGCGTAGCAGTGGTCCAGTGCCAGGACATAGTATTCCAGCCCTTTGACTGCTGCGGCGAAGGCTCTTGTCCGGCTTTCCTGATTGACACAGGTAAGCTTGATGAGCTCCATGGCTTCGTGGGGGTGGGCGTCGTCGTAGGAGGCGTGGGCCCGTAGCCAGGCCATGGAATGACGATTAATGGTGGCCACCCCGTTTTCCTGATAGGCCTGCATACCCTTGACCACACTCTGGCTCCATTCGCCAGTAGCCCATTCAATGGCCAGATTGGTGGCGGCAAGGCCCTCCTCCAGGCTGGCCTGGCGCCCCATGTGCCAGAGGTAATGGTTCACCGCATCCATGGCTGGCGGCGGCGTAACAAACTCCAGTTCTTCCAGGGTAATTCCAAAGCCCATGGCCCAGTCCTGGTACCAGTAGGCATGGCGCTGTTCGACCTTGATGTTGCTGATCAGCCAGTTCTTGCTCTCTTCGTGACCGGGATAGCGGCCCGGCTGGGTCTTGGCCAGGTTCAACCCCATATACTTGGGAAAGTTTTCCACCAGGGGATAGAAATTCAACAGGGCACTGCGAAAACGCGGCAAGCTGAGGGTTCCGGCTCCCATTTCCACAAACACCGGATGCTCCACCACCCGGTTTTTCAACGGTACCAGATCGTCCCAGAAGGCCTGGGCCCAGGGGCTGTGGTCGGTGAGTTCGAGACCTTTCTTGTAATTTGCGGCGCGCATTTGTCGTTCTCCATAACAACCGGTTGTTGCAGCTCATGGCTTGGCGACCATGACCTACAGATAGCACACTAGTCCAATAATTTGTATAAGCGATTTCTCAGGCTTCGTAAATGACGCCTTTGTCGCTTGTCCGGCGCTGAAACAGGATCATAGTGGAGCTTCTGATAGTATTTTGCCCAATTCTCCGCAGCAACCGCCGCCTGAGGCCACTGCTCGCTGATTGCGTCACTCAACTGCATGGGGGTCAGTCCCACCGCCAGTGGCCGCCCCCGTTCACTGGCACGCTGATGCAATCGCCAGTATTCACGCTCCATCAGCGTCAGCCTCGCATTGCCGGTCCTCCAAAGTAGAAACAGGGCATAGAGCCCCATCAACATGGCGACAGCAACGATCAGCGCAATGGCAATGCGGACTGGTGAAACAACGCCGAGCAGATCTTCCAGAAATGCGGACTGAAAGGCGCTATCGTACCCCAGCACCCAGGTTTGCCAGCGGAAATCCACGTAATCCACCCACTGACTGACTTTCGCAAATAGCCCCCCATCCGAGAAACGGCGGAGCCCCAGATCATCCAGCACATCTCTGCCGTCTTCACTGTTCTCAAGGGCCTCCCTTAGCCCAAGCTCGATGCGCTCAGGCGCTACCGCGCCGGTAGGGTCCACACGGGTCCATCCCTGCCCTTCAAGCCAGATCTCGCTCCAGGCATGGGCATCGTACTGTCGCACCAGCAAATGGGTACCCAGTTGATTCTGCTCGCCTCCTTGGTAGCCCACCACGACCCTGGCCGGCACCCCGGCCGCGCGCATCAGGAAGGTAAAGCTGGAGGCATAGTGCTCACAGAATCCACGCCGGGTCCGAAAAAGGAAATCATCCACTGGATCCGCGGTGAGCCTGGGTGGCCTCAGGGTGTAATGAAAAGGTTGCTCACGGAAATGACGCAACGCTCGCTGGGCAATTTCACGTGCTGAATGGCTTTCCAGCTGCCATTGCTGCGCGAGCCCTCTGGCTTTCCTTCCTGACTCCTGCGGTAACGACAGCATCAGTTGTCGCTCCTGCCCGTCAAGGCTGATAGCGTCAGTGGCTGCAGGCACGCTTTCCACACGATAGGCAAACCGCTGCGACACCGGCTGGTCAGCCACCAGCCGCATATCCTTGGCCAGCGCCATGCCTTCATCCAGTGGGAAAGGAACGGCCAGGCTGAACAGCCAACGGCGCTGGGTCGGTTCGGCAATGATCTGGTAGCGATACCGTTGTTGCTCCGCGGCTCGACGGCTCTCGAGCTGCTGGTACCAAACCGGTTTTTGATTCCCTCTCCGGTACAGGTATTCTGACTCCGCCTGTCCCTGGGGCACTGCCTGCTGCCAGGTGCGTCCGTCGTAGTGGCTCAACGTCAGCCCCCGCCAGTAACGCTGTGGCCGAGGCGGAATGTCTCCCTGAAAGTCTACCCGGAAGGCCAGCTCCGCAGATTCCGACAGTTCACTGATCTGGCCCGGTGACATACTGTCGCTCATACCAGTGCGGGCCTTGTCTTCCCCCACTTGCATATTCCACAGTGGTGCCACCCGTGGCACCAAAAGGAACAACACCACCATCAGGGGAATAGCCTGCAAAGTCATGACCATCGCCCGCTTGCCATGCAGCAAGCCGCTGGCCCGGGTGTCACTGTGATTGATCCCCACCAGACAGGTAGTCAGGACCGTCATGCACAGGACCACATAGAGGAACATGCCCGGTGTCTGGGAAAACAACAGTGCCGTGGCGCATACGAAATACCCCAGCACAATTACCACATAGGCATCACGCTGCTGCACCACTTCCAGATACTTGAGAGCAAACAGGCTGACCAGCAAGGCAACGCCCGCTTCCGGCCCGTACAATCTGCCAAAGCTGTAAAAGGTCAGCCCCACAGCGCCAATCAATAGCAGCGTACGCACTATGCGGCCGGGCAGAGTAAGGCGCTGCTGATCCACCAGCCAGCGGATCAGGATCACCAGCACCAGCAACCCGGCCTGCCAGAGAGGCCCTTTGACCAGTTGGGGGATGGAACACAGCACCACTGCCAGGGCTAGCCAGAGTCTGGTATGAGACGGGACCTGATAAATGCGCGCCATGGAAAACCTCAGTAATCCGGATAGCTGGCCAGAGCATCCAGCAGCCGCCACCGATGCACATCACCGGTATCCGGCGCCAACGTCAGGCCCGGCAACTCCAGACCATAGGGCTGGCGCTGCTGGTCCAGTTGCAAAACCCAGTAGCACAGTATGGAAAGTCGCTGCTCCTCGCCAAGGCCCTGCAAACGATCCCAGCGCAACCATAAACGGCCGCCCACCGGTTCCTCGAACTGCTTGATATTCAAGCCGCGACCCCGTGCGTAACCTTTCCAGTCTACCCGGCGCAGGGAGTCCCCAGGAGTGTAGCTGCGCAGCCCCTGGAATTCGTCATTGCCTGGCTGGCCACTGCTGAACGCCTGCTGATTTTCCTTGCCGCCATCTGCCGGGCAATCCAGACTTTCCTCCGGCCGTGGCCAGGCCAGACAATAGTGGTCCAGCGATACATAGGACCAGGTGCGTAACAACCCCAGCGGAAAGCGGCTTTCCACCTTGAGGCGAGGTGCCGCCACCCTCCCTCGTTCTGTCAGTGGCAGATTCAGCCACAGGCTTTCTTCTTCACCTCTGCGGATACTGATCTGCTGGCCGTCCTGACCACGCCAGCGGAACCAGACGCAATGGTGATCTCGTCGCTGGGCAAACAATACGAGTTCCAACGCGCCTTCCTCTCCCGCAAAACCGGATTCGCTATCGCCGTTACGCATGCCCAGGGCAAACAGATTCCGGAAGGTATGCAGAATCGCCACCATGAACAAGCTGGCGAGCAGGAAGGACAAGGCCAGAATCAGATTGTTTTCGTAATTGATACCGCCGATGAAAAGCAGTGCGGCCACCAACAGATAAAAGAAACCGTAACCGGTGGGCAAAATAAATATGCGCCGCCGATCCAGCACGATCTGCCTGGCCGGAGGCAAGCGCCGGGCCAGCCAGCGTTCATAAAGGTCCCGTATCGGCGCCGGCAGCTGCATGGATTAGCGACGTATGACTGGCACGGACTGCAGCAGGGACTGGGTAATGGCCGCCACACTCCCCCCCTGACGGGCACTCAGACGGTGCTCCGCCACGGATGGCCATACCGCCTGCACATCTTCCGGCAATACATAATCCCTGCCACTGACCAGGGCCCAGGCCCGGGCTGCCTTGAGCAAGCCCAGGCCGGCTCGGGGAGACAGCCCAGCGACGAAACGGTCATCGGAACGGGTGGTATCCAGCAAACGCTGAACATAGTCCAGCAACTCATGGCTGGCGCGGACTTTACCCACCACCCGTGACAACTTGATCAACCCTTCACTATTAATCACTGACTGCAGCTCACGAACCTGCTCACGCAGGTCGCCACCAGCCAATAGCTGCAGCTCAACTTCAGGGGCCGGGTAGCCCAGGGAAATCCGCATCAGAAAACGATCAAGCTGCGATTCAGGCAATACGAAGGTTCCCGCCTGATCCACCGGGTTCTGGGTGGCAACAACAAAGAAGGGTTGCGGCAAGGGACGGGTCACGCCGTCCAGGGTCACCTGTCGCTCTTCCATGGCTTCAAGCAGCGCACTCTGCGTTTTCGGTGTGGCCCGATTGATTTCATCGGCCAGCAGTAACTGGGTGAAAACCGGCCCTTCACGAAGGGAAAACTGCTGTGTGTTGGGATCGAATACGGAGACGCCGAGAATATCCGCCGGCAACATATCACTGGTGAACTGCACCCGCCGGTACTCAAGCTTGAACACCCGGGCCAAAGCATGAGCAAGCGTGGTTTTCCCCATGCCAGGCAGGTCTTCGATAAGCAGATGGCCATTGGCCAGCATGCAGGTAAGCGCGAGCTTCAATTGTTCTTCTTTGCCCAGTACCACGCGGCCCACCTGGGCCAGGGCTTTATCCAGTGCCTGCATGATTCCCCTTGATTCTGTATTGACCGGGCGCTATCGGTGAGATGCCGCCTTCTTTTGCGAGGGGTCAGCCAGCAAGCGCCAGGCGCTTATTGTTATGCGCTGGCGATCGCCTGCAATCCCCGGCTCAAATCCGTCTTGAGGTCATTGACCGATTCCAGGCCAATAGCAAGACGAATCAGATTTTCGGTGACTCCGGCCCGCTGTTTTTCTTCCTCTTTCACACGCCCATGAGTTGTTGAGGCCGGGTGCGTGATCGTCGTTTTAACATCTCCCAGATTAGCGGTAATGGAAATCAGCCGGGTGGCATCAATAAAGCGCCAGGCTGCCTGCCGATCCCTGCAGCCTGCGGCATCTTCCACTTCAATGGACATGACAGCACCATAACCGGACTGCTGTTTACCGGCCAATGCATGTTGGGGGTGATTCTTCAGACCGGCATAGTGCACCCGTACAATGCCTGGCTGGCTTTCCAGCCACTCGGCCAGCTCCTGGGTGCGGGCACTCTGGGCTTCCATACGCAGCTTCAGTGTCTCCAGGCCCTTCAGGAAGACCCAGGCGTTAAAAGGGCTCATGCAGGCGCCGGCGGAGCGGACAAAGCCCAGCACTTCTTCCATTTCCGCCTTCGGCCCGACTACCGCACCACCAAGACAACGCCCCTGCCCGTCCAGATATTTGGTGGCGCTGTGAATAATGATATCTGCTCCCAGCTCCAGGGGTTTCTGCAGGGCCGGGGTGCAGAAGCAATTGTCCACCACCAGCAAGGCGCCATTGTCGTGGGCCAGTTTGGCCAGGGCACGGATATCGCCGATTTCCGATAGCGGATTGGAGGGCGTTTCCAGATACAGGATCCGGGTTTCCGGTCGGATTGCCGCTTCCCAGTCCTTCAGGTCGCTCAGATCCACCAGCGAGGTCTCGATACCGAACTTGGCCAGGTATTTGTCAAACACCACATTGGTGGTGCCGAACACGCTGCGGGAACTGACTATGTGATCGCCCGGTGCCAGCAGGGAAAAGAAGGTGCCACTGATGGCGGCCATGCCGGAGGCAAAAGCCACACAGGCCTCGCCCCCTTCCAGGGCGGCAAGGCGTTGCTCAAAAGCGCGCACGGTGGGGTTGGTGAAACGGGAATAAATATTACCCGGCTCCTGCCCCCCGAAACGAGCCGCAGCCTGGGCCGCACTTTCATAGACAAAACTGGACGTCAGGAAAATCGGATCCGAGTGAGCCATCTCGTCCGTACGCAACTGTGCAGTGCGGATAGCCAGGGTTTCCACATCAAGTTGTGTCGGATCCAGATCGTTCATTAATAGCCTCAATTTTCCTTTGGGTCGTGCTCAGTTGGTGTTGTGCAAATCGATAATCTCGTTATCTGCCAATGCCTGGGTTTTTTCATTGCTGCCCTTGGCCATGTCATTGCGACGTGCTTCGAGACTTGCCAGATACTCTGGTGTGATATTGCCCGCCAGATACGTTCCATTGAACACGGAACAGTCAAAGGACTCCACCCCGGGATTACCTTCCTTGCAAGTCTCCACCAGATCTTCCAGGTCTTGGTAAATCAACTTGTCAGCACCGATCAGTTTGCCAATTTCTTCGGTAGTACGCCCATGGGCAATCAGCTCCTGCGCTGCCGGCATATCGATGCCATAGACATTGGGATATTGCACCGCTGGAGCCGCAGAAGCGAAATACACTTTACTGGCACCTGCTTCACGCGCCATCTGGATAATCTCGTTGCATGTCGTTCCACGCACAATGGAGTCATCCACCAGCAGGACATTCTTCCCCTTGAACTCCAGCTCAATAGCATTGAGTTTCTGGCGAACGGATTTCTTGCGCTGCTGCTGGCCCGGCATGATGAAGGTACGGCCGATATAGCGATTCTTGATGAAGCCTTCGCGATATTTGACGCCCAGATGGTTGGCCATCTGCAGAGCCGAGGTACGGCTGGTATCAGGAATAGGAATCACCACGTCGATATCGTGATCCGGCCATTCACGTTCCACTTTTTCTGCCAGTTTCTCGCCCATGCGCAACCGCGCCTTGTACACCGAAATACCGTCGATGATTGAATCCGGACGTGCCAGGTATACCTGTTCGAAAATGCACGGGTGCAGGCTGGGATTTTCGGCACATTGGCGGGTGTGCATCTCCCCTTCGGCGGTGATATAGATGGCTTCGCCCGGTTCCAGATCACGTTCAATATGAAAGCCCAGAGAAGACAATGCCACGGATTCGGAAGCCACCATGTACTCGGGCCCGTCCGGGGTGTCCTTGCGACCGAAACAGACCGGGCGAATACCGTGGGGGTCACGGAACGCCAGGATGCCATAACCGGTAATCATGGCCACCACCGCATAAGCCCCTTCCACCCGCTTGTGCACCGCAGCAACGGCATCAAAGATATCGTCCGGTTCCGGCTGCAACTTGCCAAGGCTCTGCAGTTCGTGGGCGAACACATTCAACAGCACCTCGGAATCAGAGGTAGTATTGATATGGCGCAGGTCTGCCCGGAAAATATGCTCGGCCAGTTCCTCGGCATTAGTGAGGTTACCGTTGTGGGCCAGGGTGATGCCGTAGGGGGAATTTACATAAAACGGCTGGGCTTCCGCCGAGCTGGAGCTGCCCGCGGTGGGATAACGTACATGGCCAATCCCCATGTTGCCCACCAAGCGGCGCATATGGCGGGTGCGAAACACATCGCGCACCATGCCATTGTCCTTGCGAAGGTAGAGACGGTCTCCATCACAGGTAACGATACCGGCTGCATCCTGCCCCCGATGCTGAAGGACTGTCAGCGCATCATAGATACCCTGGTTCACATAGCTATGGCCGACAATGCCCACAATGCCGCACATGGTACTTTCCTCTCGTTAGGGCCTGTTAACACCTTCAATATGAAGATGCTTACAGTCCCTCGTTGCTTATACGTTCATGACCAGGGCGAGTAGCTTCTCACCCATGTCCCGGGTCCACGCTTCCATCATGACCAGATGCGGAACCAGAGTGGATTCTTGCCACCATGGGTCGGCACCAAACAGATGCCGCCCCAGGGCTACCAGCACGACCATCAGCAGCACCCCGCGCAGAGCGCCGAAGACCATGCCCAGCAATCGATCGGTACTGCTCAGCCCGGTGACACGGATCAGCTCACCAAGCAGATGGTTAATGAGGGCGCCGACCACCAGCGTCAAAACAAACAGCAGGCCGAAAGCAACGGCGGCACGGAGACTGGGAGTAGCGATCTGATCCTGAAGAAGAAGATCCAGGGCCGGACTGAACAGGCGCGCGATAATAAAGGCCGCCACCCAGGTGAGCAACGAAAAGGCTTCGCGAGTGAAGCCTCGGCGCACGCTCAGCAAAGCAGAAATTGCGATGACGATCAGAATGATGGCGTCTGCCAGATTCATGTAAAGCGTGCTCTCGCCGGCGGATAAACGCTTGTCCCGAGGTGATTTGCAGCCCTTGTCAGCCGCAAGCCACCCGGGAAATTCAGGGTGCGAAGTTTAACAGAGGCCGAACCACTTGCCCATGGATACAGCCAGTGGATGGTGGCAATCAGGGCGCGTAGATCCGCACCAGCCCCTTGAAGCCGAAACGGCTGTCATCCGCCAGCTGCTGGCGGGTTCGCTCGGCATCCTTCTTGTGGATTTCCGGCCCCACCATGACACGATGAACGACCTTGCCCTGGTGACTATCGGTTTCACTATAGGCCCGATATCCGGCGGCTTTCAGCTTGTCCACAACGCCGGCCGCATTATCAGCGCTGGAATAACTGCCCACCTGGACCACAAAACCGGCCAGAACAGGCCCGTCATCCGGAGCCACCGGGGGCGGTACCGGGGCATCGTCGACCAGCGGCTCGCTCTCGCTGTCTTCACGGGCAACCCCCGCAGACTTCTCGGTACTGCCCGCCTCGGTTTGCAGCTGCTCTTCTGCGGTCTCCTGGACCTCCTGGCGCTCAGACTGGATACGTTCCGCCGCCGCGTTTTCCATCTTTTCAGATACTACCGGTTCCACATTCACCGCCGTCATCTCCGGCTGATCCGGTATTTGCATATCCAGCGCATTGCGAATCTGTTCCGGTGACCGGAACACAAAGGGCGCCAGCACGGCGGCCAGAACCAACAACAAGACAATGCCGATAATGCGCTGGCGGGTTCGTTTATCCACCTTGCTCTCCACTGACTCTTGCTTCTGCAACGGTATAGAAAGACCCGAAGATTAGCACCTGATCGTCACGCTGTGCAGCATCAAGGGCGCCCTGCAGTGCCTCGGCGACACTGCCATACTGGCGACAGGATGCCTGCGACGGCAAAGCAGCCGCCAGCCTGGCGGGCGATGCCGCCCGTGCCATGGCCGGCGCAGCCAGATGCCAGTTCACTGGCTGACCGGCAAATAACGCCACCACCTCATCAATGGGCTTGTCCGCCATCATCCCGAACACCAGGTGCCGCTGACCCTCACAGGAGGGCAACAGCTGCAGAAAGCGGGTCACCGCCGGCAGGTTGTGGCCCACGTCAAACCAGCAGGCACGCCCCTGCAACTGTAGGAACTCGCAACGCCCGAACAGGGTTACATCCGCCACTGCCGCACAGTCCTGGGCATCAACCCGAACTCCGGCCAGGATGAGCGCCTGACAGGCGGTCGCCAAGTTATCCCGGCCCAAGGTTACCTTGCCGGGAAAGGCCAGCTCCCGCCCATCAGCGAGCGTTAAGCCCTGCTGATCGAGGCAGAAATCACGGCCGGCAAAGACTGGCTCCGCCGCATACTGTTTTGCCAGGGCCGGCAGGTTTTCCGGCCAGTCCGCCTCACCGAAGACCAGCGGCCTGCCGGGGCGGGCAATGCCGCACTTTTCGCCGGCAATGGCCTCGCGGGTCTCGCCCAGCCAGTCCTGATGATCAAGCCCCACCGAGGTGACAACAGCCACATCCGGGTCGACGATATTCACCGCATCAAGCCGGCCCCCAAGCCCCACTTCCAGCAGCACCAAGTCCGCCCCGCTTTGTCGGAACAACCACAGGGCCGCCAGGGTACTGAACTCGAAGTAGGTCAGGGAAATGTCCAGGCGAGCCTGCTCCACCTGTGCAAACGCATCACAGAGCTGCTGGTCCGAAGCCAGCCCATCGGGCAGGCGGACACGCTCATTGAAGCGATGCAGATGAGGAGAGGTGTAAAGACAGACTCGACGGCCATGGCGCTCAGCCAGGGCCTGCATAAGGCGCAGGGTGGAACCTTTGCCATTAGTGCCGGCCACGGTGATTACCGGTACCGGCATTGTATCCACCCCAAGGCGGTGGGCTACCTGGCGAATACGCTCCAGGCCCAGTTCGATTTCGGTGGGGTGCATGGCCTCGATCCGCTCCAGCCAGGCGGCCAGAGCGGAAGCGGCAGAGTCTTCAGTCATCAACAGTCTGTAGGGGCCAGCCCATCATGTTCGCCAGCAGGCGATGCAGGGTATCGCGCATATCATGGCGGGCTACGATCATGTCGATGGCACCGTGATCCAGCAGGAATTCGCTGCGCTGGAACCCTTCCGGCAATTTCTGCCGCACGGTCTGTTCGATCACCCGGGGCCCGGCAAAGCCGATCAGCGCGTTGGGTTCGGCCACATTCACATCTCCGAGCATGGCGAGGGATGCGGAAACGCCGCCGTAAACCGGATCGGTAAGTACGGAGATAAACGGCAGGCCCGCCTGACGCATCTTTTCAAGCGCCGCGCTGGTCTTGGCCATCTGCATCAGGGAAAACAGGGCTTCCTGCATGCGCGCCCCACCACTGGCGGAAAAACACACCAGCGGCAACTTTTGCTCAAGACACACATCCACGGCACGAACAAAACGCTCGCCGACCACGGAGCCCATGGAGCCGCCCATGAAGTTAAATTCGAAGGCACAGGCCACCAGAGGCTCTCCGTGCAATGTGCCTTTCAGGGCAATCAGCGCGTCGTTTTCTTCAGTGGCTTTCTGGGCAGCAACCAGACGGTCCTTGTATTTCTTGGAGTCCTTGAACTTGAGACGGTCTACCGGTGCCAGTTCCGTACCGATTTCCGTCTGTGCCCCTTCGTCCAGAAACAACTTGAGCCGCCGCCGGGCATTGATACGCAAGTGATGTTCACACTTCGGGCAAACATCCATGTTGCGGTCCAGTTCGGGCCGGTACACCACCCCGTCGCAGCGTGGGCACTTACGCCACAGCCCCTCAGGAATATTGTTACGCCGGTTTTCCTGGGGGCGACGTACTGCAGGCAGGATTTTCTCCAGCCAGTTGCTGTTGCTCATGCAAAGGTCCCGTTAGTGATCCATAGCCTTGCGCATGGCGGCCAGTATGTCGCTGATGGCCGTGTTGATGGCCTCCGGGTTATCCGGATTGGCAGCGATCTGGTTCACCAGGGCACTGCCGACGACCACACCATCGGACACCCGGCTCACCGCCTGCGCAGATTCAGCGTCTTTGATACCAAAGCCTACACCAATGGGCAATTGGGCAAGGTTGCGAATTGTTTCAACCCGGCCGGCCACCTCATCCACATTCAGTGATGCGGAGCCGGTCACCCCTTTCAGGGAGACGTAATACAGGTAGCCGGAACCGGCCTTACCAATCAGCTTGATACGGGCATCCGAAGTGGTCGGCGCCACCAGGAAAATCATGTCCAGCTCGTGGGTATCCATCACCGGTTTGATTTCCAGCGCTTCTTCCGGCGGCAGGTCCACCAGCAGAATGCCATCCACGCCGGCCTGTGAGGCAGCCTTCGCAAAGCTTTCGTAGCCAAGCGCTTCCACCGGGTTCAGATAGCCCATCAGTACCACCGGGGTCCGGGTATCGCGCTCGCGGAACTCCTTGACCATGGCCAGTACATCATGGGTGGAGGTGCCATGGGCCAGGGCCCGTTCACAGGCCTTCTGAATCACCGGACCATCGGCCATGGGATCCGAGAAAGGTACGCCCAGCTCAATGATGTCGGCACCGGCTTCTACCATGGCGTGCATCAGTGGCACCGTCACTTTCTTGCTAGGATCGCCGGCGGTGACAAAGGGTATCAGGGCCTTGCGTTTCTGCTCGGCCAGCCGCTGAAAACAGCTTTCTATACGACGCATTACTGCTCCTTAAAATTCAATGCCATCGATGGCGGCGACAGTCAGAATGTCCTTATCCCCACGACCGGACAGATTCACAACAATATTCTGATCCGGTGACATGGTCGGAGCCAGTTTGCGCGCGTAGGCCAGCGCATGGGCCGACTCCAGAGCCGGCATGATTCCCTCTACCCGGGTCAGCTCACGGAACGCCGAGAGGGCCTCTTTGTCATCCGCGGACACATAGTTAACCCGACCCAGATCTTTCAACCAGGCGTGTTCCGGGCCGACGCCTGGATAATCCAGGCCGGCGGACACGGAATGGGTTTCGATGATCTGGCCGTTATCGTCTTCCATCAGGTAAGTACGGTTACCGTGCAGCACACCCGGGCGCCCGGCGCTCAGCGGTGCCGCATGACGTCCAGTTGCAATGCCGTCACCGGCGGCTTCCACACCGTACATGGCCACGTCATCGTCATTGAGGAAGGGATGGAAAAGGCCAATGGCGTTGGAGCCCCCCCCCACACACGCGACCAGTGCATCCGGCAGTTTGCCGGCCTGCTTCAGGCTCTGCTCACGGGCTTCACGACCGATCACGCACTGGAAATCGCGCACCAGTAGCGGATACGGATGCGGACCTGCCACGGTGCCGATGATGTAGAAAGTGTCATCCACATTGGTGACCCAGTCACGCATGGCCTCATTCATGGCATCTTTCAGGGTTTTCGAGCCGGACGTGACCGGAATCACCTCGGCGCCCAGCAGCTTCATGCGGTAAACGTTGAGCTTTTGCCGCTCCACATCCTCGGCCCCCATGTAGACCTGGCACTTGAGCCCCAGCCGGGCTGCCACGGTGGCAGTTGCCACACCGTGCTGCCCTGCCCCGGTTTCAGCAATCACCCGCGGCTTGCCCATATGCTTGGCAAGCAGAGCCTGACCGATGGTGTTGTTCACCTTGTGGGCACCCGTGTGATTCAGGTCCTCACGCTTGAGCCAGATCTGTGCCCCGCCAAGCTGCTTCGACCATCGCTCCGCCAGATACAGCGGAGACGGGCGGCCAACATAGTGGGCCAGATCGTAGTCGAAATCCGCACGGAATTGCGGATCATCCTTAAGACGCTCATACATGGCGGCCAGATCATCCAGAGCCCCCATCAGGGTCTCGGAAACAAAACAGCCGCCGAACTGGCCAAAATGGCCTCGGGCGTCAGGAAAAGCAGAAAAATCAGGGCGTTCAGACACCAGCTACTCCTCGTATTTTCGCACTTTTGATAAAGGCGCGGATGGCGGAGTGATCCTTGATCCCACCGCTGCGGCCGCCCTGAACAGTCTTCTGCTCAACACCGCCGCTGACATCCACCGCCCATGGCCGCACCTGTGCCACGGCATCGGCCACATTACCCGGGTGCAGGCCACCGGCCAGTACCACGGGAAGAGGCAGATCTTTTGGCAATCTGCCCCAGTTAAACGTTTCCCCGGTGCCACCTGGCACACCAGGTACATAGCTATCTACCAGCAACCCTGCCGCCTCCCGGTATTGCTCCGAGCAGCGATACAGATCCACATCGTCTTTCATTCGCACCGCCTTGATCCAAGGGCGCGAAAAGCGGGTACAGAACTGTGCGGATTCATCACCATGAAACTGCAGCAGATCCAGCGGCACCTGGGCCAGCACATGGTCGATGGCAGCTTGTGACGCATTCACGAACAAACCGACAGTAGTCACGAACGGGGGGAGGCTGGCACAGATTGCCGCCGCCCGGGCGACCGTAACGTAACGGGGGCTGGGCTCGTAAAACACCAGACCAATGGCATCAGCACCGGCGCTTGCTGCCGCCAGTCCATCCTCGATGCGGGTGATGCCACAGATTTTGACCCGGGGTATGGCCATGGGTTCTCCAGTGTATCAAAAGCCCGGCGAATTAGGGATGTTTCGGGGCATTAGCAATAAACCATTCACCACTGCCCGATGTTCATTATGCCTCAAGGGAATGCGGCAACCACAGGGGGCCAAGCGGCTCTCTGGGTAGATCGAAATGATCCGGGTATTCGATATCCACGAGATAGAGGCCAAATGGTGGTGCTGTTGCTGCCCCCTTGCGGCGATCCTTCGATTCAAGCACCTCTCTAGCCCAGCGTGCTGGCCGCTTCCCAGCCCCGATAGTCATCAGCACACCCGCTATATTACGCACCATATGCATCAAGAAGGCGTTAGCATGGGCTTCCAGAACGATCACCTTGCCATATTCGTACAGTTTCAGGCTGTGTAGCGTCTTGTGCGGTGACTTCGCCTGACAATGCACACTACGATAAGCGGTGAAATCATGACTGCCGACCAGACAGGAAGCTGCTTCACGCATAGCATCCAGATTCAGCGGCCGGTAATTCCAGGTCACCTGATTTCGGAACAGGGCCGGCGGGCGCGAGTGATTGTAGATCACGTAACGATAACGACGACTGACCGCAGAAAAACGGGCATGGAATTCCTCACTCACTGGAGTGGCCCAGCGCACGGTCACATCCCGCGGCAGATTGGTATTGCCTCCCATGATCCAGCTTTTCATCTCCCGGGGTGAATCAGAGTCAAAATGCACCACCTGACCAGTGCCGTGCACGCCCGCATCGGTGCGACCGGCACAGACCACCGCCACCGGGTGATCAGCCACTTTCGACAACGCCTTTTCAAGACATTCCTGCACGGTTCTGACACCGGCCTGCTGGGTCTGCCAGCCGCGAAAGTCGGTACCGTCGTATTCAATTCCCAGGGCGATGCGGGCCATGGTTCCACCAAAACAAAAAGGGGGCGATACCTTAAGGCATCGCCCCCTTTTTTCCTAGCGCAGGACGATCAGCCAACCTGCCCCATCAGCTCACGAGCTTCCGCCTGCTGTTGGTCGCTACCTTCGGAAATCACCTCGTTGAGGATATCGCGGGCACCTTCCGTGTCCCCCATGTCGATATAGGCCTTGGCCAGATCCAGCTTGGTGGCGTTTTCGTCGGTCTCTCCGAGGAAGTCGAAATCATCCTCGTCTCCCAACACGTCGCTGTCTGTCTGGGGTGCAGGAGACGGCTCAATATCGTCTACCGGCTCAGCGGCAGCAGCCGGGGCTTCCGGTTCAGGCTCAGGAATCGGCGCTTCGGACGGTGACGCTTCCTGAACCGGCTCTTCATCCAGAGACAAACTGTCGTCCTGATCGTCCAGCTGCAGGTCATCGTCACCCAGCAGATCTTCCAGAGAAGTGGCCTGCTCGGACGCCGGGGTCGGCTCATCAGCGGGCATCTCCAGATCCAGATCGGCAAGATCATCCTTGTCGTCAGTGTCCGCAGAACCGGCCAGGGATTTCTCCGCCGCATCCAGTTCCAGGTCCAGGTCCGTCAGGGTGTCATCCGTACTGTTACCAGAGTCTCCGTCCAGGTCCAGATCATCCAGGGAAAGATCCAGTTCTTCCTTGCTGTCTTCGCTGTCGCCAGACTCATCGAACTCGAGACTCATATCATCCAGGTTCAGATCACCGTATTCGGTATCATCGCCGATGGACGAAGAGCTGACATCGTCAAATTCCAGCACCGGGCTGGCACCCAGAGACTTCTTGTCGGCGTCTGACAGAGGCGTTTCCTGCTCAGCTTGGGTCTTGCTGTCGTCCTCAAAATCCAGGCTGAAATCATCATCCAGCGAGGCCGTATCCCCGGAAGGATCCAGCATCAGGGTGTGATCTTCACTGTCGCTATCCTCATCAGCATCCAGCTCGAAATCGAAATCGGCCAGCTGGTCGCCCTGCTCCTCTTTTTCCTGATCACTTGAGGCAATGGAGAATGCTTCTGCTTCCGGCTCATCCGCCTGCATGGTGGGCACATCGTCACCCAGATCGGAAGAGAGCCCCATTTCAAGATCATCCAGGGACAACGCATCATCATCGCGGTCTGAGGCCTGTGAAGGCACACTACCTCCCAGACGAGCGATGGCTTGATCCACCTCAGGGGAGGTACCGGCAAAAATGCTGGTCTGCTGCCGGAAAGCAGCATCGTCATTCATTTCCTTGAGCAGCTCCAGCAAACGGACTTTCAGATCGGCTCGCTGGGGATGCTTGTTGATCTCGTTGCGCAGGAAGTCAACCGCCTGCGGGTAGCGACCATAGGCCACATAGACTTCTACGTCCTCCAGCGGATCCTGGCTGCTGCCCTGCTCCGGCACTTCGGCTTCGTCATCCTGCTCACTCACTGCGCCTGCAGCGACATCATCATCATCGAGATTGAGCCCGAATTCATCCTGGCCTTCATCATTCAGGTCTTCAAACAGAGCACCACTAGCCTCTTCATCAGCATCATCTTTCTTCTTGCCGCGCAGCAGCAGGAAGAGCAACACCAGAATGGCAATCAGCGCCAGGCCGATATACATCAGGTTATCCAGCAAGAGATCGACAATGCCGCCCTGCTGTTGGGCAGGAGGCTGTGCAGGCGCAACCGGCTTGGGCTTGGCCACCTCCGGCGTTTTTTCAACCTCAGCTTCCCCATCAGCAGCCACGACATCGGCGCCTTCCAGCTGTTCAGAGGACTCAGTGCTCTCTACGCCCTCGGCAGCATCGCCGGCGACATCCGTATCCGTTGCTGTCTCAGACGCATTGGCATCGGCTGTGGCGTCAGAGTCGGCGCCCTGCTTGGGTTCAGTGGATTCCTGATCGGCAGCCGCCATATCAACGTCACCGCCAGCAGAGCCATCATCCAAGGCTGTCACTTCAGATTCGGTCGGCTCATCCATCAACGGGTCATCACCTTCCACGGCGACACCCTGATCTTCGCGCAGCTTTCGGAGCTCTTCCTGCAACTGGGCAATCTGATCGTTACGCAGTTTCAGCAGTTGCTCGCTGGTGCGGGTCTGCGCCTCCAGATCATCAAGGCGGGATTTCAGCTCAGAGTTTTCGCGGTCAAGACGGTCCAGGTTTTCGTCACGAATCGCCAACTCATTCTCAAGCACGGCGGTATTAGCGCTGCCGTCACGAGCTGAGCCAGTGCTGTCACCATCATCCACACCGGCAGTAGATTCCGGAGAAACCAGTTTCACCTGGCCGGTGGTCGGCCCCGACTCATTGTCGTCGCTGTCGGCGACCTGACGACTGCCATCCAGCTGTGCGCGTTGCTGAGGTGCCTGAATACCACGGGCCTCCAGCATCTCGCGCCATTTCCGATTCTGGTCAGCCACTTCCACGATGGCACTGCGGGTGGAGATATTGCGCACTTCCTGTTCGTTAGGGATACGAAGCACCGTGCCTTCCCTAACCAGATTGACGTTATTGTTGATAAAGGCATCAGAATTCATGGTCTGGATAGCGACCAGCATCTGCTGCACAGACACACTTTCTGCCGGGCGATTATCCAGGGCGATACGCCACATGGTGTCGGACGCCTTCACCGTATAAGTGTTGCGCTGGCCTGTGTCGGCCACCGGTTGGCCACTAACCGTAGCCGGGCTGCTGGATTCCGGTGACGTTGCTTGCGTCGGTGGTTGCGCGGCAGGACCACTCGGAGCGGATTGAGGTTCCTGCTCACTGCGACTAACCGGTTGCGGGACCCGGCTAATGGTTGGCGCAGTGGTAGCGGCGCTGTCAGCATAGCTGGGGGGATCCAGCAACACCGTGTACTCACGCATCAAGCGACCGGTGGGCCAGAGAAATTCCACCAGAAAATTCAGATAGGGTTCGCGAACCGGCTGATCCGTGGTGATATGCAACAACGCTTTATCACCGGCCTGGAGCTCAACCGCGAAATCCATGCGGTTGAGAAAATAGGAGCGATCCACCCCGGCTGCGTCAAATTCGGCCTGCGACGCCAGATTCACGAGGATTTCCTCTGCGGTCAGATCGCCGACCTCATGCAGAGAAATTTCCATATCCAGGGGTTGGTTAAGGTAGGAATTCAGCTCGTATTCCCCAACCCCTAAAGCCGCCGCAACGCCTGGTGACATGATGACCAGTGCGGTTAAGCCAAACCCAAGTTTTCGAAGCATGGTCGAACCCTTTATTTATTATGTTTCCCGCGCTCAGCCCGATCCCGCGGGCGCTACCGGACGAACCCGAGGCGGCAAGCAGTCCTATGACGCTGATCACACATTCTGCCCCAGGCAGGGGTCAAAACCTAGAAACCGCGTCACATAATGTCAGTAAGTATCCATTACAGATAGTCTTTTAGCAACTTCTCGACCACCTTCACCGCATTCAAAGCGGCCCCCCAACGGACATTGTCAGCGACGCTAAAATAGCTCAAACCGCCGCTGCCTTCCATGTCTTCCCGAGTTCGGCAAATCCGCAGGCGGGGCTCCCCTTCCACCGAAGCCACCGGTGACATGGCCTGAGGGTCATCATTTTCCAGCACTTCCAGGTCGCTCTGCCCCTCCCAAACGCTCAGGGCCTGAGCCATTGCCAGGGGCTGAATGCTACGAACCGACACACTCTGCCCGTGGCCATAGAAGACCGGCACCCGCACCGTGGTGACCTGTACCGACACAGGCTGGTCGGCCAGAACCCGACGGGTTTCCAGCATCAACTTGAGTTCTTCGCTAGTGAAGCCGTTTTCCTGGACCTGTCCGCTCACCGGCAGCACATTAAAGGCAATCTGGGCCTGGGCAGCCTCGCTGGGGGACAAGCCGTTGAGCAAACGCACGCTCTGTTGGGCCAGTTGATCCACCCCGCTTCTTCCGGTGGCTGATACGGCCTGAAACTGGGTCACCAACACTTCCTGCAGAGGAGCCAGATCGGCCAGGGGCTTGAGTGCCCGCACCAGCTGCACGGTGGCAGCATCAGCACAGGCAACCAGGTTGTTTTCCCGGGCCTGGGCAAGCAGGTCATCATTGACGTCGGCGACCAGCAACGGCACATCGGATTCGTAACGAAACGCCGGCGACAGGTCCACCGCCACTGCCCCGGCCTCCGCGGCAATGGGTGCAAGATGCTGGCTGACCGTGGCACCGGCAGCAAACAACGCCACCTCCACCTGGGAGAAGTCGAAGTCTTCAGCTTTTTTGACGGTCAACGACTTGCCGGCAAAGGACACCTTGCCGCCGGCTCCATTCTCTGACGCCAGCACAAAGAGGTCGCCTACCGGAAACTGACGATCTGCAAGCAACTTGATAATAGCCTCACCGACCAGCCCGGTAGCACCGACAATGGCAAGATTGATAGCGCGCATAGAAACCTCGCAAGAACGATGCTGCAGGGGCGACAATTATCCCCCACAAATACAAACGCGGGCACGGCCTTGATATAACTTAGGCCCTGCCCGCGCTTTTCCCACTTTCAACTTTTAACTGCTTTTTAGCGCTCCATAAGGATGCGCAGCATGCGACGCAGCGGCTCCGCCGCGCCCCACAACAGCTGGTCGCCCACAGTAAAGGCATTCAGGTACTCGCCGCCCATGTTGAGCTTGCGCAGACGACCCACCGGGATGCTCAAGGTGCCGGTTACCGCTGTGGGGGTGAGATCCCGCAGAGTAGCCTCTTTCTCGTTGGGCACCACTTTTACCCAGTCATTGGCCTTGCCGATGATGTCGTAGATTTCATCCAGCGGCACATCGCGGGTGAGCTTCACTGTCAGAGCCTGGGCGTGACAACGCATGGCGCCGATACGCACACAGGTGCCATCCAGAGCAATGGGATCCGCGCCTCGACCCAGGATCTTGTTGGTTTCTGCCTGGGCCTTCCACTCTTCCTTGCTCTGACCGTTTTCCATTTCCTTGTCGATCCAGGGCAGCAGAGAGCCTGCCAGGGAATGACCGAAATGGTCCGTGGGCAGATCGCTGCTGCGCATCGTCGCGGCTACCTGGCTATCAATGTCCAGAATCGCACTGGCCGGGTCAGCCAGCTTGTCCGCTACATCGCCATGAATCTTGCCCATCTGGGCGATCAGCTCGCGCATGTTCTGGGCACCGGCACCGGATGCCGCCTGGTAAGTCTGGGCACTCGCCCATTCGACCAAACCCTCATTGAACAGGCCACCCAGGGCCATCAGCATCAGGCTGACGGTGCAGTTGCCACCCACATAATCTTTCACACCCTTATCCAGGGCACTGTCGATCACATTGCGGTTGACCGGGTCCAGCACGATAACGCTGTTGTCCGCCATACGCAGCGCAGAAGCGGCATCAATCCAGTAACCGTCCCAGCCAGCTTCACGCAGTTTGGGATACACCTCATTGGTGTAATCGCCACCCTGACAGGTCACGATCACATCCAGGCTTTTCAGCTCATCAATGCTCTTGGCATCGCCCAGGGCAGGAATATCCTTGCCCACATCGGGGCCCGCCTGTCCGACCTGGGAGGTCGAGAAAAAGACCGGTTCGATATCTGCAAAATCATTTTCGGCAATCATGCGTTCCATAAGAACGGAACCCACCATGCCACGCCAGCCGACAAAACCGACTTTCTTCATTGGAAAACAGTCTCCTGAAAGGATTGCCCTTTCTATCTGTGAATAAACGGGTGAACGCGCTATTACGCCTGGGCCAGAGCTTCGGCCACGGCGTTACCCATCTCTTCAGTGCCCACTTTGCGAGTGCCCTCGGTGTAGATGTCCGCAGTACGCAACCCCTGATCCAGCACCCGCTCTACCGCAGCTTCAATGGCATCAGCCACATCGCCGCGCTCCAGGCTGTAACGCATCAGCATGGCCAGCGACATGATGGTCGCCAGCGGGTTGGCAATACCCTGGCCGGCAATATCCGGTGCCGAGCCGTGGCAGGGTTCGTACAAGCCCTTGCGGTGCTCGTCCAGGGACGCGGAGGGCAGCATTCCGATGGAGCCGGTGAGCATGGCGGCTTCATCGGAGAGAATGTCACCGAACAGGTTACCGGTGACAATCACATCAAACTGTTTCGGCGCACGCACCAGTTGCATGGCCGCATTGTCCACATACATGTGAGACAACTCGATCTCCGGGTAGGCCTTGGCCTCCTCGGTGACTACTTCTTTCCACAGTTCAGTGACTTCCAGAACATTGGCCTTGTCCACTGAACAAACGCGCTTGCCACGCTTCATGGCAAGCTCGAACGCCACCTTGGCGATACGGCGCATTTCCGATTCGGTGTACACGTAAGTATTGAAACCCACGCGCTCGCCGTTCTCTTCCTTGATACCGCGGGGCTGACCGAAGTAGATGCCGCCGGTCAGCTCACGAACAATCAGGATATCAAGGCCGGAAACCACTTCGGGTTTCAGGCTTGAGGCATCCGCCAGCTGCGGAAACAGGATCGCCGGGCGCAGATTGGCAAACAGCCCCAGCGAGGAACGCAGGCGCAGCAGGCCGCGCTCCGGGCGCTTGTCCCGCTCGATGGTGTCCCACTTGGGGCCACCAATGGAGCCAAACAGGATCGCATCCGCAGCGCGGGCCTTCTCCAAAGTACCTTCCGGCAGCGGATCACCTTCCGCATCCACCGCCGCGCCGCCCACCAGGGCCTCATCCAGCTCTACATCGAGGCCAAACTTCTGTTTGGCGACATTCAGCACCTTCACCGCTTCATCCACGATTTCCGGGCCGATACCGTCACCGGGCAACACCAGTACCTTGCTCATTACCTGCTTCCTGTTACTACTTGATCCAAGTGCTTGATCGGTTGATTAAAAGTTTTTGCTCACCAGCACATCGTCAGGTGCCGAGGCCTTGACCAGCTCCAGAGTGTAGTCACCCTTGTTGCCGGAAGACGGCTTCACCCGCACCTGATAAATACCCTTTTCTTCAAAGGTATGGCGGAATTTACCGAACCGCAGGATGCCGCCCTGATCGGCAAACACTTCCACGGAACGCTCACCGGCATCAATGAATACCGATTCCACACCGCCCTGCTCGGAAATCCGGTCACCGTCGACCTTGAAGATTTCAGCCTTGGCAGAGCTACTGGTGGGCATCTGCCAGCCACCACCGCCATCGCCTTTTTCGGCTACGGAAAGCTGGTTGTCCACGCTCAGTTTGGCCGCGTCATCCGCGTCCGGTTCGTTGTACATGCCGGTCGCACAACCGGCCAGAGTCAGTACTGACAGCAAAGATAAAATTCGCAACATGTGTCGCCTCCTTGTTTTTTCTTTTAATGGTCCCGGACTTTGTTACTGGAAAATCCAGGGTTCCCGCTCGGCGCGGCGTGCTTCATAGGCACGGATGGTGTCTGCCTCGTTGAGCGTGAGGCCGATTTCATCCAGACCGTTCAGCAGACAATGCTTGCGAAACTCATCAATCTCGAACGACAACGGCTCCCCGCTTTCCGGGATCACCTGCTGTTGCTCCAGATCGACTGTGATTCGGAAGCCTTCCTTCCCTTCCACCGCTCTGAACAGGGCTTCCACGTTATCCTCAGACAACACAATGGGCAACAACCCGTTTTTAAAGCAGTTGTTGTAGAAGATATCCGCAAAGCTGGGCGCGATGATGGCCTTGAAACCAAAATCCATCAGCGCCCAGGGGGCATGCTCACGGCTGGAGCCGCACCCGAAGTTGCGACGGGTAAGCAAAATGCTGGCACCCTGATAACGGGACTGATTCAGCACAAAATCTTCGTTTTTCGGGCGCTGACTGCTGTCCTGGCCGGGGAACCCTTCATCCAGATAGCGCCACTCATCAAACAGATTCGGCCCGAAACCGGTGCGTTTGATGGACTTGAGAAACTGCTTGGGAATGATCTGGTCGGTATCCACATTGGCACGATCCAACGGCGCAACCAGCCCTTCCTGACGAATAAATTTTTCCATGATCTGCTCCTCAGGCCCGGTCGAGTTCGCGAATATCCACAAAATGGCCAGCGACTGCGGCAGCCGCTGCCATGGCCGGACTCACCAGATGTGTGCGACCACCATTGCCCTGACGGCCTTCGAAATTACGGTTGGATGTGGACGCACAGTGTTCTCCAGCTTCCAGGCGATCCGGGTTCATGGCCAGACACATGGAACAGCCCGGCTCCCGCCATTCGAAGCCCGCTTCGATAAAGACCTTGTCCAGCCCTTCCTTCTCCGCCTGCTGCTTGACCAGACCCGAACCCGGAACTACCAGCACCTGCTTGACGGAATCCGCTTTTTTTCGGCCCTTGGCCACCTCGGCGGCGGCTCGCAAGTCTTCAATACGTGAGTTGGTGCAGGAACCGATGAAGACCCGGTCAACCTGGATATCCGTGACCGGAACACCCGGTTTCAGCCCCATGTACTCATAGGCCCGCTGCATGCCGGAACGCTTCACCTCATCGCTTTCGGCCTGCGGGTCCGGCAACATGCCATCCACCGGCACCACCATCTCGGGACTGGTGCCCCAGGACACCTGCGGACGGATATCCGCCGCATCAATATTCACTTCCGCGTCGAACTCGGCATCCGCGTCGGATACCAGCGTGCGCCAGTAATCCACCGCCTTATCCCAGTCCTCACCTTTCGGCGCAAAGGGGCGGCCTTCCACGTAATCGATAGTGGTCTGATCCACCGCCACCATGCCGGCACGGGCGCCAGCCTCAATGGCCATGTTGCAGATGGTCATGCGCCCTTCCAGGGACAAACCGCGAATGGCGCTGCCAGCGAATTCAATGGCGTAGCCAGTACCGCCGGCGGTGCCGATGACACCGATAATATGCAACACCACATCCTTGGCAGTGACACCAGGCCCCAGATCCCCTTCCACGGCCACGCGCATGTTCTTCATCTTCTTGGCCACCAGGGTCTGGGTGGCCAGCACATGCTCTACCTCACTGGTGCCGATACCATGGGCCAGACAGGCCAGCGCACCGTTGGTGGAAGTATGGGAATCACCACAAACCACAGTCATGCCAGGCAGCACAGCTCCCTGCTCCGGAGCCATCACGTGAACGATACCCTGGCGTACATCGCCAATGCCGAACTCGGTAATACCAAACTCTTTGGTATTGTCCTGCAGGGTCTGCACCTGGATCCGGGAGGTATCATCCACGATCTCAGCCGCCGATTTGAACGGCGTGGTGGGCACGTTGTGATCAATGGTGGCCACGCTGGCGCCGGTGCGCCAGGGTTTACGACCGGCCAGACGCAGCCCCTCAAACGCTTGGGGCGAGGTCACCTCATGGATGATCTGGCGATCTATATAGATCAGGGCGGAGCCATCCTCACGCTCGGTGACGAGATGAGCGTCCCACAATTTGTCATAGAGGGTCTTGCCGGCCATGCTTCTCTCCCTACGCCGCACTGCAGCAACTTCACCATTGCGACTGGTTTGTCAATAACGATTAATGTAGGGTTCACCCATCAATAAATCCAATTCATATTTTTCATTTTTAAGATAACCAATTATTATCTCGCAACCGAACAACTGGATGCCCCGGGAATGATAGATACGCCGACCCTCAGCGCCTTCATGGCGGTGGCCGAAACCGGCTCGTTTTCTGCCGCCGCAGAGCGCCTCTACATCACCCAGCCTGCGATCAGCAAACGTATCGCCCTGCTAGAACAGCAGCTGGGCGCTCGCCTGTTTGATCGGGTGGGTCGTCAGATCCAGCTCACCGAAGCAGGTCGTTCCCTATTACCACGGGCCCGCCAGGTTCTGATGGATGTGGAAGACATGGCCCGGGCCATTCACGATCTGTCCGGTTCGGTCACCGGCAAACTGCGTATCGGCACCAGCCACCATATCGGCCTGCATCGCCTGCCGCCGGTACTGCGACAGTTCTCCCGGGACTATCCAAAGGTAGAGCTGGACATTCATTTTATCGATTCGGAAGAAGCCTGGGAGGGGGTGCTGCACGGGGAACTGGAAATGGGTGTGGTTACCCTGCCCCCACAGCCAGATGATCGCCTGCAGAGTGATGTAATCTGGCGCGACCCTCTGGTGTTCATGTGCGCACCAGAGCATCCGCTGGCAAAGGTGGAAAATATCACCCTCGAAACCCTTACCGGCTACAGTGCCATTCTGCCGTCACCGGTCACCTTTACCCGCGGCATTGTAGAGAGATTATTTGACGAGCATAACCTGAAGCTCAATATCGCCATGTCTACCAATTACCTGGAAACCATCCACATGATGGTGTCCATCGGTCTGGGCTGGAGCGTACTGCCGGCCACCATGGTAGATGGCTCTGTGGTAGAACTGGCCGTGGATGTACCGTTGCCGGAGCGGGAGCTGGGGGTGGTTATCCACCCGGCCCGCACCCGCTCCAATGCCGCCAAGGCATTTTTGCAGGCACTGGAAGCATCCGGGCTGTAACGCCTCAATCCGCTCTGTTGGAGCTGGTCACACCGCCCACGATCAGCAACATGGCCGCCAATAGCGCGGCCAATGCCGCTCCGTAAAAGAGATTCACCCCCCACTGCTGCCAGAAAAAGCCGGACAATCCGGCCCCCGCAGCCCAGCCAGCACCAAAACCCAGGCTTGAATACAGGGCTTGACCCTGGCCGCCCAGCGACGCCCCGAACTGCCTGTGCACCCAGGCGATACTGGCCGCGTGAAAGCTGCCAAAACTGGCGGCGTGGAGCAGCTGGGCAAACGCCAGCCATAACAACGAATCGGCCACCACCCCAATCAGCAGCCAACGCAGAGCTGCCAACAGCAGACTGGCGACCAGAATCCAGGGAATGGAGAAACGCCGCATCAACCGATGCATGATCAGAAACAGCCCCACTTCTGCCAGTACCCCCAGCGCCCACAGGCCACCCACCACGAATTTGCTGAACCCCAGATCCTGCAGATAGATGCTATAGAAGGTGTAGTAAGGCCCATGAGAGAGTTGCATCAGAAAAGCCGATATCAGAAACAGGGAAACGGCCGGGCGGCGCAACACGCCCCACACAGATGGCCCACCCTCTTCCCGGTGACGCGCCTGCCCGTCGTCCGCCGGCAAGGTCAGCGTACCCAGCCAGAGCAACCACAACAGCGCGCTTAACACCCAGGGCAGCAGGTCAGTGCCAAGTCGGTCCAGCGCCTCGCCAAGCATCAGCACCGCCAGGATAAACCCCACCGATCCCCACAGGCGCACCAGACTGTAACGGTGAGATTGACGCCCCAGAGACTGCAGGGTGAGCACTTCAAACTGTGCCAGTACCGCGTTCCAGAAGAAACTGAACGACACCAGCAGTGCCGCCATGGACCAGAACTGATCGACCCAGAACACCGGCAAGAACACGATCGCCGCCAGCAGGTTGCCAGTACGGATGATACGCAGCCGCTGGCCGCTACGATCCGCCAGCCACCCCCACAGGTTAGGCGCACCAATCTTGGTCAGCTGCGGAATGGCCATCAGCAAGCCGATGGCAGCAGCACTGAAACCCAGGTCCTTCAGGTACAGGGACCAGTAAGGCACCAGGGTGCCCAGCAGTCCGAAATAGAGGAAATAGAAGCCTGACAGTCGCCAGTAATAGGGCATCAGAAAACACAGTCCTTTGCCAAAACCGGTACATGGAGAGCCAGAAAGATACCAACGGCAACCTGTAACCCGCACAGGCTGCCGCTGGAATCCCCCATTGTCTTCTTACTTACCCTGGAATCGGCGGGAAAGGCGGTTTCACATCACCATTCTGGCCCCTGTGGCGCAGGCAGTGATCCATCAGCACCAGCGCCAGCATGGCTTCGGCGATGGGGGTGGCGCGCACACCAACGCATGGATCATGCCGCCCCTTGGTAACCACTTCCACCGGCTTGCCTTGCAGATCAATACTCTTGCCGGGAATCAGAATGCTTGAGGTGGGCTTGAGTGCCATGGCCACACGGATGGTCTGACCGGAGCTGATACCCCCGAGCACGCCGCCGGCGTGGTTGCTGAGGAACCCTTCCGGAGTCATCTCGTCGCGGTGTTGTTCGCCGCGCTGGTTGACCACCGCAAAGCCGTCACCCACTTCCACACCCTTGACAGCGTTGATGGACATCATCGCTTTGGCCAGGTCCGCATCGATACGATCAAACACCGGCTCGCCCCAACCCGGCGGAACGCCATCGGCAAACACTTCCACCCGCGCACCAATGGAAGAGCCATCCTTGCGCAGGGCATTAATCAGTGCTTCCAGCTCCGGCACCTTGGCCGTGTCCGGGAAAAAGAAGGGGTTGCTGTTTACCGAGCCCCAGTCGAACTGCTCCGCTTTCACCTCACCGATCTGGGTACAACCACCGTAGATGCGAATGCCCAGCGTCTGTTCGAGGTACTTGCGGGCAATGGCCCCGGCCGCCACGCGCATGGCAGTTTCCCGAGCAGAGGAGCGACCGCCGCCCCGGTAATCGCGGAAGCCGTATTTCTGGGTATAGGTATAGTCCGCATGCCCGGGCCGGAAGGTGGTAGCGATATCGGAATAGTCCTTGGACTTCTGATCCGTGTTTTCGATCAGCAAGCCGATGGAGGTGCCGGTGGTCTTGCCCTCGAACACCCCGGAAAGGATCTTCACTTGATCCGGCTCGCGGCGCTGGGTGGTGTACTTACTGGTACCGGGCTTGCGCCGGTCCAGCTCCACCTGCAAGTCTTCCTCGCTGATTTCCAGCCCCGGCGGGCAGCCATCCACGATGGCCCCCAGTGCCAGGCCATGACTCTCACCAAAGGTGGTGATGCGAAAACGTTCACCGAAACTGTTGCCGGACATGCGGATCCTCAAAAAGCATTGGGCCATTGTTTGCCCTCTCACCCGCAAGGCGAGAGACGCGTCAGCGGCTCAGGAAGAAAACTGTTCGCGATATTCTAGCAGCTGTTGGCGGGTAAGCATGAATACCCCATGGCCGCCACGCTCGAATTCGAACCAGAAGAAAGGCACCTGCGGCCACTGATTGATCATGGCTTCCCAGCTATTACCCACCTCCACAATCAATACCCCGTGCTCGGTAAGCTGATCAGGGGCATCGAGCAGCAGGCGGCGAGTAAAGTCCAGGCCATCGTCCCCTGAAGCCAGCGCCAGCTCCGGTTCGTGGCGGTATTCATCCGGCAGGCTGGCCATATCTTGCGCATCCACGTAAGGCGGATTGGAGACAATCAGGTCGTAGGGGCCACCCACCTGGGCCAGGCCATCGGAATGCAGAGCTCTCACCTGCCCTTCCAGGCCGTGCCGGCGGATGTTGTCCTCACAGACCGCCAGGGCATCGTCACTGATATCACTACCATCCACCCGGGCATGCTCGAAGGCATAGGCACAGGCAATGGCAATACACCCGCTGCCGGTACACAGATCCAGCACCGCATGGACCTGATCCGGTTCTACCCAGGGAGTGAAGGATTGCTCGATCAGTTCCGCCAGCGGTGAGCGGGGAATCAGCACCCTCTCGTCCACGTAAAAGGGCAACCCGCAAAACCAGGCTTCATGGGTCAGGTAAGGGACCGGCACCCGCTCGTTCACACGCCGAGACAGGAGCTCCAGGTAGTCACTGACTTCAGAGGGCAACAAGCGGGCGTCAAGGATACGTGGGTCACTTTGCAGCGGCAGGGACAAGGTGTGCATCAGCAAGGCCAGCGCCTCGTCCCAGGGATCATCATTACCGTGACCAAAGAAGACCTCGCCGGCACGCAGGGCGCTCTCCCCGAAACGCAGGCAATCCCTGACTGTCTGCAGGGTGGTAACGGCTTCTTTGTGTTGTTGCGGGCTAATCACGGCATCCTCCTCGAGCAGGCGCCGAAGATTAGCACAGATTCCATGGCGAAAGCCTGCCAGAGAATAACTTGTTGGCATGCAGACAGGTATGCTCGGTTTTTCGCTGAAAATTATGTGCGTTACCGCAATGTCAGCAAAGGGAATCAGGTGCCATCATTTCCAGGAGCAACAGGATTGCGTATAAAATGCTGACACGTTGCCTATGAAAGGATAAGCATGACTGCAGTTACCGTGTCACAAGACGGCCCCTTCACCTTGGTGGATCTGAAAAACGGCACCCTGGTGGACATGCGCGTGGAGCTGTCGATCTATCGGCAGCGGCTGACCCTGTTCAATATGAATCGTCAGCGCAAGCAGCTTGCCATCTACGTAGGGCGCATCCGCGGACTGGATTTTACCGCCGCCCGATACGCCTGTGGTGAAGATTTTGAACAGATTACCGAAGCCAAGGTACTGGTGCTGGAAAGCGTCCTCAACCGTACCTTTGCCAACATGATGCTGACCCTGAACAAACCGCAGTTTCCTGTCTACGTCTGTGGCAGCCTGGCACAGGCGAAGACCTGTCTTCAGGAAAACCATCTCCCGGGGGGACAGTGAGCGCAATCTGGTTACTGAAAACCGAACCCGATACCTTTTCCATTGATGACTTGCGGGCATGCCCTGACGGCACCAGCGGCTGGGACGGGGTGCGCAACTACCAGGCCCGCAATCGGCTGCGCGACGAAATGTGCAAAGGCGATACTGTGCTGATCTATCATTCCAGTTGCCCTCAGCCTGCCATTGTCGGCGAAGCGTGTGTGGTCAGTGATCCATACCCCGACCCCAGCCAGTTTGATGCCGACTCAGCCGGGTTTGACAGTCGCAGCAGCCACGACAACCCGCGCTGGTATCAGGTAGATATTCGTTACGTGTGTAGCTATGCACAGCCTCTACTGTTAAAAAAACTGCGCCAGGACGAGGAATTTACCCACATGGAATTGGTGCTACGCCCTCGCCTGTCGGTACAGAAAGTTGCCGAACGCGAATTTCAGCGCATTCAGCAACTTTGCCAACCTGAGGACACGAGCCCCTGACGGCAAGACGAACCAGCTCGGTGCACACTGCCGCACCACTGCAATGCCACGCCCCAAACCCGGGCACACAAATACGAAGAAAGCACCACATCAACCGCCATTCTTCTTCCTGCCAGCTTGGCACAACCGTTGCACTCTCCCCTTCGTCACTATCACGAATGGGGTTCATATCATGTCACTGCGCCGCCTACCCTGGTTTCCCTTGCTGCTGCTTCCCGGCCTGGCCAGGGCGGATTCACTCAGCGCCATCGATACGGTCTGGATTGCCGTGGCCGCCGCGCTGGTGTTCTTCATGCAAGCCGGATTTGCCTTGCTGGAAAGCGGCCTGAGCCGCGCCAAGAACGCACTCAACGTGGTAATGAAAAACTACATGGACCTGTGTGTGGGCACGCTGGTGTTCTGGGGCGTGGGTTTTGGTCTTATGTTCGGCACCAGCAGTACCGGATGGTTCGGCGAGGACCAGTTCATGCTCAGTCATGCCGACGGCAATACCTGGGCCATGCTGCTGTTCCAGATCATGTTTGCAGCCACCGCTGCCACGATCGCCTCCGGTGCCATGGCAGAGCGTACCCGTTACGTGGGCTACCTGTGCGGGGCTGTGATTATCACCGGGCTGATCTATCCGCTGTACGGCCACTGGGCCTGGAACAGTGACGGCTGGCTGGCAAAACTGGGCTTCATTGATTTTGCCGGTTCCACGGTCGTGCATAGCATTGGCGGCTGGTGTGCCCTGGCCGGGGTGCTGGTGGTAGGGCCTCGGCTGGGTCGTTTCGACAGTCACGGCCAGCCACGCGCCATCCCCGGTCATAACCTGTCCTACGTAGCCTTGGGCGGTTTTATTCTCTGGTTCGGTTGGTTCGGCTTTAATGGTGGCTCCACCTTGGCGGCCAGTGTGGATATTGCCAAGGTCAACCTGAACACCCAGCTCGCCGCTGCAGCAGGTGCCGTGGGCAGTGTGGTCTACCGCATGGTCAGTCGCAGGCCGATTCTGTTGACGGAAACCGTCAACGGCAGCCTGGCCGGTCTGGTGGCGGTTACCGCCGGCTGCGCCGTAATGACACCGGGCTTTGCGGTCCTCACCGGCCTGGTTGCCGGCGCCCTGGCCGCCTTTGGAGCGAGAATGTTGCTGGCATTGCGTCTGGATGATGTGGTCGGCGCGGTGCCGGTACATGCCTTTGCCGGTGCCTGGGGCACCCTGGCCGCTGGCCTGTTCTACGATGGTGACCTGTTCAACCCGGAACGAATTACCGTACAACTGCTGGGCATCGTGGTGGCCTTTGGCTGGGCCTTCTTCGCCGCCCTGGTGATGTACATGCTGGTGTCTCTGCTTGCCGGCCTGCGGGCACCGGCTCTGCATGAACAACGGGGCCTGGACCTGAGCGAACATGCGGAAAGCGGCTACCCGGAGTTCCCCCAGAACACCCTGTACAACAGTGAACTGACCCACCCGGCGGAGTCCCGTTCATGAGTCAGGAACTGCAGCGTCGACGGCGCGCCATTGTCACCGGGCTGACGCCCTACATGAACGAACCCCTGGTACTGGAGGCGGTCAGCCTCTGGCAACAGCACTATGCCGAGCGGCCGCGTTTTTCCCTGCAGGGCTTTGTCAGCGAGCTGTGTCAGTTATTCGACCTGGGAGAGCGTCGGCATCAGATTCATATGAGCCTGGTGCAGGCCATGACCCTGTCTGAACGGGAACTGGCCGACGATCCACTGACCGACAGCGGCGAAAGCCACGCGCAGGAACACCCCTTTAGCCAGGCTTTCGAGCAGATGATGCGCTCACTGTGGGACGGCATCGGCGCCCGGGCCGCCAGCCAGCTGCGCCTGGACCTGGCCGCCCAGCTGCGCAGCAACCAGGTTGGCACGGAAATCAGGCTGACCATGGAATACTGGTTGCAATCCCCCGAACGCCCCCTGGCACCATTGGCACTGGGCGCCCTGCGTGATCAGCTGAACCGTACCTATGTGCTGCTGTGCGAACGACTTGGCCCAGTGGAAGCCGATCAACAACTGAAGGCTGCCTACCAGAAAACCCTGAGCACCCAGGTTGACCCGGCGGTACTGCGCCAGTTGCTGTGAAACGCTGCACTTCCTGCCATTACCGCCATGTGACACCACCGAGGATCAGGTAGTCTTGTAATCCTGTTCGCGCGTTGAGCCATAACAACAACAGCCGATAGGGAACACCATGAAACTACATCACCAGATCTTTATTGCCATGCTTGCCGGTGCCCTGGTCGGCAGCCTGACCAACGAGACCTCGACCCTGTTCGGGGTGCCGGTACTGGCCGGTTACGATCTGGTGGGCAGCCTGTTCATCAATGCCCTGAAAATGGTGGTGGTACCGCTGATTGTCACCGCCATCATCAACGGCATGACCAGCGTCGGTGACGGCAACAATCTGGGTCGTATGGGGCTAAAGACGGTGGCCCTGTACATGACTACCACGGTGGTCGCGGTACTGATCGGGCTGGTTACCGTCAATCTGTTCAACCCCGGTATCATCGACGGCCAGCCGGCCAGGGAACTGCTTGGTCTGGCCAGCGATACCGAGGCTGTGCTGGCCGGCATCGAAGGGCGAGGCGCCGGGGATTTCACCCAGATCCTGATGCAGATGCTACCCCCCAACCTGATCGCCGCAGCCGCCGAGGGCCAGATGCTCGGTCTGATCGTGTTCGCCCTGTTGTTCGGCTATTTTCTACGTACCGAGCGTAATGATGCCGGCCGCAGTCTACGTGATCTGATTGAGGGGATTTATCAGGTGGTGATGAAAATCACCATGCTGGTTATTCGCTTCACACCGCTGGGCGTGTTCGCCCTGATTGCCGCCACGGTGACCCGCACCGGCCTTGATGCCATTGAGCCGCTGGCCTGGTTTTTCGTTTCAGTGGTGGTCGCGCTCACCCTGCATGCCTTTGTTTTCATGCCGGCATTGGTGTTTTTCCTGGCCCGACGCTCACCGTTTCGGCACATCCAGGCCATGACACCAGCCCTGCTCACCGCTTTTTCCTCGGCCAGCTCCGCCGCCACCCTGCCATTAACCATGGAATGCGTACAAAACCGGGCCGGGGTGTCACAGCGCAGTAGCAGCTTTGTGCTGCCGCTGGGGGCCACGGTCAACATGGATGGCACCGCCCTGTACGAATGCGTGGCCGCCATGTTTATCGCCCAGGCCTATGGCATGGACCTGTCGCTGGCGACACAATTCATGATCGTGATCACCGCGGTGCTCACGTCCATCGGCGTGGCCAGTATTCCGGCCGCCTCGCTGGTGGCAATCACCGTGATACTGGCCGCCATCGGGCTGCCGGCGGAAGCCATCGGCCTGATTCTGGTCACTGACCGGCTGCTGGACATGTTCCGCACCGCCGTCAACGTGTGGGGCGACAGTGTGGTCACGGTGCTGCTGGCACGCAGCGAAGGGGAAGAACAGGTGTTGCAGAGGCCAGTAGCCGACGCAGAGAGAATGGCGCGGGCGGCAGGCGCCCACGCCGGGCAGGGTCAGACCGACAGGTGATGGTCGCGGTTGTCCCAGTCACGTTTGATGGCCACCGCCGCACTGCCAACTACCGGGACCATGGCGGCAAACGCCAGTATGGCTGGAAACAGATTTTTCCCCTGATCGGCAAGACCGGCTACCATCAGCACGGTGAACAGAACAGCCACAACCAGAGCGAAAACATCTTTGCAGAGACGAGAGATAATAGTCATGGGAAATGCTCCTCTGAACTTGTTTTAGTGAACACATGTTAACTCACAAAAAGACAAAGTCAACACCTGTTCACATTTAATCGATTTGCCGCGGAGACCCCTTGAAACATCAGCCTACCCTGCTTATCAGCAATGCCTGTTCCGAGCTTGGCCAGACCCTGGTCAGTGACGCCGCAGAGCATTTTCGGGTGGCCCTGGCAGACGCCGACGGGCAGCTCGGAAACCAGCTTTGTGCCGACCTGCACGGTAACGGCCGGGAAGCCCTTTTCCTGGACTGCCTGCCCGGCAGCGCCCGGGACCGGCAACGGGGCGTGGAGCGGGTGCTACGTCGCTGGCAGCAACTGGATACCGTGATCAACCTGCCCGCTCCGCTGACACTGGGGCCCTTTGAGGCCACCCAGGGATCCCACTGGCAGCGGGTGCTGGATGAGCAGCTGATGGATACGGTGAATCTGTGCCAGAGCGCGATCAGTGCAATGCATCGCCAGGAAGGCGGTCGCATCCTCAATGTAGTACCGGAATACGGCATTCTTGCGGGGCCTCTGGCCGCAGCCCAGAGTGCCGCCAGCGCCGCCATCGTGGCGCTGGGGGAAAGCCTGCATAGTGAATTGCACAGCAGCGGCATCCGGGTGACCACCGTGGTCATCCCACTCTATCAAGAGCAAGCCAGCAGCCTGAGTGCCACTGACCCGCTCAGCGACGCCCGCTTCCAGCGCAAGATCGCCCGCAGCCCGGTCACCCGCCAGGAACTCAGTCAGCAGATTCTGCAGGCACTCGACAATGACAGCGCCTTGCACATCGCCTCCGGCCACACCCAGGCCAAATGGCGTCGTAAACGCTGGTTCAGGAAACGCTGGGAGCGGACACTGCGGGAGTTAGGGGCGAAATATCGACGTTAGCCTGGCGCGCCAGGCATTATTTTTTTTGTGGGAAGCGATGTCTGGAAGATGCTGGCAGTGCGGCCAGCATCGCTTCCACAAGGACTTTCTGTCTGCCGTCAAGCGTTTAGCGTCAGACATCCATTCAGGCAAACTGCTCCACGTAACGCAGAGTATGTCGATAATCCCCTGCCAGCGCATCGTCGATTTTCGGCGCCACCAGATCCACCAGCTTTTTACCCACCAGTGGAACCGAGGAGGTGATTTCCACTTGGGTTTGCTGAATAGACTGGTCCTCACCGTCGGCGCTGAGCCGCATGTTGCCACTGATCTTCAACGGTACACTGCCAAGCTGAAAGCGATAGCGGGCTTGATAGCAGCCCGGCTGTTCAGTGGCTTGCCACAAAAATTCCGTCAGTAGGTCTGCCTGACTGGGCAGCAAACGTCGCGCGAATGACGGCACCTTGTCGGTGCGAATCTGGATCGGTTGGACGATCTGTATCAGCAGGCCTTCTGCGGTGTCCTGGAAGGCCTGGAACCGGTAGTCGTTCACCTTGCCCCATTCGAAACGTTGTTCGAAATAGGCCTTACTGGTGAGAATCTCATAAAGTCGGTCCACGCCGACGGGAAATTCCCGGTCAACCATTACCTTCATGCTGTCTCCTGGCCTGCCGGCGTCTGCTCAATCAATTTCAACAGGGGCGCCAGCTGGCGTTTCAAGTCCGGCAATGCATTCACCACCACACGGGTCTTGCCTGCCCGCAACAGGGTGAGTGCCTGCTCTATGGTTATCGTAGGCGTTGTCTGGGTGGTGGCCAGAGGCTCATCGGGGCCATCTCTGACCACCGCGCCGGGCCCGGCCAAGCGTGCCTTGCTCATCTGTTCATCCAATACCGTCTGTACCTGGCGGGGCATCAGCCCGGTATGCGCGGTGGGCGTATGAATGACCACCGACAGCGGCAATTGCTGTGCCCGGCCACGAAATTGAAAAGCCAGCTTTTCGCTGACCTTCAACGCCCGCTCGACAAAACGCTGGGCACCATTGGCACCGGCACTGGGCAACAGAATCGTGAACTGGGCCACGCTGCTTCTTGCCAGCGAATCTTCCTTACGTACCACTCCCCGCATCAACTGCGCCATTTTCATCAGCACCATATCGGTTCTGCGTTTACCGAGCTGTACGAAAAGTTGATTGAATTGGTAAATCTCCAGTTGCACAACCGACAGCGGAATCTGCTGACGACTGGCTAGCGCCAGCTCCTGGCGCAGGCGATGCTGCAAATAGCGACGGTTACCCAATCGGGTGAGCGGATCGATCATGGCCTGGCGAGCCAGTTCCTTGCGCTCACGCTGGTAGTGGGCATGAGCACGGGCACGGGCCAGAAGATCCGTGGAATTAAACGGCTTGCTGATAAAGTCGGTGCCACCCAGACGCAGGGCTTCGCTGCGTGTTTCCTCATCATTCTCTG
This sequence comes from Alcanivorax sp., assembly GCF_014762765.1. GTDB lineage: Bacteria > Pseudomonadota > Gammaproteobacteria > Pseudomonadales > Alcanivoracaceae > Alcanivorax. The sequence goes on from NZ_JABURH010000131.1 coordinate 40,191, forward strand.
CACCGGTAACGATGATCACCGGCAGGCCGGCAATGCCGTCATCCTCACTGGTGCGGATTTTTTTCAGTAACGTAAAGCCATCCATTTCCGGCATGGCCAGGTCGGAAAAGACCACGCTGATGGTCGGGTTGTGGCAGATCATTTCCCAGGCTTCGACGCCGTTTTCCGCCACTTCCACACGAAATTCCCTACCCAGCATTTTGTCTGCGGCAAGACGCATTACCTTGGAGTCATCCACAAACAGTAATACCGGTTTGTTGTTCTTATCCATGTGGGTCCATTTCCTTTTTGACCACTGACAAGGCCCCTTTCGGTCCCGGTTCCCGCCCCCGCACATAGCCATATAGCCGTGAGCGGCGCTGACAGAAATCCCCACGCGCAATGGCAGGCAGATAATGCTCGTTGAGCAAATGGCCAGGCCGATCCGAAAGGCAATAGACGGTACCGGCTGTACTGTCCAGATGGGAAAGAATGCCGATCTGCGCCAGATAATCACGCCCGTTGGCAAAGTGTTCCACATAGGGCACCGGATGACCGGCCGCAAGCGTCAGTTGCGGATCGATTTCCAGGCTGTCAGCCACCCCACCGATGCAATAGATTTCCAGCTTTTTGACCAGCTGCCGGGCGCTCGGGTGACGTAGCAGCTTGCGCACGATATAGCTGGCCACAATGGTGCCCTGTGAGTGGCAGACCAGCACTACCTGATCATTATTTTCCAGCGCCTCCACCAGGATATTCAACGCCGGGCGCGACAACTTGCCGTCCTTGCGCAGGGTGCGTGCGGTAATCGACTCGGCGACATCGCGGATCAGTCCCCAGGTAGGAGTATGGATCAGGTGAACCGGGCGGCGAAAAATCCTCGCGATCTCGCTGGCATTGAGCAGCGCCACCGGCCCGGCCGTTCCCATGCCATTGATGAAGAACCAGCGCGAAGAGCGCGCTTCATGGGTGGTCCGCGGAGGGTGGCAGGCCAGGGTGCCCTGGCTGATGGATTCTCGGGTGGCCGGCACCAGCAACTGCAAGAGCGAGAACAGGGCCTCACCGCGACTGGCGTAGGAAGACCAGGCCAGTTCCGAGCGAATACCGGGCTCCCGGCCCAGCGGCAGGACCATGCGGGGGATATCCGCAGCATGGGTCAGGCTGAGGCGCAGATCACGACGGATGGCAGAACGGTTATCTACCAGACGGCGAAGCCATTGTCGGGGACGGTGCAACATTGGGAAGCCCTGATAAGGGGTGGCGACAAATTCGCCCTAGTACAAAAGTTCCCTCTTACAGTACGTCGAAATGCGGTACTTTGCCAGTAGCAATAACGGCCAGCACCACAACTCAACTTCAGCCAAATCAGCAGCTTATTTGATCAACCTTGTGTAGAACCCGAACTTTCAAGGCTGACGGCGGTTATGTCTGACGAGCAAAATGTGCCACAAAAAAACAGGCCTGCCGTGCACAAAACGACAGACCTGACCAGGAGACACTGTGATTCTTTTCAACCAGCTATTGATGGGACTGCTTGGTCCTCAGACGAAATACATCAGCAACCACTCGGCCACCAGTGCCGGCTTGTCTTCCCCTTCAATTTCCACAGTAAAGGCAAATTTCAGCAACCACTGTCCTTCGCGCTTTTCCGTAGCATCCAGCAAGGTAGCCACCGCACGAACCCGTTTACCCTGTTTCACCGGTGCCATGAAACGCAGCTTGTCGAAGCCGTAGTTCATGGCCATTTTCATGCCTTTGGGCATCAGGAAGCCGTCAATGGAGGCTTGCAGATATGGCAGCAGCGACAGGGTTAGATAACCGTGGGCGATGGTAGTGCCGAAAGGCGTGTTCTTCGCCTGGTCTGGGTCCACATGAATGAACTGATGATCCAGAGTCGCGTCAGCAAAAGCGTTAATCCTGTCCTGATCTATCTGGAACCAATCAGACGCTCCCAGTTCCTTGCCTACGTAATCGTTCAGCGAGGCTACCTCAACCACTTTCATCGTAACGCGCTCCTTGAATGCACTTTTCTTTCAGCTTAGCGAGCCAGGACAAAGCAATACATGACCCTTTCAGGCAAGAGCTCGGACAGGTCTGGTGCTTTTGGTCAGTCAGCCGTTGTTGTCCTCAAGAAAGGCATTAATCGCCTCTGCCACGGCCTTCGGCGTTTCCATATGCAAATGATGCCGCCCCGGTAAGCGCACCACGGCGGCATCCGGCAACCAGTCCAGCCTGTGGTCAAACATGCCGTTGCCGCCCATGCCCTGCTCTCCCAGAATCAGGCAGACCGGGGCCTGAATGGCGCGGACAAATCCCTCCACCTGCTCTTCCGTAAGCCGCAACGAGGAAGTAAGCCGCAGGCGGCTATCCGCCCGCCAGGTCCAGCCATCGGTGACTGGCATCAACCCGCGTTCGCTCAACAATGCGGACGCCTCCCGGCTCAGGCCACCGAACCCACGGGTGCGTGCCTCCACGGCATCGGCGATGTCTGCATATACCGGCTTGCGCTTGTCTGCCAACGCCATCATGTCATCCAGTGACTTGCGCAGGGTGCTGGCCACCTCTTCACCGGGCGTGCTGGGCGGGCCCAACCCTTCAATCAATACCAGCCGTGAGATCCGTTCCGGAAACGCTGCGGCAAACAGGCAGGCAATGCCTGCCCCCATGGAGTGACCGACCAGAGTGAAGCGTTGCCAACCGAGCTGGTCCGCCACGGCCAGCACATCACGCACGTGATCCACCAAGTGGGTCACCACCCCGTCCGGACGGTGGTCTGAGTGACCATGGCCGGAAAAATCCAGTGCCACCATGGGTCGCTGCCATTGCGATGCCAGCGGGATATAGGACGCGGCGTTATCCAACCAGCCATGCAGGGCCAGCACCGGCTCACCCTCCCCGTCCCAGCTCAGGGCTGCCAGGGTCTGTCCGAAAACCTGAAATTTCTCCTCTTTTGCAGCCATTAACCCGCCTCCCCTTGTTGTACCATTTGCAGGGTCTCGCGAAACAAGGCCAGGGTCTGCTCGGGCTTCTCCAACGGGTACATATGCGACCCTTCAGCAATACGATGAAGCATGCCGTGACGGCGCACATGACGGCGGGCGCTGTCGAGAAACGGCGATGGCGACCCCTTGCCGGTGATGATCGCCCCCGGCACTTTCAGCCTGGGCATGCGTGTGGCGGACGTCGGGGTATGTCGAAAAATGGCCACTTCCACCTCAGGCCGAAAACGCAATCGCCAGCCTCCCTGCCAAGGCTCCAGCCCGGCTCGCAGGTAATCTGCCAGACAACGTGGATCAAAGGCCCGGAACAGGCCACGGGAAGAAAAATAGCTCTCCACAGCCTCCCAATTCGGCCAGTAATCCAGCCGGCCCTTGCTCTTACCCGCCGGGGTCACCCGATCAATCATGCCGGTCAGTTTTGCCGCGTGCATCATCACCCCGTGCCAACCATTCATCATTGGCGGGTCAAGCATGATCAGCGCGGAAAACCATTCCGGTCTACGCTGGGCCACCAGATACATGACCACTGAGCCCAGCGAGTGGCCAGCACCGACAATGGGCTTGGCCAGGGATTCAAGCCTGGCTTCCAGCTCCAGGCTGAGACTGTGCCAGTCCGCATCCACCGGATACGCCGGGTTATGACCAAGGCGATCGATGATGGTGACATCGAATTCGTCCACCAGCGGCGCCAGGAAGGTGTCATAACTGTGACCGGGAATACCATTGGCATGGGCGAAGACCAGCGTCTGGCGACCGGCTGAAACTGCTGACATGGTGTCTCCCTGAGTTGGGCATGAAAACAAAAGAGACATCATAGCGGTATCTGTTCACCCCGGACCATGTCCGAAAACGCCATAGGGTTGCCTGCCTTCGTCATCTTTTGTTGGTGTACAATGCCGCCATTAAGGAGGCCTCATGACCCTGATTTCATTCAACATCAATGGCATTCGCGCCCGTCTGCACCAGCTGCAGGCAGTCATCGATAAATATCAACCGGCCATGATCGGCCTGCAGGAAACCAAGGTTCACGACCCGGAGTTTCCCGAACAGGCGGTCCGCGACATGGGCTATCACCCCTATTATTTCGGGCAGAAAGGACACTACGGGGTGGCGTTGATAACCCATGAGCCTCTGGAATCAGTGCAGTACGGCTTCCCTACCGACGCTGAAGACGCTCAGCGACGCATGATCATCGGTACCCTTCGCCATACCGATGGCTCTGCCATTACCGTGCTGAATGGTTATTTCCCCCAAGGGGAAAACCGGGAACACCCGATCAAGTTTCCCGCCAAGGAAAAGTTCTATCAGGATCTGCAGGACTATCTGACTAACCATCATCAGCCCAACGATCAGGTGGCTGTGATGGGAGATTTCAACATTTCCTCCACCGATAGGGATATCGGAATCGGCGAGGCCAACCGAAAACGCTGGCTGCGCGAAGGCAAAACCAGCTTCTTGCCGGAAGAGCGTGAATGGTGGCAGCGTCTGATTGACTGGGGACTGACTGACACCTTCCGGCACCAGAATCCGGAAACCGATGACATCTTTTCCTGGTTCGATTATCGCTCCCGGGGATTTGAGCGAGAGCCCCGCCGGGGGCTGCGCATTGATACGGTGCTGGCCACCCCGCCGTTGCTGGATAAACTCGACTCTACCGGCGTGGACTACGAGCTGCGCGGCATGGAAAAGCCCTCTGATCATTGCCCGGTGTGGGCACGGTTTCGCGGCTGATCCATGAAAATCAAACTGCATCCGGAAAAGCTCAAGCTCAACCTGGACACGGCCGGTTTTGTTATCGATCTGTTGATGATTGCCCTGGTGATCCTCAATCTGGGGCTTATCCTGTTTGACTGGCTCTTCCAGGTGCCGCCCGTGCAGGAGTTCCTGGCGGGAATAACGCCGGCGTTCCATGCGTTCTACCGCGACACCATCCACAGCAACTTCCTGTTCTATGACCTTTGTTTTGTCGCCGTTTACCTGACCGAATTCATGATCCGCTGGGTTGTCGCTATTGCCCGTGGCACCTACCACCGCTGGTTCTTTTACCCCTTTGCCCACTGGTATGACCTGCTCGGCTGTATCCCGGTGGGCAGTTTCCGCTGGTTGCGGATTCTGCGTGTGGTTGGCCTGGTCATGCGTCTGCAGCGCATGGGTATTATCGACCTGTCACAAACCTGGCTGGGCCAGACTATCCTCAAGTATTACGGCATCGTGGTAGAGGAAGTCTCCGACCGGGTAGTGATCAATGTACTGAGCGGCGCTCAGCGGGAAATCGGCGGCGGTAGCCCGCTACTGCATCGCATCGAATCCCAGGTATTGGCTCCACGCCAGGACAAGCTGGTTAGCTTTATCGCCACCCGAATCGCCGACGCCACCCAGAAGAGCCATGGTCAGTATCGTGACCAGCTGGCGGAATATTTCGCTCATCTTACCGACGAGTCACTGACCCGCACCCAGGCGGGTAAACGGCTGGCGGCAATCCCGGTGGCCGGGCCACGGGCCATTGCCCTGCTCGGCGAGGCTGTCCGCGAAACCGGTACCGCCTTCGTGGACCAACTGGTGGATGACCTGGCTTCACCGGCCAATCGGCCACAACTGGAGCAGCTTCTGCACGATCTGATTGGCGCTGCCAAAGGCGAAGGGGAGCAGCTGGATCAGTTGATCCGCGACACCTTGCTGGATGTGCTGGAACAGGTAAAAGCCCAGATGGCCGTGCAACAATGGAAGCTGGAAGAGCAAGACGGCCACGAAAAAAGTTGATAACATCGACTAGGACTAAAGTCTCAGCACATACGCCAACCGGATCACATCATGAGCGCCACCACCGATTCCAGTGACGACAATCTGCAGCTACCCCGCTCCCGCATTCTGCTGGTGGATGACACCCCGCAGAATCTGGTCGCCCTTGAGGTAGTGCTGGAAGATATGGACTGTGATCTGGACAGCGTCACCAGCGGCAATGCGGCGCTGGCCAAGCTGCTCAAGGAAGATTACGCCCTGGTGCTCCTGGATGTACAAATGCCGGAAATGGATGGTTTCGAGGTAGCCGGCATCATGCGCTCGCACCAGCGCACTCAGAATGTGCCTATCATTTTTGTGACTGCGATCTCGAAAGAAACCCGCTTTGTGCAACAAGGTTATCGCAGTGGTGCCGTAGACTATCTGTTCAAGCCCATTGATCCGCAACTTTTGCAGAGCAAGGTCAGTTTTTTCCTGAGCCTTGATCAACAGAAAAAGCGACTGGAAGCGAAACTGGCCCAGGCCCGTCGCTCCGAAGCGGAAATGAAAGCGCTTTACGGCGAACCACCCGAGTAAATCTCCGGGCCCGACAACAACAAACGGTCAGGACGACCTGAATAACAGCATGGCCATTAGACTCCCCGGATACCGCATTACCGAACGCCTTGGCAAAGGTGGCATGGCCCATGTCTTTCTCGCCACCCAGCACTCCTTCGAGCGTCAGGTTGCGATCAAGATTCTTACCCCTTCCCTTGCCCTGGATCCAAGTTTTGCCGAGCGCTTCATGCAAGAGGCCCGCACCGTAGCCAGCCTCAATCACCCCCATATCGTGCCGGTCTACGACGTGGGCGAGCATGAGGGCTATTACTATCTCAGCATGGAATATGTCACCGGCGGCAGCCTGAAGCAGCGCATCCGCAATGGCATGGAACCCAGAGAGGCAGAAACCGTTTTACGGCAACTGGCCGGTGCCCTGAACTACGCCGGCCAGCACGGCTTCATTCACCGAGACGTTAAACCGGACAATGTGCTGTTCCGTGCCGACGGGTCGGCACTGTTGATGGATTTCGGCATCGCCGCCAACATGCTGCGCGATACCAGCGTCACCAGCACGAACAGCATCATGGGCACGCCCAAGTACATGAGCCCGGAACAGCATCGTTCCCAGCCGCTGACACCGCAGTCCGATCTCTACTCCCTGGGCTGCGTGTTCTACGAAATGCTCACCGGACAACCGCCCTATCAGGGCGACGATGCCCAATCCATGGCACAAGCCCATTTGGACGATCCCATCCCCCTGCTGCCATCAAAACTGCGTCATTACCAACCCTTGCTGCGCCAATTACTGGCCAAGGCACCGGCAGACCGACCGGAAAGCGGCGCCGCCATTACCGACGCCCTGGATAATCTGGAATCACCGGACCATTACACCCGGGAACGGGCCCGTTATCGCCCCCAGGAAACTGGCATCAACTCCCCTCTGGCCCCACGCCTGCGGCTGAAGGAAAGCAAGGCCGGAATGAGCTGGCGGGGCAACCTCTACCAGTATGACATCTACCTGGTAGCCGACGACTTCGAGCAATTTCAGTCTCACTTCCCGGTACTGCGCTCCGCCCTCCAGGACTGGCACCGGCAACGAGGCTCACGCTGCAAGGGCGTCACCATCAAGGCGACCCTGCACCCCTGGATCAGTGGCCGGGTTAAGCAATATCTCAAGGAGCTCCGCCAGTCCGAAGGGCTGGAATTTCTAGGCCGGCTTCCGATTTTACTGAACCTGGTCGCCGCCGATGGCCAGCCCATTGAAAGGCTGGCTTGGGAGCCGGAATCCTGACCAGGATAAAATTCTGCAAGGGTCCATTTTCCACAAAATCACTGAGCTCACCCTTCTTTATCCTGGTGAACCCGGCAATAAAAACCGGATTGTGGTGGAATCAAAGCTGAGTATGACAGACATAAAAAAAGCACCAACATAGGTTGGTGCCCGAGGATCTGCCTAAGTTGATGCGATGCAAGGAGACATCGCATCCCCCCCTTAGGGTGGTTCCGATGACACCTTCAGGAGTCTGCCATGCGTTCAAGTGCCATCAGGGCCAGATTAGGGCAATCACAAATACCCTGACCAGCACTCAACGGCGAACGGTGCAGAAAGCGTTATCAGGGGTAGGATTCGTCGGATCAGCGGCCGGCAACGGCCTCTCCCGGGCTGCGCAACCACAAAAGGCGGGCACCGCCTGCGGCAGCCACATCCACATCCAGGCAGGCAACTGTTCCCACATTGAAGCCAATGCGTTCTGCAGAACTGGTCCAGCTAGCTGTGAATTGGGCCACCAGCGGCATGTGACTGACCAGCACGGTATTCTCGGCGGGGGGATTAGCAAGCAGCCAGTCGAAGAGCTGCTCAGGGTGTGCGTCCGGCACCAACTGTTCGCAGGTCACACGAGGCAGACCACCATAGACCTGCTCGATGCAGTCTGCCGTCTGCTGGGCACGCACATAGGGGCTGGCGATAAGTGCAGAGACGGTAATGCCATTGCTGCGCATAAGCTGCCAGTGAGCCAACAGCGCTGCTCTGCCGGTTTCGGTCAGCGGGCGCAGCGCATCGGTAGGCGCCTGGGAGACCGCCTGCCCATGCCGGCTAAGATAAAGCCTCACAGCCCGGTTCCCGCCAGTTGAAACTCCACGTCGTGCTTGTACTCCCCACTCATGAGTTGCTGGATAACCAGTTCCAGCGGCTGGCCATGGTAGACGATCTGGTACAACGCCGTGGCCAAGGGCATATAGACCCCCAGCTCGGCGGCCTTGTCGGCCACCAGCTTGATAGTGTTGATGCCTTCCGCGGTCTGCCCGAGGCTTTCCACCGCCTCTTCCAGGGTCTTGCCCTGGCCAAGCTGGAAACCGACCTGATAGTTACGAGACAGTGAAGAGCTACAGGTGGCGATCAAATCTCCTACTCCTGACAGGCCAAGGAACGTCATCGGATTAGCACCAAGCTCCACGGCAAAGCGGCTCATTTCTGCCAGAGCGCGGGTGATCATGAAGCTGCGGCTATTTTCGCCCACACCGATGGCCGCAGCCATACCGGACGCCACCGCATAGATATTTTTCAGGGCACCGCCCAGCTCCACGCCGTAGATATCCGGGTTGTCATAGACGCGAAAATAATCGCAGCTAAGCGCCGTCTGTACTACCTGGCACAGCTCCTCATCCGGGCTTGCCACCACGGTTCCACTGAACTTCTGCTCAACGATTTCCTTGGCCAGATTGGGGCCGCTGAGCGCGCCGATACGGGCATGGGGCCACTCCTGCTGCAGCACTTCGCTCATCAGCAGAAAACCCTCGGAATAGATACCCTTGGTACAACTGATTACCAGAGTATCCGCTGGCACCCATTCTCTGGCCTGCCGGAGAACCTCCACAAACGCCTTGCTTGGTATGGCCACAAACACCAGGGACGCCTGATCCAGTGCCTCCTCCAGGTTGTCTGTGGCGTTCACTCCGGCGGGCAATTCTGCGCCGGGCAGATAGCGGCTGTTCTCGCGATCCAGATTAATCGCTGCAGCAGTTTCCGGGTCACGCACCCAGATATTTACCCGGTGACCATTGGCGGCCAGTATGCTGGCCATGGCGGTACCAAAACTGCCACCGCCCAGAATTGTTGCGTTATGTCTTTCCTGCTCCATACGGAACACCTTGTATAGCAGCTTTTGAGGCATCATAAGCGCCCCCCGTCAGGGATACAACGCGGCAGGGCAGTTAACCGTCAACAGTGAATCATTAACAGCTACGCTCAGAATTATTGTCATATCAGAACCACAAGAGGCCGCGCCAAAATAGGGGCGCGGCCTCTTGTGGTTGAAAACACAGCACCCTTATCGCGCCGCGTTAACCAGCCATTGTTAGCTGACTGCCTTTACCAGCATTCCCTGAAGGCGTCGTGCGGTGGCCGCCGGATCTTTAGGGAGCTGCCCTTCCGCCAACATGGCCTGATCAAGCAACAGCGCGGCCAGGTCGTCGAAACGTTCGCCCTCTTCCATCCCGGCCAACGCCTGCAACAGGGCGTGGCTCAGATTCACCTCCAGCACCGGCTTGTTTTCCGGCGCCGGTTGCCCTGCAGCTTCCAGCATGCGGCGCATCTGTGGCCCCAACTGGTCTTCGGCCAACACCAGGCAGGCCGGGGAATCCACCAGACGAGAGGTGGCCCGCACGGTTTCCACCCGTTCTGCCAGCGTGCTGCCAAGACGGCCGATCAGGGGATTATCGTTATCGGCCTTATCCTCCTCTTCGCCCAGATCCAGCTCGCCACGAGCCGCATTAACCAGCTTCACGTCCTTGTAGCTTTCCAGGTAGCTGACCATCCACTCATCCACAGGATCACTGAGCAACAGGACTTCGATGCCCTTCTTGCGAAAGACTTCCAGATGAGGGCTGTTCTCTGCCGCTGACGGGCTGTCAGCCAACAGATAATAAATCTTGTCCTGGTCTGCCGACTTGTTCTCCAGGTAGTGATCCAGGGACGTGGTCACCTTGCCCGGCTGATTGCTACTGGCAAAGCGTAACAGGGCGGCAACCGCTTCCTGATTGTCCCGGTCTTCGCCGATACCTTCCTTGATCACCTGGCCAAACTGGGACCAGAAGGTGGCGTATTTTTCCTCATCATTGCCCAGTTTTTTGAGCATCTGCAGCACCCGTTTGGTCAGCGCTGCACGGATTTTCTGTACCGGGCCGTAGTCCTGCAACAGCTCCCGGCTCACGTTCAGTGGCAGATTTGGAGCATCAATCACACCCTTGATAAAACGCAGGTACTGGGGCAGAAACTGCTCTGCGTCGTCCATGATAAAGACACGCTGCACATAGAGCTTAAGGCCACGATTGGCTTCCCGGTGATACAGATCAAAGGGCGCCCGGGCTGGAATATAAAGCAGGCTGGTATATTCCAGCTTGCCCTCAACCTTGTTGTGGCTCCAGCTCAGCGCATCCTGAAAATCATGGCTGATGTGCTTGTAGAAATTCTGATACTCCTCGTCAGTGATCTCCTGACGGGGCCGCTGCCACAGGGCCGTGGCGGAATTGAGGGTTTCTGTTTTTTCCTCTTCGTCACCTTCTGCCGGGGTGACAAGCGTGATCGGAAACGCCACATGGTCCGAGTACTGGTGCACCACCTGACGGAGTTTGAAGTCATCCAGAAACTCCCTGGCATCCTTGCGCAGATGCAGAATCACCGCCGTGCCCTGCTCTGCCCGGTCAATGGTCTCAACGGTAAACTCACCCTGGCCATCGCTTTCCCAGCGAACACCGGCAGACGCATCGGTACCCGCCTTGCGGCTTTCCACGGTTACCCGATCCGCGACAATGAACGCGGAATAGAAGCCCACGCCAAACTGACCGATAAGCTGGGCATCTTTCTTCTGATCACCACTGAGCGAAGCCAGGAATTTTTCGGTGCCAGAACGGGCGATGGTACCCAGGTTCTCGATCACCTCTTCCTCGTTCATGCCGATACCGTTATCGGCGATGGTGAGGGTGCCCGCGTCCTTGTCAATGCGCAGGCTGATAGCCGGGTCGCTCCCTGACTCAAGCAGCGACGGCTCGTCCAGTGCCTTGAAACGCAGTTTGTCACAGGCATCGGAGGCGTTGGAGATCAATTCACGAAGAAAAATTTCCCGGTTGCTATACAGGGAATGAATCATCAGGTGCAGCAGGCGGGATACTTCCGCCTGAAAACCATGGGTTTGTTTTTCTGCAGACACGGCCGACTCCTCTGGGTTTAATCACCGGGGAGTAATAGGGGCAGCCGTGTTTTTTTCAAGGGGGAGGAACAGGGATCAGCGCTTGATCTGATGGGCCAGGGCCGACCTCAGATCCGGAAAGCGGAACACGAAGCCCTGCTGCTCCAGGCGCCGGGGGTAGACCCGCTGCCCGCCAAGCAGAATCTCTGACTGCTCACCCAGGCCGGCACGCAGGGCCACTGAGGGTACTCGCAGAAAAGCCGGCCGCTTGACCGCACTGGCCAAGGATCGATGGAACTCACGCTGGGTAACAGGTGCCGGTGCCGTGGCATTGAACACGCCATCAATCCCCGGGGTTTCCACCGCCCGCACCAGAATCGCCACCATGTCGTCGATGTGTATCCAGCTCAACCACTGGCTACCATCGCCCAGCATGGCACCAAACCCGAGTCGGTACAGCGGTAGCAACTTGCCAAGCATGCCACCATCACGCCCCAACACAATGCCGGTACGCACCAGGCACAAGCGCACTCCCTGACGGGATACAGGCCGGGCCGATTGCTCCCAGGCATCGCAGAGCAGATAACCGAAATCACGCTTGCGGGCTGCGCTGTCCTCAGTCAGCTCCGCATTACCGGCATCCCCGTAAAAGCCCACCGCCGAGCCGGATACCATCACCGCCGGCTTGCGCTGCAACCTGGACACCAGCCCCACCAGCGCCTGAGTAACGCCTATACGAGAATCAAACAGCACTTTTTTGCGACGTTCCGTCCAGCGCCCGGAAAACAGACTTTCACCGGCCAGGTTGATGATGCCGTCGATGGGCTCGTCATCGGCAATATCGTCCAGGGATGAAACGATACGGGTTTCCTCCGGCAACAGCTTGACTGCCCGCCGCGGACGGCGGCTGAGCACAATCAGCTCATGCCCGTGAGCCGCCAGTCTCCGGCACAGGTGTTGCCCGATAAATCCACTGCCTCCGGTAATCAGTATCTTCAACGCGCTGCCTCAACCTTTTGAATGCTGTTCATGTCATAGAAGTATTCGATGTTGCCTGCTCCCACCGCCACACTCAAGGTCAAATGATCGTCGCTGACCGCCTGCAGGATCCCTGTGCGGGTAACAACGTCACTGGCGGTGATGGTGACAGATTTGCCAACCAGGGCACGAAGCTCCTTCAGTCTCGCAGAAATTTCCTCTACGGGCTCCTCAGCCCTGCCGGGTTGCTCCGACTGGGTAACAGGGGACTCACTCTCATACACAACCCCGGCCTCATTGTCTGCCTCACCCTCAGAGAGCAGGTCAATACGCTGTCCAGTAGACAACGTCAGTGATTTAAGCTCCTCTGCGGACACACTACGCTCCACATTGCCACTACCCACATTCATCACCAGCCAAAGGCGATCGCCACTGACGCGGCGCAATACCCCGTCAAGCTGACGGCCGCTCTGGGTTTCCAGCAGCACATTCCTGTCCACATAGGCCACCAGCTCCGGGAAGGTCTTCTCCAACGGCGGCAACGTCTGTGCCTCTTCTGGCGTCGCTTTCTCGAACACCGGTGATCTCAGGGTTGCAGTGCCCTCTCGCGGCTCAGTGATAACCCGGGTTTCCATTGACCCCGGGACCACGGCCCAGCCCACTTCGCTTTTCTCCAGGCGCACATGCCGTTGCTCCACCGCACCGTTGGTCAGTACCACCCGGGACATTACCTGACCGCTGGCCTCTGCACGTCTCAGCTGAACATGCTCAGCCTGCACAGATTCAAGGACCCCTTCCGGGAACTGGGTTGCCAGATAATCTTCGGCCACGTACGCCAGGGTATCATCGTGGTCGAAGTGCAAATCGACAATACCGTTACGATAGCGGAGATGATTGGAATACGCCGTGAAGTCACCTACCAGAAAGCTTTTGAAACTGTCTGGCATGACCAGCACCATTGAACCGGAAAGCTGATCGGTATCCAGTGGCGCCAGTGCCAGCTCCATGCGATAGCCGCCGGAAAAAATGCGGGTTTCCGGGTAGTCCTGCCCATCCGGTTTCCAGGATAAGTGCACAACAGGCGCACCTTCATCAGAAGGGTTCACCAGCATTGTACGTCGCTCGGTTATCTTTTTCGGATCCCAGCCCAACAGGATGCGTACTTCCAGCTCGGGAAGGAAACCTTCACCCTGGCTGGCAGTCAGCACACCATCGATCAGTGCGACCCTGTCATATCGGAATTTTTTTCCGTGCAGGCGACCGGACAGGGCTTTCCCCTGCCCCTCCACCACCAATAACGCTGCCTCTTCAGAGGTCACAAAGGCGGTACTGGACGCCATGTTATCGCCCCTCAACACCTGGCCGGCCTGGCCCGCCAGATTCTCACGGGGAGCCAGCTCCAGTGGGTTCTGACCGGTTGCCAGGAACAGGGCAATACCGACTGCCGCGGTCAGCAAGGAAGCAACGCGCCCCAGCGCCCACCAGCGATATTCTTCCCAGTGTTGCTGCACCTGACCCAGGCTTGCCAGTGGAACCAGAAAAAACAGGGCGCTGTGCCCCCGGCTGCCGGCCTCGTGCATCAGGCCGAGGGTACAGATGATAAGCCCACTTACCCCGATTATGATCAGCAGTTCTGCCATCTTCTTATTCTCTCAACAGATGAGTCTCTCAACGGAGCGTTGAATCAGCTTCAGTGAAGCGTGTGCCGGCACGTTCTCCCTCAGGTTGACCTCTCAATGCCAGCCATTGCCATACAATCCTGCACTAAGTGACTCGAAAGCGAGCGGTTCTTAGCGGCACAGCCCGTCGAGACGTTCCCCCAAAGAGGCTCTGCGGGCTCCGGACGAAAAGGTTTTCCCAATGACCCCACTTTACAAAGCCGGGCCCGGGCATTCCAGCACTTAAGTGACTGATTTTGCTATCCGGCAGCCAGGCATGACCTCCATCACACTCCGCGTTGCCACAACCGGCTACAGCGGCAGCCGGCGCCGCCGGACGCTCTCGTCACCACCACTTATCATCGGAAATAAAAAAAAACTTGTACGGGGGAAAATCAGGATATATACAGGCGCTGAGGAGGTCAGGAAACCGGAGCCCCGGACCTGACTAGCCGATTAACAGGTTGTTTGAGGAGGTCAGACACAGGAGGCCACCATGAGTAACCATCGTAATGAGCAAGACCTTGATTCGGAAGATCTGCTGATGAACGAAGATTTCGATATCCTGGATGACGACACCGGTGATGAAGAGCAGGAAGAGCGCAGCGCACGTTCCCGCTCTTTCAATATGGACATGCGCCATCGCATCGAGGATCGTTTGGAGGAACGTCGCCTGAAAAAGGAACTCAATGAATACGAGTTCTTCAACCTGGACGACGACATTCTTCACTAACAAAAAAGGCCGGCATTTTGCCGGCCTTTTTTGTATCAGCGCTGGTTTTGATTACCAGCCTGTCGCTTCTTTAACAGCCTTGCCAATTTCAGCAGGATTACGCACGGTTTTCACACCCGCCGCTTCCAGGGCTGCAAACTTCTCGTCCGCCGTGCCCTTGCCGCCGGCAATGATAGCGCCGGCATGGCCCATACGCTTGCCTGGAGGCGCGGTTACCCCGGCGATATAGCTCACCACCGGCTTGGTCACGTGCTCTTTGATGTAGGCTGCTGCTTCATCTTCCGCGGTGCCACCGATCTCGCCGACCATGACAATGGCTTCGGTCTGGGGATCATTCTGGAACAATTCCAGGGCATCAATAAAGGTGGTACCCGGAATCGGGTCACCGCCAATGCCGATACAGGTGGACTGACCAAAACCCAGTTTGGTGGTCTGGTTAACCGCTTCATAGGTGAGGGTACCGGAGCGGGATACGATACCCACCTTGCCTGGCTGGTGAATGTGACCGGGCATGATACCGATCTTGCACTCACCGGGGGTGATCACACCCGGGCAGTTGGGGCCGATCAGGCGCACACCGCCCTTGCGGGTGATGTATTCCTTCACGTACAGCATATCCAGCGCCGGGATGCCTTCGGTGATGCAGACGATCAGCTCGATGCCCGCATCAGCGGCTTCCAGGATGGAGTCCTTGCAGAACGGCGCCGGCACGTAGATAACACTGGCAGTGGCGCCTGTTTCGGCAACCGCCTCGGCCACAGTGTTGAACACCGGCAGACCCAAATGCGTCTGGCCGCCCTTTCCCGGGGTCACACCACCCACCATCTTGGTACCGTATTCGATAGCCTGCTCGGAATGGAAGGTGCCCTGGCTGCCGGTGAAACCCTGGCAGATCACTTTGGTGTTCTTGTCGATCAGTACGCTCATGCGGCACCTCCCACTGCTTTCACTACCTGCTCGGCAGCATCATCAAAACTTTGCGCGGCGATAATGTTCATGCCGCTTTCTGCCAGCTTCTGGGAGCCCAGCTCCGCGTTGTTACCTTCCAGACGAACGACCACCGGCACGGTGACACCCACCTCTTCCACGGCACCGATGATGCCCTCGGCAATCAGGTCGCAACGGACAATACCGCCGAAGATGTTCACCAACACGCCTTTCACCTGATCATCAGAGAGAATGATCTTGAAGGCTTCGGTAACTCGCTCCTTGGTGGCACCGCCACCCACGTCCAGGAAGTTGGCCGGCGCACCGCCTTTCAGCTTCACCAGATCCATGGTGCCCATGGCCAGGCCGGCACCATTAACCATGCAACCAATGTTGCCGTCCAGGGCCACATAGTTCAGGTCCCACTCGGCCGCACGGCGCTCGCGCTCGTCTTCCTGGCTGGGATCTTCCAGGGCCTTGATGTCCGGGTGGCGGTACAGCGCAGAGCCATCCACGTTGATCTTGGCGTCCAGGCAATGCAGATCGCCCTGATCAGTGATCACCAGGGGGTTCACTTCGATCAGTGCCAGATCCTTGTCTTCAAACAGCTTGGCCAGCCCCACAAAGATCTTGGCAAACTGGCCTACCTGCTTGCCTTCCAGGCCAAGCTTGAAGGCGATCTCACGGGCCTGATAGGGCTGTGCGCCAACCAGCGGATCCACTTCTGCCTTGAGGATTTTTTCCGGGGTTTCTTCCGCAACGGTTTCAATGTCCACGCCACCTTCGGTGGAGGCCATGAACACAACGCGCCGGGAGGCACGGTCAAACACGGCACTCAGGTACAGTTCCTTGGCGATGTCGGTGCAGGTTTCCACCAGGATCTTGGAGACCGGCTGGCCATGCTCATCGGTCTGGAACGTGACCAGGTTTTTACCCAGCCACTTTTTGGCAAACTCCGCCGCTTCTTCCGGGCTGTTCACCAGTTTCACGCCACCGGCCTTACCCCGGCCACCGGCGTGTACCTGGGCTTTTACCACCCACTTTTCACCACCAATTTCTTTGGTTTTGGCTGCGACCTCTTCCGGAGTATCGCAGGCGAAACCGGTAGAAACTGGCAGACCATAATCAGCAAAAAGCTGCTTTGACTGATATTCATGGAGATTCATGCCAATACTTCCATATCAATGAATGAGTGGCGCCCGTCAGGACGCCGTCACTTCGCGACCGTTCTGCGGCGTTATTTCTTGCGCCGGCGCTGCGCCACATGGATTGCCTTGTAATCCACGGCCAGGGCGGCTTCATGAACGGTTTCCGACAGGCTCGGATGACCGAACACCATCAGTTGCAAATCTTCGATGGTGGCACCGAATTCCATCGCCACCACGCCTTGCTGGATCAGTTCTGAGGCCTGAGGCCCCACCACGTGCATGCCGAGAATGCGGTCGGTTTTTTCATCGGCCACAAACTTCACCATGCCCCCGGTTTCGCCGGCCGCCATGGCACGGCCATTGGCCGCAAATGGCACTGCCCCTGTCTTGTAGGCTTCACCGGATTCCTTGACCTCTTCTTCGGTCTTGCCTACCCAGGCCACTTCCGGGTGGGTATAGATCACCCCGGGGACGGCATCGTAGTTGACCTGGGTGTGCTCGCCGGCAATCACCTCTGCCACCATCACACCTTCCTCGATGGCCTTGTGGGCCAGTGCAGGGCCGCGCACCAGATCACCAATGGCGTAGACGCCGGGCACATCGGTACGGCACTGGTTATCCACGTAAACGAAATTGCGCTCATCCAGGCTGACACCGGCATCCTGACTGAGCAGGCCTTCGGTATAGGGGCGACGGCCTACGGCCACGATCAGTCGGTCGAAGGTCTCCTGCTGATCACCGTCCTTGTCGGTAAAGCTCACCACTACCTGGTTTTTCTTCATCTCGGAGCCGGTAACCCGGGCACCAAGGCGGATATCCAGACCCTGTTTGCTGAACTGTTTCTTGGCGTCCTTGGCGATCTGCTGATCCACCGTGGGCAGGAAGGTGTCCACTGCTTCCAGCACCACCACTTCGCTGCCGAGACGAGCCCAGACACTACCCAGTTCCAGCCCGATCACACCGGCACCAATCACACCGAGACGCTTGGGCACTTCAGGCAGATCCAAGGCGCCGGTAGAGTCGACAATAATTTTCTGATCAACCGGGGTCGGCGGAATCTCCACCGGCACGGAGCCAGCAGCCAGAATGATGTGTTCCGCCTGCAGGGTCTGCGCATCACCGTCCAGGGGAGAAAACTCTACCTGCTTACCGCTTTTCAGTTGCCCGGAGCCTTGCAACCAGGTGACCTTGTTGGCCTTGAAGAGCTGGGCGATGCCGCCGGTCAGGTTACGGACGATGGTGTCCTTGCGCTTGTGCATGGTATCCAGGTCCAGGCTCACGTCGCCCAGCTTGATACCATGGTCCGCCAGGGAGCTCTGCGCTTCGTGATACTTCCAGGAAGAATCCAGCAGGGCCTTGGAGGGGATACAGCCCACATTCAGGCAGGTGCCACCCAGTGCGGGCTCGTCCTGCTTGTTGATTCGTTTCTCGATACAGGCCGTGTTGAAACCCAGTTGCGCACAACGGATGGCAGCCACATAACCGCCGGGGCCACCACCGATGACAATGACGTCGTACTTGTCAGCCATGATCTATTCCTTCAATCGCTGGCACGCTTCACGCAACACGCTGGCACGCCCTTAGCGTGGTTGCGTGCCAACGTGATGCGTGCAGGCATACATTCAGATATCCAGCAGCAAACGCGCCGGATCTTCGATAAAGTTCTTCACTGCCACCAGGAACTGCACCGCTTCCTTGCCATCGATCAAACGGTGGTCGTAGGACAACGCCAGATACATCATCGGCAGGATTTCCACCTTGCCGTCCACCGCCATCGGGCGTTCCTGGATTTTGTGCATGCCAAGAATGGCCGTTTGCGGCGGGTTGAGGATCGGCGTGGAAATCAGTGACCCGAACACCCCGCCATTGGAAATGGTGAAGGTGCCACCAGTCATTTCCTCGATGGACAGCTTGCCCTTCTGGGCTTTCTGGCCGTACTCGATGATCTGGGATTCCACTTCCGCCAGACCACGCTGGTCTGCATCACGAATCACCGGAACCACCAGCCCCCGTTCGGTAGACACCGCCACACCCACGTCGTAGTAACCGTGGTAAACGATATCCTCGCCATCGATGGACGCATTCACTGCCGGGAAGCGTTTCAACGCTTCCACGCAGGCACGGGTGAAGAAACCCATGAAACCCAGGCGTACGTTATGGGCCTTTTCAAATTCCGGCTGGTAATGCTTACGCATATCCATGATCGGTTTCATGTTGACCTCGTTGAAGGTGGTCAACATGGCGGAGTTCTGCTGGGCAGACACCAGTCGTTCGGCGATACGCTTGCGCAGACGGGTCATGGGAACCCGACGCTCTTCACGTTCACCAGGCGTTGCCGGTACATCCAGGGTAGCCGGCTGCTGCGGTGCCGGCTGACTGGCCCGCTTCTCTTCCTTGTCGCTGATGGTTTTTTCCACATCCGCCTTGGTGATGCGGCCGCCCTTGCCAGTGCCCGTCACTTGGGCAGCTGCAACACCATGTTCGGTCATCAGCTTGCGCGCCGCCGGCCCTGCCTGGTCCGATGCGCTGTCGTTGTCGCTGGCAGCTTCACTGGCCGGCGCCTTTTCTTCTGCCGAAGCCTCTTCTTTCTGCTCGGCCGGAGCCGAATCAGCCTTGTCACCGCCAGACGACGCCGAACCGCTGGCGCCCTCTTCGAAATGACCCAGCACCTGCTGGCTCTCAACGGTGTCGCCTTCTGCGGCGAGAATCTTGCTGACTACACCGTCAGCCGGTGCCACTACTTCCAGCACCACCTTGTCGGTTTCGATGTCCACCAGCAGCTCATCACGCTTGACCGCTTCGCCTTCCTGCTTGTGCCAGGTGGCTACGGTGCCGTCCGCTACTGATTCGGGAAACTGCGGAGCTTTGATATCAGTCGCCATGCCTAATCCTTATTTACTTGATCTCGAAGGCGTCCTGGACCAGACGCTGCTGTTGTTCCACATGAAGGGCCATGGAGCCAGCTGCCGGCGCGGCAGCCATATCACGGCCAGCGTAATGCACCCGCAGGTCTCCGACCTCGCGGGCCACCCGGTACATATGGTGCTGCGAGCAATACCAGGCACCCTGGTTCATGGGCTCTTCCTGACACCACACCAGGTTCTCCAGATTGGGGTAACGCTCCAGTACTTCCTGCAAGCGCTGCTCCGGGAACGGATAGAGCTGCTCCACACGAATCAGCGCGGTGTCGATCAACTCATCGCTGTCGCGTTTCTCCAGCAGGTCGTAGTACACCTTGCCAGAGCACATCACTACCCGTTTCACCTTGTCACGATCCAGCTCTGCGGGATCATCCAGCACGGTACGGAAAATACCGTCGGCCAGCTCTTCCAGCGTGGAAATCGCTTTCTTGTGTCGTAACAGGCTCTTCGGACTCATTATCACCAGTGGTTTGCGCAACGGACGTACTGCCTGGCGGCGCAGCAGGTGATAAATCTGGGCCGGGGTGCTGGGCACGCAGACCTGCATATTGTGTTCTGCGCACAGTTGCAGGAAACGTTCCAGACGGGCCGAGGAGTGTTCCGGGCCCTGCCCTTCATAGCCATGGGGCAACAGCATGGTAAGACCACACAGGCGGCCCCACTTGGCTTCCCCGGAGGAGATAAACTGGTCGATCACCACCTGGGCGCCATTGGCGAAATCGCCGAATTGCGCTTCCCAAATCACCAGGGTCTTGGGCGTGGTGGTGGAATAACCGTACTCGTACCCCAGCACAGCTTCTTCGGACAGCAACGAATCGTAAATGTCGAAGCGTGGCTGCTCGTCATAGAGATGCTGCAGCGGCACATACTGCTCACCGTCTTTCTGGTTATGCAGAACCGCATGGCGGTGGGAGAAAGTGCCACGGCCGGAATCCTGCCCGGTCAGGCGAACATGAAAGCCCTGATCAATCAGGGTGGCGTAGGCCAGGGTTTCCCCATAGCCCCAGTTCAGCGGCAACGCACCGGCAGTCATTTTGCGGCGGTCTTCAAGGATCTTTTTCACCTGTCGCTGTACCACAAAGCCTTCCGGCGGTGTTTCCAGACGGGTGGCCAGATCCTGCAACTTCTTCAGCGGATAGCTGGTATCCCAGTCATCTTCCACCTGGTGGCCGATATAGGGTGACCAGTCCACAAAGAGGGACTTGTTGGGCTCGCGTACCAGCGACTTCACCACGTGATCGCCCGCATCCAGCATGTTGCGGTAATCGTCGGCCGTCTTCTGGGCTGCCTGTTCACTGACCACACCTTCACTGACCAGGCGTTCCGCATAAAGGGTACGAGTGGTCGGGTGGGACTTGATCTTCTTGTACATCAACGGCTGGGTGGACGACGGCTCATCCGCCTCATTGTGGCCAAGACGGCGATAGCAGATCAGGTCGATGACCACGTCTTTCTTGAACTGCATGCGGTAATCCACCGCCAGCTGGGTGACGAAGTACACCGCTTCCGGGTCGTCCGCATTCACATGGAAGATCGGTGCTTGCACCATCTTCGCCACGTCGGTGCAGTATTCGGTGGAACGGGCATCCTCACGTCGGCTGGTAGTGAAGCCCACCTGATTGTTGATGATTACATGCAAGGTGCCGCCAGTCTTGAAGCCACGGGTCTGCGACATCTGGAAGGTTTCCATGACCACACCCTGACCTGCGAAAGCGGCATCGCCGTGCAGCAGAATCGGTACGACCTGTTCGCCTTCATGGTCTTCTCGGCGATCCTGGCGGGCTCGCACCGAGCCCTCCACCACCGGAGACACGATTTCCAGGTGAGACGGGTTGAACGCCATGGCCAGATGGACTTCACCGCCGGAGGTCTGCACATTGGAGGAAAAGCCCTGGTGATACTTCACATCACCGGAACCGGTTTCGATAAAGCTCTTGCCATCGAATTCCTCGAACAGATCCTTGGGACTCTTGCCCAGGGTGTTGACCAGCACATTCAGACGACCCCGGTGGGCCATGCCAATGACCAGTTCCTTGGCTCCATAGCTGCCCACCCGCTGAATGATTTCGTCCATCAACGGAATCAGTGATTCGCCACCTTCAAGACCAAAGCGCTTGGTACCGGGGTACTTGCTGCCCAGGTATTTTTCCAGGCCTTCAGCGGCGGAAAGACGCTCAAGAATATGTTTTTTGACGTCTTCGCCGTATTCCGGATGACTGCGCACGCCTTCCATGCGCTGTTGCAACCAGCGTTTTTCCGCGGTGTTAACGATGTGCATGTACTCGGCACCCACACTGGAGCAGTAGGTACCCTGAAGACAGTCAACGATTTCACGGAGGGTGGCTTCCGGCTTGCCGATAAACAGGTTACCGGTCTGGAATACGGTATCCAGGTCCGCGGGGCTTAACCCGTGGTGAGACAACTCCAGATCCGGTACCGCTTCGCGTTCCATGATCCCCAGTGGATCCAGCTTCGCCACCTGATGGCCCCGGTTGCGGTACGCCGCAATCAGATGCAGCACACGCACCTGGCGCCGTTCGTGCTCAGTGCTGACGGCACTGGCGCCAAACTTTTGCACCCGGGAGCGATTCTTGGCTTGTAGCAGGAAATATTCGCGAACAGCCGCATGGGGTACGTCGGACTCGACGGCGGCATCAACACTGGGGAGTTTTTCGAAGTAGACGCGCCAGTCTTCCGGCACAGAATTGGGGTCAGTCAGATAGGATTCGTACAGTTCGTCGACATAGGCGGCGTTGGCTCCTCCAATGTGGGAGGACTGCCATTGGCGCTGCATGGAACTGTCTTGCATGTCAGCTCGTTCCTTCAGCGGGAGGTGTCACACTCTGTGGTAACTGGTGTCACTGCGACCACAGGGGGGCGACCCTGTTCCCGTACGCTTTGTATTGTCCGGGGCAGCGCCTTTTAAGCCCTGCCCCACCCATGAGATGAAACAAAACCACTCATCTTCACCGGGTGGGGTGACAGTGAGTGTTCTGTCGCGTCTCGACGAGGGATTACCTCGAATCGCCGTCTAGTGTAGCCCTTTTATTTCGGTTTTGTTAGACGCCGATTTGATAAAACAACTTAACACTTTTTTTATCCATTACGGCACTGGCAAAACGTCGAATAGACACCATTCAACGACACTTTCTACGGTAACAGATACAAAAAAGGCGGCCAGATGGCCGCCTTAGTCGTTCGGGTCAGATGCCCCGTTCCAGTAGCATGGAACGGATATGGCCAATGGCCCGGGTCGGGTTGAGCCCTTTCGGACACACGCTGACGCAGTTCATGATGCCGTGGCAACGGAACAGGCTGAACGGGTCGTCCAGTTTGCTCAGTCGCTCTTCGGTGGCATTATCGCGGCTGTCCGCCAGGAAGCGGTAGCTCTGCAACAGGGCCGCCGGGCCCAGGAACTTGTCCGGGTTCCACCAGAAGCTCGGGCAGCTGGTAGAGCAGCAGGCACACAGAATACACTCGTAAAGACCGTCCAGCTTGGCACGATCTTCCGGGGTCTGCAGGCGCTCAATGGCCGGCGCCGGGGTGTTGTTCTGCAGGAACGGCTGCACTTTTTCGTACTGGTTGTAGAACATACCCATGTCCACCACCAGATCACGAATAACCGGCAGGCCCGGCAGCGGGCGCAGGATCAGGGGCTTCTTGCCTTCCAGTACACCCGGTGCAACCTGGGACAGCGGAGTGATACAGGCCAGGCCGTTCTTGCCGTTCATGTTCATGCCGTCGGAACCACAGACGCCTTCACGGCAGGAGCGGCGGTAGGACATGGATTCGTCCTGCTCTTTCACCAGCGCCAGAATGTCCAGCACCATGAGGTCTTTACCCTGGGTATCGACCTCATACTCCTTCATGCTCGGCTCGCGGTCCGTTTCCGGATTGTAGCGATAGATACTGACTTTCATCGTTAGCTCCCCTTAGTAGGTCCGCGCCTTGGGCTGGAAGGTGTCAACGGTCTTCGGCTTGAAGTTCACCTCACGCTTGCCCAGCTTCTTGGCAGTGGGGTCGAAGATGGAATGGCACAGCCAGTTCTCATCATCGCGATCCGGGTAGTCGTAGCGGGAATGTGCGCCACGGCTTTCGGTACGGCCTTCTGCGGCGATGGCAGTGGCTTCCGCCACCTCGAGAAGATTGTCCAGCTCCAGCGCTTCGATACGCGCGGTGTTGAACGGCTTGCTCTTGTCATCCAGATGCGCCTTGGAAATCCGCTCACGCAGATCCGCCAGTTTGGCCACACCTTCCGCCATCAGGTCACCCTTACGGAACACCCCGAAGTGATTCTGCATCACGCTCTGCAGCTCTTTGCGCAGGGCAGAAACAGATTCTCCACCGCTGGACTCATCCCAGCGACGCACACGGGCCAGCGCCTGGTCAATATCGGCATCAGTGGGTTCGTACTGGGTCATGCCCTGGCGGAGCTGATCTTCGATGAACAGACCGGCCGCACGACCGAATACCACCAGATCCAGCAGCGAGTTGCCGCCCAGACGGTTGGCACCGTGTACAGACACACAGGCTACTTCGCCCACCGCGAAGAGACCGTTAACAAACTGGTCTTCGCCTTCATGGCCGCCGCTCAGCTTGATCGCCTGGCCATGAACATTGGTGGGGATACCGCCCATCATGTAGTGACAGGTAGGTACAACCGGGATCGGCTCTTTCACCGGATCAGTCTGCGCGAAGGTAATGGCCAGTTCACAGATGCCGGGCAGACGACTGTGCAGCACTTCTTCACCCAGGTGGTCCAGCTTCAGGAACACATGATCACCATCCGGACCGGCACCGCGGCCGTCCAGGATTTCCATCATCATGGAACGGGCGACAACGTCACGGGATGCCAGATCTTTGGCGTTCGGCGCGTAACGCTCCATGAAGCGCTCGCCGTCCTTGTTGATCAGGTAGCCACCCTCACCCCGGCAACCCTCGGTCACCAGCACACCGGCACCGGCAATACCGGTGGGGTGGAACTGCCACATCTCGATGTCCTGCACCGGCAGGCCGGCACGCAGGGCCATGCCCACGCCGTCACCGGTGTTGATCAGGGCATTGGTGGTGGAGGCATAGATACGGCCGGAGCCACCGGTGGCAAAAACGGTTGCCTTGGCCTTGAAGAACACGGTCTCACCGGACTCGATGTCGATGGCGATCACGCCACAGACATTGCCGTCAGCATCTTTGACCAGCTCAGCAGCGTACCACTCGTTGTAGAACTGGGTGCCGTTCTTCAGGTTCTGCTGGTAAAGGGTATGCAGCAGAGCGTGACCGGTGCGGTCAGCGGCGGCACAGGTACGGGCCGCCTGGCCACCTTCACCGAAGTTCTTGGACTGGCCACCGAACGGACGCTGATAGATACGGCCTTCTTCGGTACGGGAGAACGGCAGACCCATGTGGTCCAGCTCGAACACCGCTTCGGGGCCCACATTACACATGTATTCGATCGCATCCTGGTCACCGATATAGTCGGAGCCCTTGACGGTATCGTACATGTGCCAGCGCCAATCATCGTTAGGATCGGCAGACGCGATCGCGCAGGTGATACCACCCTGGGCAGACACAGTGTGCGAACGGGTCGGGAATACTTTGGAAATCAGCGCAGTCTTGAAGCCGGACTGGGCCATTTGCAGTGAGGCGCGCATACCGGCACCACCACCACCTACGACGATAGCGTCAAACGTTATAGTGCGAATGGACATGGATTACGCCCCTCCCCAGATCAGAACCAGACCCCACAGCAGATACACCACCAGAGCCAGTGCGATTGCCAGCTGGGCAATCAGGCGAACGCCGGTGGCAGCTTTACCCAGAGTCATGCCGGTCAGGTAGTCGGTGGTTACGCCCCACAGGCCTACCCAGGTATGTGCAGCAACGGAAACTACCAGCAGGGTGTTGGCAATCTGCATGCAGACAGAGCCCATCAAAGCTTTCCAGCTGCCATAGTCCAGGTCACCGGAGAGCATCAGGTAGCCAAGCATGCCGATCATGTACACACCAATGATAACGGCAGACACACGTTGAATGAGCCAGTCATACAGGCCGTTACGGCCCAGGCTCGTCACACTGGTTACCATATCCAGCCTCCTACCAGCAGAATCAGTACTACAGAGATGATGAAGACCAGTTTGGCGCCGCGCTGGCCGCCTTCCAGGGTCTCACCCACGCCAGCATCCATAATAAGGTGGCGAATACCTGCCACCAGGTGATACAGCAGTACAGCCAGAATGGCCCATACCACCAGCTTCACCAGCGGGGAGGTCATCAGTTCTTTCAGGTCCGCAAAGCTCTCGGGAGACGCCAGGGAGCGATCCAGCATCCACAGAAGAATCGGCAACGCCAGGAAAATGGCAACGCCGGTTACACGGTGGGTGATAGATGCTATAGCCGTGACCGGGAACTTGATCGTGCTCAGATCGAGGTTAACGGGTCGCTTATCGTTCACGGTAGCCTACTTATAGCCGGGCCCCAGGTTGGGGCGGTTGTCGGGAACTTTGGCAAAGTTGTTGAGATCAAAACGTGAAGTCTGATCTTAACAACCTCGCCCGGGCCGGGGTGGGCCCCACACAAAACCCCCAGTCAGAGGTTTCTGCCGGGCGGCAGTATATCGCTGCGCCCTGAGCAAAACAAACGCTGCGCTGCATTCAGACGCAGTATCTTTTCTCTAACGCCTTGATTTACAATGGCGCACCGGATGTGAGCGCCATGAAAAGAGCTCGCACCACCCTGATGCAAAACCCGGTTATTGCCGTAACAAGCTGTTTACCCTACAAAAGTCTGACCCACCGGTTCCCGGGTTCGCGTTGACAAAGGTGTGTCAAAACTTTACCTTCCCCCGCGCTTTGGAGGACCTTCCTTGCCTTGAGGAACGTTCCCTCGTCCGCCAATGGAGAGATTCCCATGACCGAGAAGAAAGCCACTCTCAAGGTAGATGGTAAGGACCTGGACCTGCCTATCTACTCCCCGACCCTGGGCCGCGACGTTATTGACGTGTCCAAACTGGTAGCCAATGGTGTCTTTACCTTCGACCCGGGCTTTACCTCCACCGCCTCCTGTGAATCCAAGATCACCTTTATCGACGGTGAAGTGGGTAAGCTGCTGCATCGCGGCTACTCCATCGAGGAACTGGCCGGCAAGTCCGACTACCTGGAAGTGTGCTACACCCTGCTCTACGGCGAGCTGCCGACAGCAGAGCAGAAAGAGCAATTCGTCAGCACCGTGAAGAACCACACCATGGTGCACGAGCAAATTCGCAATTTCTTCAACGGTTTCCGCCGCGATGCCCACCCCATGGCCATCATGTGCGGCGTGGTTGGCGCGTTGTCCGCCTTCTACCACGACTCTCTGGATATCAATAATCCCGAGCACCGTGAAATCACCGCGTACCGCCTGATTGCCAAGATGCCCACCATCGCGGCCATGTGCTACAAGTACGCCCTGGGTCAGCCCTTCATGTACCCGCGCAACGACCTGGGTTATGCAGAGAACTTCCTGCACATGATGTTCGGCAACCCCTGTGAAGAGTCCAAGATCAGCCCGACCCTGGCCAAGGCCATGGATCGCATCTTCATCCTGCACGCAGACCATGAGCAGAACGCCTCCACCTCTACCGTGCGTCTGGCCGGCTCCTCCGGTGCCAATCCGTTCGCCTGTATTGCTGCGGGCATCTCTGCCCTGTGGGGCCCGGCTCACGGCGGCGCCAACGAAGCCGTACTTAACATGCTGGATGAAATCGGCAGCCTGGATAACATCGATACCTACATCGCCAAGGCCAAGGACAAGAACGATCCGTTCAAGCTGATGGGCTTCGGTCACCGGGTGTACAAAAATTACGACCCGCGTGCCACTGTAATGCGTGAGTCCTGCCACGAAGTACTGGCCGAACTGGGTGTGAACGACCCGCAGCTGGAACTGGCCATGAAACTGGAAGAGATCGCCCTGAGCGACCCCTACTTCAAGGAGAAGAAGCTTTTCCCGAATGTGGACTTCTACTCCGGCATCATCCTGAAGGCGATTGGTATCCCGACCTCCATGTTCACCGTGATTTTTGCCCTGTCCCGTACCGTGGGCTGGATCGCGCACTGGAACGAAATGATCTCCAATCCGTACAAGATTGGCCGTCCGCGCCAGCTGTACACCGGCGAGACCGAACGGGAGTTCATCCCGGTCAACGAGCGCAAATAAGCGCCCGTTATCGCCACACAGAAAAACCGCCTCCGGGCGGTTTTTTTGTGTCTGGTAAATTCAAAGGCATTTTTTACCACAGAGGGCACAGAGTTCGCTGAGGAAAAGATATTACAGCTGCAGGTTTTCTGGAAAAACGTTATACAAATAGCTAATTAATTCGCCATGGCAAGCAGTGCTCTCTTGCCTCTGAAAAGAAAGGGGTTTACTCGGTGAGCTCTGTGCCCTCTGTGGTAAAAAACAGATTTTGCCTTTCACGCCTACCCAACCACGCTCATCGGCATTGATTAGCACCCTGCATTTGCGTGACCGCGCCCTCCATGCAAGCATCAGCTTTCCGTTAATCGATCTTCCGGATTCCAATGATAAAAAACATTGCACTGCTGATTCTCATCATTCTGGTTGGCTATCTGTTGTTCTGGCCGGTATCCATTGATCCAGTAGCCTGGCAGGCACCCGAAGCACCGGCCCTTGAAGGCCCCTATGCCAGCAACTCCGCCCTGGCCGAAAGCCGCTCCCTGGCCGTTGATGGCGGCATCGGCCCGGAAGATGTGGCTATCGATAGCGACGGCTTTCTCTATGTGGGCTATGTGGACGGGCGGATCGTTCGCTTTGATCCGGATGGCAGTAACCCGGACATGATTGCCGACACCAAGGGCCGCCCGCTGGGGCTTGATTTCGACCCGCAAGGCAATCTGATCGTGGCTGATGGCTACAAGGGACTGCTCAGCATTAGCCCCTCCGGCGCCATTTCCGCGCTTTCACAGCGTGCCAACGGCGTGGATTTCAAGTTTACTGACGATGTAGACACGGACAGCAAGGGCATCATCTACTTCACCGATGCGTCCAGCAAATTCGGCCCCGCCCTGCACGCCCGCGACGATATTCTCGAACATGGCGGCCATGGCCGGCTACTGCGTTACGATCCGGCCACCGACCACACCGATGTCCTGTTGGACGGCCTGCAATTCGCCAACGGCGTGGCAGTGTCTCAGAACGAAGACTTTGTACTGGTCAATGAAACCGGCAGCTACCGAATTGTCCGTTACTGGCTGAAGGGTGATAAAGCGGGCAGCCATGATGTCTTCTTCGACAACCTGCCTGGCATTCCCGACGGCATCTCCAGCAACGGCAACGGCACCTTCTGGGTGGCCCTGTTCAGCCCGCGCAACGCCATGCTGGATGCCATGTCCGACAAGCCCCTGCTGCGTAAGGTGGCCTTCCGTCTGCCATCGTTTCTTCAGCCACAGCCGGCCCACCACGGTTTCGTACTGGGTCTGAACGAACAGGGCGAAGTCACACACAACCTGCAGGACACCAGCACCGACGCCTTCGCTCCCATCACCAGCGTGGAGCAACACGGCGATACCCTGTACCTGGGCAGCCTCACTGCCCCCCGTTTTGCCGCCTACCCGCTACCGGCCAATGACCCCGCCACCCCCAAGGAGCAGGACATCAGCAATGTCAAAGATTAACGCCGCCTTTATCGGGCTGGGCACCATGGGCTACCCCATGGCCGGGCACCTGGCCGAAGCCGGGTTGTCCATGACCGTCTACAACCGCACTGCCAGCCGCGCCAACCAATGGGCTCGGGATTTCAGTGGCCGCATCGCGGCCACCCCCGCAGAGGCCGCCGCGGGCGCCGCCATGGTGTTTGTCTGCGTGGGCAATGACGATGACCTGCGCCAGGTCACCCTGGGGCCCGATGGCGTCCTGGAAACCCTCAGCGAACGCGCCCTGCTGGTGGATCACACCACTGCCAGCGCCGCGGTGGCTCGGGAGCTTGATGCCGCCTGCCGGGATCGCCAGGCAGACTTTATCGATGCGCCAGTGTCAGGCGGCCAGCAGGGGGCCGAAAACGGCCAGCTGTCGATTATGTGTGGCGGTGATGATGCTGCCTACCAACGCGCGGTTCCCGTGCTGAACCACTATGCCAAGGCAGTCAATCTGATGGGCCCGGCTGGCAGCGGCCAGCTCACCAAGATGGTCAACCAGATCTGCGTGGCAGGTCTGGTGGAAGCCCTCGCCGAAGGCGTCGCCTTTGCCCGGAATGCCGGACTGGATGCCGGTAAAGTCTTCGAGACCATTCAACATGGCGCCGCCGGTTCCTGGCAAATGGCCCACCGCCACCAGACCATGATCGACGACCAGTACGAACATGGCTTTGCAGTGGACTGGATGCGCAAGGACCTGGATATATGCCTGGCAGAAGCCGCCCGCAACGGCACGCCCTTGCCGGTGACAACGCAGGTCAATGATTTCTATCGGGAGATTCAGGCGATGGGCGGCGGGCGCTGGGATACATCTTCCCTGCTGCGCCGCCTGCAAAAAACCGAGTAGCCCGCCAACTCCGTTGTTGCCTTGGTAAAAGGCAACAACGGAAAATTTCGATGCCCCTCAATCACTCCGATATTGCGCACCCTTTTCGGGCACAAGCGCAGCAGCATTGCCATTCGCCAGTTTTTGCGCCACTTTTTGGGGCAAGGCATCCAGCAGCGGTTGGTAGTCATCCATCAGCCGTTTCATGCTGTCGAAGTGCCCCACCAGGTCCGAGCCCAGAACAAAACGGTCCGGATAGTCCCTGATCAGCTTGATCCATTCCGCAGCGGGTTTGCCATCCTTGAGCAAATAGTGATCCTTGACGCTCCAGGACAGATCCACATAAAAATGCGCATAACGGCCCAGCAAGGCCCGCAGGATCGGCACCAGGGTACCCAGCGGCGCCTGCCTCTCTTCCACCCCGCCGCTGGTGCCTGCATGTGCCAGCACAAAGCGGGTCTGCGGATTGGCGGACAACGCCGCCTCCAGCTCTTCCAGGAAAATCGGCGTCTCTTCCCGCAGTGATGTCAGGTTGCTGTGCAGTAACACCGGCAGATCGTAGCGGGCCGCCAGCTTGTAAACCCGCATCAATGCAGGATGGTTGGCCCTGGGCGTTTCGCCCTCGGTCAACGCTGTCAGCTGGTCATGGCGGGTGAGAATTTCCCCGATGCCGAACCACATCCCCGGATACCGACGTATCAACGACTCAATCTGATCCGCAGCGTTCATGTCGGTGGGATTAACACCACTGATAAAGGGTTTCAGCCGCCGTTGCTGCGCCTTCGGCAGAGCCCGGACCGCCTGTGCCACAATGTCATCGGTGGCGCTGTAGTAATACAACGGCGCCTCATCACCCAGGTAATAGCGTGGTTTGCGCGGTGCCTCAGCCTGCCACTTCTTCATCACCGGCAAGCCGAACAGCCAGGCCGTTTCCACCCCGGCCTGATCCATCGCCGCCAGCATGGCCTCACCGCCCTCGCTGTACTGCATGAAATCCACGTAATGCAGGTGCGCATCCGTCAGCGTCCTGGCCTGAAGCCCTGCACTACCCAGCAATATCAGTGATACCCACGTCAACAACCCTGTCTTTGTCATCACAATGCCCTGTCTGTCATCTCGCTGTCAGGGACAGGGAAAACCGGCTCAAGTTCTGGCCACCCTCCCGAACTGGGAGCTGGATCCTTCCGCGCATCCATATATAGACAATTAATGCAAAAAGGGCCACTATTGAACCATCAAGTCAGGAGGCATTATGGAAGCAGCCAGACAACAGACACCGCAGGCGCTGGACGACGGTGCTCGACATGCAGCACTGCGCGCAGTACTCAAGCTACTGGAGCACTGGCAGTGCAGTGAGAAGGAAAAGATGGCTCTGCTCGGCGTGGGTCGCTCCACCCTGCACAAGTACCAGAGCCAGCCGGACAGTGCCCGGGTCGGCAACGATCTGCTGGAACGTCTCAGCTACTTGCTGAACATCCACCAGGCGCTGCGTACCCTGTTCGGTAACCGGGAAAACGTCTACGGCTTCGTGCGCATGGCCAACCACAACCCGTTCTTCAACGGCGCCAGCCCCATGGACATCATGAGCAACGGTCGGGTGGCCAGCCTCTACGAAGTGCACCGTCAGCTGGACAGCCTGCGGGGCGGGCAATGGGGGTAACAGAAAACGATATCCAGGCCCTGCCTCGACAGACTTTCCCTTCGCAGATTGCCTACCGGCTGGTCAACGGCAAATACCCGCCCATTGCCATCTTTGACGATGTGGCAGACCAGGCCGACTTCGATGCCCTGTTTGCCGTGCAGGCCCTGACTAACCCGCGCCTGCAGAACGAGGTAGGTGACTTGAACCGGGTCCCCCCCGCAGAACGGCCCTGGGGCATTCCCGGTTGCAACTATGCCCTGGGGCCCTTTGTCCACGTGAACCCCGCCGGCTCCCGCTTTTCTGATGGTGCCTACGGTGTCTTCTACTGCGCGGATCGCATGGCCACGGCCCTTGTTGAAACCCGTTACCATCAGCAGCGC
Source organism: Alcanivorax sp. (assembly GCF_014762765.1). Taxonomy (GTDB): domain Bacteria; phylum Pseudomonadota; class Gammaproteobacteria; order Pseudomonadales; family Alcanivoracaceae; genus Alcanivorax. The sequence continues at coordinate 72,530 of NZ_JABURH010000131.1, forward strand.
TATTTCCAGCGGGTTGAAGGGCTAAAATACGACCGCATTGTCATGCGCGGCCTCAAGGTTCACTTCTCGGCCACCCTGTGCGATATCACCCCGGCCACCCGGTATCCGCACTGGCATGACCCGGACCATTACCAGGCACCACGGCAACTTGGCCAGCAGCTTTACCAGCTGCGCGAAACCGGCCTTCACTACGAATCCGTCCGCGCCCCCGGCAGCCACTGCTACGCCCTGTTCTCCCCCCTGCCGGTGGAGGCCATTACCCCAAGCGCGCATTACGAGTACATCTGGGATGGTGAGAAAATTGCCCACACGCTGACCATTCGCCGCTTGAGCTGACCGCACCGCCAGGCCTATGCTTTAACAGGCTGTTCAGAGAAGCCTCACGGAGGAGTGCCATGCCGCTGCATGCCATCTGTCTGGACCTGGCCGGCGTGCTCTACCAGGGCCCGCGTCTGCTACAGGGTGCCCAGGACGCGCTTCAACGCCTGCGCGCCACTGGTCTGCCCCTGCGCTTTGTCACCAACACCTCCCAGCGCAACCGCAGTCAGATACTCAATGACCTGGCCAGTCTGAACCTGGCGGTAGACGAGACAGAGCTGTTTACCGCGCCGCAGGCCGCTCACGACTACCTGACCCGCCATAGACTGACCCCCTACTGCCTGTTTCACCCCAATCTCAAAGAGGAATTCTCCGATCTGGAAGGCAAACAGGCCACTGCCATACTGATCGGCGATGCCGGCAGGAAATTCACCTACGAGCATCTGGACCAGGCGTTTCGCTTGCTGCAGGACGGCGCACCGCTGATAGCCATCGGCGAGAACCGTTATTACCAGCTGGATGACGGCCTGCATCTGGATGCGGGCCCTTTTGTAAGGGCATTGGAGTATGCCACCGACTGCCGGGCCATCATCACCGGCAAACCCTCCCCCGCCTTTTTCGAACAGGTGCTGGCCGACCTGGGTACCCGCGCCGAAGACACCCTGATGGTCGGAGACGATGTCCATGGCGACGTGGAAGGCGCACTGAACAGCGGCATGCAGGCCTGCCTGGTGCAAACCGGGAAATACCGGGCCGGCGACGAGAAAACCATCACCGGGGAGTTCCAGCTGGAAAGCGACATCCGCTCCGTTGCAGAGACGGTAATCAGCCTGCTCGGCTAGCCCCTTGTATCACTGCAATCAGACTCCGACACTGGTGGTAGCCACAAGCAACAGAGGACTGGCAACCATGGGACATCTTCCCCTGAAGGCCGGCGATGCTGTGCTGGCCGTGGATATCCAGAATGATTTCTGCCCTGGTGGCGCCCTGGCCGTGCCAGACGGCGATCAGGTAGTGCCCGCCATGAACGCCTGGCTGAAAGCCGCCGCCGACGCCAATCTGCCGGTGATCGCCTCCCGCGACTGGCACACCGTGGACCATTGCTCCTTCCAGGCCCAGGGCGGACCCTGGCCACCTCATTGCATCCAGGACACTCCCGGTGCCGACTTTCACCCGGGCCTGTCACTGCCGTCAGACACGGTGATCGTCAGCAAAGGCACCGCCTTTGACAAGGATGCCTACTCCGCCTTTGATGGCACCGGCCTGGCAGGCTGGCTGCGACAAAAAGGCGTCAAACGACTCTGGATCGGCGGTCTGGCAGAAGACGTCTGCGTCTTTCACACCGTCAAGGATGCCTGCGCCAGCGGTTTCCGGGTTCACCTGCTGTGCAACGCCACCCGCCCGGTTTTCCCGGACCAGCAAGGCCCTACCCTCAAGGCCCTGCAGGAAGCCGGCACCCAACTGGAAGACATAGCCTGATATGGACCTTACCTCCAACAACACTGCACTGGGTCTACTGACTGACCTCTATGAACTGACCATGCTGCAGGCCTACTGGCACGAAGGTATGAATGACACGGCCACCTTCAGCCTGTTTTACCGGGAAATGCCGGCGCAACGTAACGTCATTCTGGCCTGCGGCCAGGAGTACGCCGCCAGGCTGGTCAGCCAACTGCATTTCCCGTCTCGACAGGTGAACCGGCTGAAGGCACTGGAGCTGTTTGAAGATGGGTTCCTGCAGTGGCTGCAGGATTTTCGTTTTAGTGGCGACATCCACTGCCTGCCGGAAGGCACCCCGGTCTTTCCCCAGGAACCCCTGCTGGAAATCACCGCCCCACTGATGGAAGCGCAATTGCTGGAAAGTCTGCTGATGAACGTGGTGCACCTGGAGACCGTGCTGGCCTCCAAGGCTTTGCGAATGGTGCTGGCCGCCGATGGCCGGCCGGTGGTGGATTTCGGCATGCGCCGCATGCACGGCAGTGATGCCGCTCTGCGTGGGGTGCGCGCCTACCGTGCCGCCGGCCTGGCAGGCACCAGCAATGTGCTGGGCGGCTTGCAGCACGGCCTGCCCTTACGCGGCACCATGGCCCATTCCTATATCCAGGCCCATGACAGCGAGATGGCGGCGCTGCGCACCTACGCCCGGCTGTATCCCGGTACTACCCTGCTGGTGGATACCTACGACAGCCGCGCAGGCGTGGAGAAAGTGATCCGCCTGGTACGCGATGAAGGGCTGGACGTGGGGGCCATCCGTCTGGACTCTGGCGATCTTTCACAGCAGGCCAAAGACGCACGTCGGCAACTGGATGCTGCGGGACTGCAACCGATCCGCATTCTGGTCAGCGGTGGTCTGGATGAATACCGGATAGCCGGCCTGTTGGCCGATGGCGCGCCCATCGACGGCTTTGGCGTGGGCACCAGCATGGGCGCATCCAGTGATGCCCCCACCCTGGATCTGGCCTACAAGCTCACCGACTATGCGGATCATCCCCGGCTGAAAAACTCTCCCGGCAAGCAGCTCTACCCGGGCCGCAAACAGGTATGGCGACAAACAGATGGCCAGGGCCATTACCAACAGGACCGGATTACGGCCCGGGAGGAGCCGGCTGATGGCGAACCGCTATTACAGCCCGTTATCCGGGACGGTGAGCCCTGCCGCGACGCACCGGATCTATCGATTACCCGGGATAACGTCGCAAGACATCTGGAAAAGCTCCCCAACGTTCTGCTCAGCCTGGACCCTGCACAATCAGGCTACCCGGTTGCCTTCAGTGAACGACTACACACCTTGCGGGAAACGGTGCTGCGGGAACTGGAAGGTTAATCGCAGAATTCCGGGGCGTAGGGTGCATTGAGCCTAAGGCGAACTGCACCGATCCGGCGTTTGATGGTGCAGTTCGCCTTAGGCTCAGTGCACCCTACACAATCAGCGGCGGCGGAGCAGATTCGAGCTTCTGTCATCCATATCGGGCGTCCAGCTCTCCCAGAGCACCGACTAGCTGACCGCTTCCTTATCCGCGATACACAAATAAAAAAGCCCCACTCTTTCGAGCAGGGCTTTTCTATATGGCGTCCCCTAGGGGAGTCGAACCCCTGTTACCGCCGTGAAAGGGCGGTGTCCTGGGCCACTAGACGAAGGGGACGTATTTGGTGGAGCCAGGCGGGATCGAACCGCCGACCTCAACACTGCCAGTGTTGCGCTCTCCCAGCTGAGCTATGGCCCCAAATACGACAATCGAGACAAGGTGCGTCCCGGTTGGTGCGGCGTATTCTACCCAGCCCCCCTACTCTGTCAAGCGCTGGCCTGGTGTTTTTTTCAGAATGAAGTCCGTTTGGCTACATCCTGAACAAGCTGCTGAAAAACTGGGCGAAATCAGTTGAAAGTTGCAAGTTGAAAGTTACAACGCGACCAAAGCCCTGCCAAACAGCACCGCCCTCACCGCGATTGCGGATAACAGGGTGCGCGGGCACGGCCAATCAGACCCCATGGAATCTGACCGCGCCTTGCAACTTTCAACTTTTAACTTGCAACTCAGCCTACCGGCAGATCCCGGTAAGCCTTCTCCAGCTTCTTCATCTGCTTCTTGGACACCCCGCCCAGCACCTCGATAGCGTTGCGCAGGCGGGCGCGGCTCAGGTCAGCACCAATGATTTCCATGGAATCCACTACCGAGAAGCTGGCGCTGGTGCCGGCAATGGCAACGAAGGCCGGGAACAGGAAGTCCTTGATCTTCACTTCCAGGGCATCGGCGATGGCCTTGGCATCCGCAAACAAGCCGTCACGGTTCCAGTCATTGCGCGCCTCATAAGCCCATAGCAGGTACTGGAGCCACACCTTCATGTCCTCGGCACCGTACTGCTTATGCTCGAAGCTGGCCTCGTTGATCGCCGGCATGCCGTTGAAGCAGAAGGCCGCCTTGTCCGCCACGTCCGACAGGGTTTCCACCCGCTGACGAAGGTGAGGAATGATCTTCATGGCGTAATCGCGGTTGTAGGCCCAGTCCAGCAAGGTATCCAGGAACTGCTCATCGCTCTGCTCACGAAGCCATTGCCCGTTCAGCCAGCTCAGCTTTTCCACATCAAAAACGGGACCACCCAGGGACACCCGGTTGATATCGAAAGCGTCCTGCATCTGCGCCAGGGTGAACTTCTCGCTCTCGTCCGGCATGGACCAGCCCATGCGCCCCAGATAGTTCACCAGCGCTTCCGGCAGGTAGCCCATACGCTGATAGAACAGGATGCTGGTGGGGTTCTTGCGCTTGCTGAGTTTGGATTTGTCCGGGTTGCGCAGCAGCGGCATGTGACATAGCGCCGGCATCTCCCAGCCAAAATATTCATACAGCAGCTTGTGCTTGGGAGCGGAGTTCAGCCATTCCTCACCGCGGATCACATGGGTGATCTCCATCAGATGATCATCCACGATATTGGCCAGGTGGTAGGTAGGCATGCCGTCGGACTTGAGCAGGATCTGTGCATCCACCAGCGCCCAGTCCAACTCCACGGTGCCGCGCAGCATATCCTGGATTTCACAGCGGCCGTCGGTGGGCACACGCATGCGAATCACGTAAGGCGCACCGTCTGCTTCCCGCTTTGCCTGCTCGTCGGCGGGCAGCTCCAGATCCATCGGCTTCAGCGCCCGGTTCTCGCCCTGCTCTTTCAATTCGGCACGCAGGACGTCCAGCTCCTCACTGGTGCGGTAGCATTTAAAGGCGTGGCCTTTCTCAATCAGCGCCTCGGCATACTCAGCGTACATATGCTTGCGTTCGCTCTGCCGATACGGGCCATGGGGGCCGCCCACGTCCGGGCCTTCGTCCCAGCTCAGCCCCAGCCACTTGAGCGAATCCAGAATCATCTGCTCGGACTGGTCCGTGGAGCGGGTCTGGTCCGTGTCTTCAATCCGCAGAATGAATTGACCACCGTGCT
>NZ_JABURH010000052.1 GCF_014762765.1 Alcanivorax sp.
TGGGCTTTGATTCCGGGGAAGTGACGGTACAGATCATTTCCGATGCTACCGGTTATCTGTTCCCCAACCCCAATGCGGAAAGCGACGATGCACCCAAGCAGCTGCGGTTGATGATGGATGTGGCGACCTCCACCTCCGACGCCCGCGCCAATGGGGCCTTTACGCAGAACCTGATGCATCTGGAACTGGTGGGCACCGGCCTGATTGAAGACGGCCAGCTCAACACCGATGCCATCACTGTGGTGGAGCCGCGGGTACTGGGCGTGGAAAACAGCTACGGCGTTCTCAGCTTCCGCATGGAGTCCTATCTGGATCAGGAAAATGCACCGGTCCAGCCGATTGATTCCGTGAATCCCATCGTTCCCGTTCTGAATGGGGATAACGGTCCGGAATTGTCCTGGCAGCCGGGCAATGTGGCAGATCGCATGGAACCGGGGGAGCCCATTGTCATTCACTTCAGCGAAGCGCTGGAGCCGCAAAGCATTGATGCGGGCACCACATTGATGCTCACCAAAGGTGGTGTTGCCGAGCCGTTCAGCTGGGAACTCAGCGGGAATGCGCTGGTGATTACCCCTGACAGCCCGGTGGAGTACGGGGTCGAATATGTGGTGACCACCACCCCGGAAATCACCGACTTGGCCGGCAACCCGCTGCAGATGCTGGATTCCCTGGAAGGGGATAATTCCCTGGATTTCACCCTGCCGGAATACGTGGTGGATGACGGTGGCGAGGATGTGCGTCGTGGGCCGTTTGCGTCCACCGTTTACCCGGGCTTCCCCTGTGCCAGCAGCACGGCCAGTCAGGCGGAAATTGACGCCGGTACCCAGGGCGTGTGTGTGTCTTCCAGCCCGGAAGCGGATCAGGTGGTGATTGACCAGCTGCCCATCGTGGGGTTGCCTGCGAATCGTCCGATCAAGGTGCGTTTCTCCCAGAACATGGACCCGAGCACCCTGGTCCTGGGCGATACCGTGATGGTGCAAGCGGACGACAACGGTTCCTGGGTTGATGTGGACGGTGAGCTCACCGTGGAAACCCGTGGCTTCACCTTTACCCCGAACCAGCCCTGGGACGAGACCGGTGCGACCCTCTACCGCTACGTGATGGCGGGTAACGGTGGCGGCACCGGCTGTGCCGGTATTTGCTCCGCTGATGGCCTGCCGCTGCAAACGGCTCCCCTGCTCGGTGGCGGACTGAAAGAGGGTGGCCCGGATATGGAAATTCTGTTCCGGGGTGAAGCCGCTGCGGACACCATCTTCCAGGAACTGGCCAACCTGCCCAGCGCGGATGTGAACAACAACTTCCAGATCGACAGCAACGAACCGGTTCTCACCGGCGACACCCTGGATCCGGCAGATACGCCTGCCAATGCCACCTTCATCGTGCCCCGTGGCACTGGTGGTGAAGGGCTGGTGGCCTATGCCAACACAGGCTGTGGTTTTGATAATCCGGCTGACGGCACGCCCACCCAGTGTGACAGCGACAAGATCATGTACGTGACCGGGTTGCTGAATACCGAGATCCTGGATTTCGATGCCGAGAATCAGGGTGTGCCGGTGGTGATCTACCCCACCACGGTGGCGCTCACCAATCTGGATGCCACGGCGGTAATCGGCCTGCGGTTGACCTCGGACGATGAAACAGGCGGCCTGCTTGGCGCGATTCCGGTGCTCGGTGATATTGCCCAGGACATCGTGGATGGTTTGCTGGGTGCCACTGGACTCGGGGATCTGATCGAAGCCGTGGGTCTGGATAACATCGGCCTGGCACCGATTCCCACCTCCACCGGCCCCAACATCATGCGCGTGCGTTACGAGCCGGAGGATCCCAATGATCCCAACAGCCCGCGCACGGTACCGCCGGTAGGCTTTATCGTGGATACACCGGATGGCCCGGTCTTCCGTATCCCGTTCGATCTGCTGTTCGATGCGCCGGCCCTGAGCCTGCCGCTGGGTCTTGAGCACAACGTGAAGAGCCTGCCCATCGACAATGTGCAGCTGGAAGGTCCGCTGGACTTCCTGCCCGATGGCCGCCTGTTCATCGCTCTGCAGAATCAGGAACCGCTGGATGTGGATCTGGAAATCACCCTGGCTGGCTTCGATGGCGGCAAGGTGCTGCTGCAGATTCCGCCGGGTGGCATCAACCTGAGCTACCAGAGTGCGTCCATTCAGTGATCGCTCTGCAAGCGTTCCTGGCAACGTGAAAAACGCCCCGGCTTGTCCGGGGCGTTTTTTTTGTAGTCCCTGAAGCCGATCCCTCGAGCCGTTGGTACCTTGCTGGCAAGGCGAAGTCGGACCCGGAGCGGCGCGGTACCGAACTTTCTGGGACATTCGTGCCTGACGCAACGCTACTTTTCACTGCCAATTGCATCACTTTTTCCAACAATTTTACGAATATGTGTCGCGAATGACGCGGATTACCGCTTTCTTCCTATGTGAATGACTGTGTACTCCTGACTAGGGTGTCATCCCCCTGTCGCCACCCCCGCGACACAGAAAAAGAAATCAGGAGTGCACAATGTCTGTTTCATTCAAGGGACGCGCTGCCGTCGTTGCCGGTGGTCTGCTGATGCAGTCTGTTGCCCTGGGCAGCATGGGTAACATCGGTACCACCTACGGCGTGTTGCCTTTCGATCTGGCCACCGCCCAGGCCCTGAGCCTGTTCAACAGCCAGACCTCAGCCACCTATTACAACCCGGCCTATCTGGCCAAGGATTCGCGCGGCGAACTCACCGCCGGTTTCATGCACGCGGACCATGAGCTGCGCGCCAACAGCCTGGGCGGCGCGGATGCGCCGGTACGGAACGGTGATGTGATTCAGGACTCTCCCTCCCAGCATGTGCTGATCGGCATGAAGACCGATCTCACCTCGCTGACCCAATACGATCATCCGCTCTATCTGGGCCTGATGCTGGGCGTGGAAAAATACGGTGAGGAAATGCTCGCCTTCGAATCCCAGACCTCCCAGCAAGGGCAGTACTTCGAGTATGGCCGTCAGCCCCTGTTTCTGAATCTGGGCGGCGCCACCCAGCTGTGGCGGGGGATCGACGTGGGTGCCACCGCCCGGATTACCCTGCATGCCGAAGCCGACCTGGCCGCCACCACGGACCTGGCCGGTAACACCCGCTACGAAAAACTGGAAGTGTCCGCCAAGCCCGCCATCCGGCCGATCTTCGGCATCAACATGGATTGGGGCGAGACCTTCTGCGCCGAAGGCGACGACTGTTGGTTCAATGGTCTGGAAACCGCGCTGGCCTATCGTGGCTATTCCAATACCAAGACGGAAGTGAACGCCAATGCGGTGATCCCCGGGGTAATTTCCAGCCCGGGCCTGATGCTGGCTATCAACACCCTGGATTCCTACCAGCCCAATATCCTCAGCGGCGGCATGCACTACCAGGCCGGTCGCTGGCGCACCGGCGTCAGTGTGGAATGGCAGGAGTGGTCCGCCCTGGAAGAGGAGTTCGAGCGCGACACCATCAAGGACCAGACCGTTAACGGTGACGTGGGCCAGCTTCGCTTCAAGGATGTGGTGATCCCGCGAGTAGGCACGGAATACCGCCTCAACGATACCTTTACCCTGCGGGGCGGGCTGGCGTTCAGCGAGTCGCCGCTGGATTCCGATGCCTCCGTGGACGTGAACTATCTGGATACCGACAAGTGGATTGTGGGCCTGGGCGCCTCCGCTGAATTCAAGGAGCCCTGGTTGCTGGCCTACCCGGTACGCCTGGATGTGGGCTACCAATACCAGAAGCTGGAAGCCCGGGAGTTCGATATCTATGACACCCAGTCCGCCGCCTTTCCGCAGCCCAGCGAACGGGTGGAAGCGGACGGTGACGTCCATGTCTTCAGTGGTTCCCTGACCCTGAAATTCTGAGTGCGGAGGCAAGCATGATGTTGCGCATATTTTCCCTGATTGCCGCCGCGTCCCTGTTGGCCGCCTGCGGCGGCGGTGGCAGTGAGCAAACGGTGGATTACAGTGCCCGCAAAAAAGGGCAGGTGTACTACAGCTATCCCGCAGACGCACAGACCGGCGTATCGGTCCATGCGCCGGTGGTGGTGCAGTTTTCCGAGCCGCCCGCCCTGGACGATCAGGATGTGAGCCTGATCGGGCCGGACGGTCCGGTGGATGTGGTGCTGTCCCGGGCTGACCAGGAGCGGTCCCTGGTGATTACCCCCCAGGCGCCGTTGGCGTTCAACAGTGACTACCGGCTGGAACTGGCAGGCATGACTCTGGCCGGCTTCAGTGACGGCGAGCTGGCTTTCACCACCGCCAGTGCCGGCAAGGGGCCGGCCAGCGAGCAGCAGCAGGCCCAGGCGTTTACGGTCACGCGGGTTGCGCCATCCGGTGATCAGGCGCAACCGCTGATGGATTTTTCCACCCTGCACCTGCAGTTTAGTCAGCCGCTGGATGCGGCCACCGTGGATTACGGCACCACCGTGAGACTGGAAGCGAGTGGTGGCGCCCTGGTTGAGGCCACGGCCCTGGCCGGCGGTAACCGTCTCAGCGTGGACCCGGCCGCCGACCTGCAACCGGGCCAGCCCTATACACTGGTGCTGGATGCGGCCCTGAGTAGCCGTTTTGGCACTGCCCTGAGCGGCGACACCGAGTTTGCGGTGAACCCGCAGGACTCCGAGCCCCGCGAAACCCTGGCCCTGGAAGCCATGGCGGCCGATCCGGTCAAAGGCTGCAACGAGGATGGTGTGACGCTGTCGCCGCTGTCCGGTGCGCCGATCAACTGTGTCCCGCTGATTGCCCGCCTGCTGGGTAACACCACGGTATCGAAACTGTCCGGTGATGTGTTTGCCGACCTGGCGTTTATCCCCAACTTTCCGGATGCCTCGCCGCTGCGAATTCGCAAGGGATCGCTGCTGTCCGGTGAGCCGCTGGAGGTATTGATCGGCGGCCAGCTGCCCGCCGGGTTTGATTCCGGCGAGGTGACCGTCAGCTTCCTGTCCGATGCCACCGGCTATCTGTTGCCGGCCCCTTACAGCGAACAGCCGGAAGCGCCACGCCGCATCATGCTGACTCTGGACCTGGCTTTTTCCACTGCCGACTCCCGCGCCAATGGCGCCTTTACCCAGAGTCTGGTGCAGGTGGAACTGGTGGGCCGCGCCATCGTGGAAGAAGGGCGCATGATCATCGACGCCCTGGGTGTGGTGGAGCCGGAAGTGCTCGGTATCGAAACCGCCTTTGGCGTGCTCAGCTTTCACATGGAGTCCTACCAGGATCAGGAAAACGCCCCCGAGCCCCCGGTGGATATCACCGGCCCCAGTCTGCAAAGCTGGCAACCCGGTGATTATGCCGACCGTTTCCGTCCCGGCGATCCGATCGTGCTCAACCTGAGCGAGACCCCGGACCAGGACAGCATTGAAGCCGGCGTCAGTGTGATGCTCACCGACCAGGGTGCGCCGGTGCCGTTCCAGTGGGCCCTGGATGGGGCCTCGCTGATTCTCACCCCGGAACAGCCATTGGCATTCGGCACCGAGTATCAGGTCACGCTCACCGACGGCGTGGAAGACCTGTACGGTAACCCGGCCACACCGGAAACCCTGCTGTTCAGCATGCCCGACTACAGCCCGGATGCGCCGCGAACCCCTTATGCCGCCACCGTGTACCCGGGTTTTGCCTGCGCGGTGAACCCGCCGAGCCGGGACCTGGGCAACGGTATCCAGGGTCAGTGCGCCAGCGCTTTCCAGAATCAGGCCGGCGATCTGTTGCCAGTGGTCGAGATGCCCGCCAACCGCCCCATTGAGGTCCAGTTTTCCCAGGATATGGATACCACCAGCATGGTGCTCGGTGAGGCCTGCGGGGAGGGCAGTGTCCGGGTGGAGAAGATTGATGCCGGCGGCAACTGTCTGGAAACGGTGCCGGCCTATCTGTCGCGCAATAGCCGCAGCCTGACGGTGATGCCCGCGCAGCCCTGGGAAGAGGGCGTCTTGTACCAGTACGTCCTCGGCTCCCACGCCAGCACCGGCTGCGGCCAGGGGGTGATCTGCTCATTGGCCGGTATGCCTTTGCAGACCGCCCAGTTGCTGGCCCCGGCCGCCAATGAGGGCGGTCCGGACATGGCCATCGCCTTCACCGGCGCCCCGGCCACGGGCAATGTGTTCCTGCCGCTGCGCAACCTGCCCAAGGCGGATGTGAATGCCAACTTCGAGTTGGACGCGGATGAACAGAAAGCGGTGGAAGACCCGCCGGGCAGCGGCGAGTACCCCACGCCCACCAATGCGGCCTCCCTGTTTGTCACCGACACTGGCGGCCTGGCCACCGGCGCCAACGTGGGCTGCCCACTGAACCAGAGCTGTCCCGAAGAAAAGTTCACCTACCTGAACGGTGGCATCAACGTGGATATCCTCGGCTGGAACGAGGACGAGCAGGCAGTGGAAGTGCTGCTCTACCCGCCGGTGCTGATGACCACCAACAGCAGTGTCTATGCGCAGATTCTCGGCCTGGTGGAGCCGGAAGTGCCCACTGAGCCGCTGGTGATGCGGGCCCGTTATGCGGATGACGGCAATGGTAATCGTACCGAACCGGTGCGCGGCTATATCCGTCACGACGGCAATTCACTGACCTTTGAGACCACCCTGGATCTATTCCTGGATGCCCCGGAAATGGAAGCGCCGCTGGGGCTGCCGCACAACCTGCACAGCCTGGAGCTCAACGATCTGCAGCTGAGAGGTCCGTTGACGTTCCTGCCCGACGGGCGCCTGGTGATTGGCCTGCTCAGCCTCAATGCCCAGAACATTGATGTCAGCATTGGCGGCGGCGCGGCCACCATCGACCTGCAGATTCCTGCTGGCGGTGTCAACCTGACCTACCAGAGCGGGTCCATCAAGTAACCGCCGTCCCCGCAGTCGAATGGCTGCTCCCACATTTCAGCCCGGTGCTGGACTGTGGGAGCGGTCGTCTGCTTGCCCTGCGGGTGCGGCCGCTTTTTCTCTCCGAATCAGATCAGACACCCGCCCAATCCGGCCCTGTCCATGCCGCCAGCCTATGCCCCTCGGCCTCGGGCCGATATAATTGCCGCTCATTTGAATGGTGGTGTTTATATGGGTCATCGCACAGCTCTGTACGACGCGCATCTGGCGGCCGGCGGCAAGATGGTCGATTTCGGCGGCTGGGACATGCCGATCAACTATGGTTCCCAGATCGAGGAGCACCATGCGGTGCGCCAGCACGCCGGCGTATTCGATGTCTCCCACATGACCGTGGTGGACATTGCCGGTGCCGGCGCGCGGGACTTCCTGCGCCACCTGCTGGCCAACGACGTGGATCGTGTCACTCCCGGCCGCGCGCTCTACAGCGGCATGCTCAACGACAGCGGCGGCGTCATCGATGACCTGATCGCCTACAAGCGGGACAATGACTACCGACTGGTGGTAAATTGCGCCACCCGTGAGACCGACCTGGACTGGATGGAAAAGCACGCCGGTGGTTTTGCCGTGGATATCCGCGAGCGTGCCGACCTGGCCATGCTCGCCATCCAGGGCCCGCAGGCCCGCAGCCTGGTGGCCGGTCTGCTCAGCGGAGCCCGGGCCGAAGCCGTGAATACCCTGAAAGTATTCGGCTTCGCCGAAGACGGTGACTGGATGATCGCCCGCACCGGCTACACCGGCGAAGATGGCGTGGAAATCATGTTGCCCGGCGCCGATGCGGTAAAATTATGGGAACAACTGCTGGATGCCGGTGTGGCCCCCATCGGCCTGGGCGCCCGCGATACCCTGCGTCTGGAAGCCGGCATGAATCTGTACGGCAACGACATGGACGAAAGCATCACCCCCTGGGAAGCGAACATGGGCTGGACCCTGGTGCTCAACGACCGGGACTTCGTCGGTCGCCAGCCGCTGCTCAACCAGCAACAGCATGGCCACGGAGAGCTCGTCGGCCTGGTGCTGGAAGGCAAGGGCGTACTGCGCGCCCACCAGCAAGTCTTGCTGCCCAATGGCGAGCAAGGCGAGATTACCAGCGGCACGTTTTCGCCGACGCTGGGCAAATCCATCGCCCTGGCCCGGCTGCCCGCTGGCGCCACCGGCAAGGTGGACGTGGAAATCCGCAACAAGCGCCAGCCCGCCCAGGTGGTCAAGCCACCGTTCGTGCGTAACGGCAAGGCAGTGTACAAAGAGCTGTAGCATTCGCGATGCAAGCATCGCTTCCCACCAGGTCTCAACGGGACCGGGGTTTGTGGGAAGTCATGCTTGCATGACGAAGACGTTGGCACCCAGGCATGGCTTCAACGACAAGCCTGCAGAACACACAAATTTCGGCGTCATGCGCGCAGCATGCCGCGTGAAGCGTTAACCCAAGGAGACAACAATGAGCGAGATTCCAGCCGAGCTGCGTTATGCCGCCAGCCACGAATGGGCCAAGAACGACGATGGCGTGGTAACCGTTGGCATCACCGAACACGCCCAGGACGCCATGGGCGACCTGGTCTATGTGGAGCTGCCTGAAGTGGGGCAGGTGGTTGCTGCCGGTGATGAAGCCGGCGTGGTGGAATCCGTGAAAGCCGCCTCCGACATCTATGCCCCGGTTTCCGGCGAAGTCATCGAGATCAACGAGTCTCTGGAAGACGAACCGGAACTGGTCAACAACGCTCCCTATGAAGGTGGCTGGCTGTTCAAGATCCAGATGAGCGAAGCCGGTGACCTGGACAACCTGCTCACCGCCGACCAGTACCAGGCGCAGATCGAAAGCGAATAACGCCAGCGATAACCCCAGTAGGAGCGGCGCTTGAGCCGCGAACGTGCTTGCGATGTCTTTCCTCGCACGGATTCGCGGCTCAAGCGCCGCTCCTACGGGGCTTCGTAGTGTCGTTTTAGCCAACACCCAACCTATCCAGGTACCCCAATGCCGTATATCCCCCATACCCCCGATGACGTGCGCGCCATGCTCGACGCCATCGGCGCCGACAGCATCGAAGACCTGTTCGATGAAATCCCTGCGCACCTGAAAGCCGCCGGCAAGCTCGACGCCCTGCCCGAAGGGCTGAGCGAAATGGACGTGACCCGGCTGATGAACGAGCGCGCGGCCATGGACGCCGGTGCGGTGAGTTTTATCGGTGCCGGTGCCTATCAGCACCACATCCCGGCGGCGGTATGGGAGATTGCCACCCGCGGTGAGTTCTACACCGCCTACACGCCCTATCAGGCGGAGGCGAGCCAGGGCACCCTGCAGGTGATCTACGAATTCCAGACCTTGATGACCCGGCTCACCGCCATGGACGTGAGCAACGCCTCCGTCTACGACGGCGCCTCCGGCCTGGCCGAAGCGGTGCTGATGAGCCTGCGCGCCAACCGCAAGAGCAAGTCCCGCAAGGTGCTGGTGCCGGCGGCCCTGAACCCGCGCTACACCAGCGCCACCCAGGCCATCGTGGAAAACCAGGATGTGGCCCTGGAAACCGTGCCGTTCTGTCAGGAAAAAGGGCAGACCCTGGTCGATGCTCTCAAGCCCCACGAAGGCGAAGATTTTGCGGCCCTGGTGATCAGCCAGCCCAACTACTTCGGCAGCCTGGAAGAAGTCGATGCCCTTACCGATTGGGCCCATGCCAACGGCATGCTGGTGATTGCGGTGGTGAACCCTACTGCCATGGCGTTGATCACGCCTCCCGGGGAGTGGGGCGCAGAGGGTGCCGATATCGTGGTTGGCGAAGGCCAGCCCCTGGGCGTGCCGCTGTCTTCCGGTGGTCCCTACTTCGGCTTCATGTGCTGCAAACAGAAACACGTGCGCCAGATGCCAGGCCGCATCATCGGCCGCACCGTGGACATGGAAGGCAAGCAGGGCTTTACCCTGA
>NZ_JABURH010000200.1 GCF_014762765.1 Alcanivorax sp.
CCTGGTGGGCCTATTACGAACTGGGCTGGGGCGGCTGGTGGTTCTGGGACCCGGTAGAAAATGCCTCTCTGCTACCGTGGCTGGCGGGCACTGCCCTGATTCATTCTTTGGCAGTCACGGAAAAACGCAACATGTTCCGGGCCTGGACCGTGCTGCTTGCCATCATCGCGTTCTCTCTGAGTCTGCTGGGAACCTTCCTGGTTCGCTCCGGGGTGCTGACCTCCGTGCATGCGTTTGCCAATGATCCGGAGCGGGGCACCTTTATTCTGGTTTTCCTGAGTGTGGTGGCGGGTGGCGCGCTGACCCTGTTTGCCTTTCGTTCCTCCGCCCTTACCAATAACAAGGGCTTCAAACCGGTGTCCCGGGAAGCCTTCTTGCTGGGTAACAATCTGATTCTTCTCACCGCCACCTTTGTAGTGTTGGTAGGTACTATCGCCCCGTTGTTCTTCGAAGCCATGGATCTGAAAATTTCCATTCGCAGCCCTTACTTCAATGGTTTCTTCGTGCCGCTGACCCTGGTGCTGATCCTGTTGATGGTGCCGGGGGTGTTCAGTAACTGGAAGCGCCAGGATGGCAACGGCTTGCTGAAAAGGATGGCGTTGCTGGCCCCGGCGGCAATCATCGCCGGCTGGTTTGGCGCACAGCTTCCCGAGCCCTCACCCTGGCAGGGAGTGCTGGCTATCATGCTGGCCCTGTTCCTGGTGTTTGCCCATATGGATGACGTGGTGCGCCGGGCCAGAGCCTATGGTCAGGGGTTCTTTACCGGCCTGGGCAAGCTTGGCCGAGGTTACTGGGGCATGGTCATGGCCCACTGTGGCCTGGCGGTGCTGGTGGCCGGTATTACCCTGGTGAGCTTCCACGAAGTGGAAAGGGATATTCGCATGGGACCGGGCGATCAGGCTGCGATCGGTGATTATGTGTTTACCTTCGACAGCATGGATCGTTACGACGGCCCCAACTTTGATGCCACCCGGGGCCACTTCCACGTCACCCATAAAGGCGAACCGGAAGCCATCATGCATCCGGAAAAACGCACGTACCACGCCAGCGGCCAGATCATGACGGAAGCGGCCATCGATGCGGGTTTCTGGCGCGACCTGTATGTGGCCATGGGTGAACCGCTGGATGATGGTCATGCCTGGGCCGTGCGTATCTATTTCAAACCCGGAATTCGCTGGATCTGGCTCGGCGCTTTGATCATGGCGCTGGGGGGGGCTGTGGCCCTGTCCGACAAACGCTACCGTCGCCTGCGATTTGCGACCAGCGAAGAAGGAGTCTCCCATGAAAGCTAATTCTCCCTGGGTATTTCTGCCGCTGGTCGGCTTTGTGTTGCTGGCGGTGCTGCTGGCCAGTGGCCTGGGCCGTGACCCGCAGGAATTACCATCGGCACTGGTGGGCAAACCGGTGCCGAACTTCAGCTTGCCGTCACTGATGACCGACAAGACCCTGACGCAAGATTCTCTCAAAGGACGTTGGCAGTTGCTGAATGTCTGGGCCACCTGGTGTCCCACCTGTTATGTGGAGCATCCCTTCTTGCTGGAATTGGCCGCTCGGGGCGTTGCCATTGCCGGTTTGAATTACAAGGATGAAAGCGATCCGGCCCGCCAGTATCTGGCTGAGCATGGCAACCCCTTCACCCATGTGATTGTGGATGCGGATGGTCAGTTGGGTCTGGATCTGGGCGTCTACGGCGCACCGGAAACCTTCCTGATCAACCCGGAGGGCGAGATCGTGCTGCGCCACGCTGGCGACCTGAATGCGCGCGTGTGGCAGGAAAAATTTGTGCCCTTGCTTGAACAGGATCAACAGGGGGGCGAAGCATGACCATGATCCTGCGTATCGCTTTTCTGCTTTGCGTTTCGCTGTCGGCCATTGCCGCTCCCGATATCTACCAGTTTGATACCCCCGAGCAGGAACAGCGTTTTCGGGTATTGCTGGATGAATTGCGTTGCCCAAAATGTCAAAACCAGAGCCTTGCCGATTCCGATGCGGGCATTGCCCAGGATATGCGTGCCCGGGTAGAGGCGATGATTAAAGAAGGAAAAAGCAATGATGAAATCGTGGACTACTTTGTTGCCCGCTATGGCGATTTTGTCAGCTACCGCCCCCCGGTAACGCCTACCACCTCAATTCTCTGGCTGGCGCCCTTGCTGTTGCTGGGCAGTGGCGCTGTGGTCATCGTCCTGCTGTTGCGCCGTGCCAGTGCCAGGGTGGATGAAAGCGATGAGGGCAGTGAGGACAGTGACGTCAATCAGCGGGGAGACCGGTAAATGATGTGGATAGTGATTGCGGTGGGCCTGCTGGTCGCCCTTGGCGCGCTGATATGGCTGCTGTGGCAACGCGAAGCTCGCAAGGCGGGCAAGGTAATGCGCGGTGGCATTGGTATCCCGGTGGTCGTGGTGCTGTTGGCGGCCGCCGGTTATGGCCTGGTCGGCTATAACGAACACACCGGCGACTGGCTCGCCGACAAACAGGAATACCGGTCAGTGGCCCGTGCCATTATTGCCGGCCAGTCACCGGAGCGTGCCGCAACGGATGTGCCTGTCGGTGCCCTGGTGCGTGTTTTGCAGGCGGAGCTGGTAAAGGAACCATCCGCCATGGGCTGGTATGCACTGGGCTCCCTTTACGATCAGGTCGGAGCCCCGGAACAGAGTGAAGAGGCCGCCCGCAAGGCCCTGGCTATGAGTCCGCAGGAGCCAGCCATGCACTTGCTGTTGGCCCGTGCGCTGATACAGAAAGCCGGTGGCAAATTGACCGACCCGGCCTTGGCAGAACTGCGATGGGTGCTGGACCGGGAGCCGGCCCATGATGGTGCCTGGATGATGCTGGCCATGTCCGCTGATCGGGCCGGGCGATACGGCCTGGCCGAGCAGGGCTGGGAGGCACTGTTGTCTCGCCATAGCAATGGTGAAACCGGTGATTTGCTGCGTCGAGGCCTGGAAAATGCTCGCCAGCAAAAGAGGCTGCAGGAAAAGTTTGAGGGTATTGAGGCCGTTGTATCCGCCGAAAACCTGCCCGCAGGGGGTACCGTTTTCGTCTATCTGCGCCAGGCAGGCACCAGTGGCCAGCCCCTTGCCGCCCATCGTCAGGTCGTACCGCAGTTTCCCGCTGTCGTGACCCTGTCTGCCCGGGACTGGCTGCAACGCTACCCGGATGACGGTACGGAGCTGGTCATCGGTGCCCGCTATACTCCCGCCCCCGGCGGGGCGGTGGACCAGGCTGCCATCACAGCCCCGGTCAAGCCGCTGGAACTGCCGCAGGACAGCCCCGCCATGCTGGTTCTGGAGCGCCCCTGATCCGGCCTTCCCCTTGGGGTGCTACCAAGGTAGCACCCTCCTATCACTTGTGAAGAACGGGGCCTCAGGGTAAAGTTGCACCCCTTCGGAGGCCCCTGAGTGGGTCAAACGGAAGGTTCTGCAACAATTTCGCGTCGTCAAAGTGCCCAGCTCTGCGTTAAAACGCCCGAACCGGTTCTCTGGTCCTGTGCGTTATCGCCTTGATTGGGGGCTCTGGCCGGGCTCCCTTGTGACAGAACGTTTCATTTGGCGCCCTGGTGCCTTTTCGACCACAGAACGATGGAGAATCCTATGCGTGTCATCCTGCTTGGTGCCCCCGGTGCGGGCAAGGGCACCCAGGCGCAGTTCATCAAGGAACAGTTCAACATTCCTCAGATTTCCACCGGTGACATGCTGCGCGCTGCTGTTAAAGCAGGCACTCCCCTGGGTTTGGAAGCCAAGAAAGTGATGGATGCCGGCGGTCTGGTGTCCGATGACATTATTCTGGGCCTGGTCAAAGAGCGTATTGGCGAAGACGACTGCGCCAACGGTTTTCTGTTCGACGGGTTTCCCCGCACCATTCCCCAGGCGCAAGCGCTGGTGGAGCAGGGTGTGGATATCGACTTCGTGGTCGAAATCGATGTGGATGATGAAGAGATCATTGAACGCCTGAGCGGTCGCCGTGTGCATCCCTCCTCTGGTCGGGTCTACCACGTCAAATACAACCCGCCGAAAGAAGACGGTAAAGACGATGAAACCGGTGACGAGCTGGTTCAGCGTGACGATGACAAGGAAGAGACTGTCCGCAAACGTCTTGAGGTGTATCAGTCCCAGACCCGCCCGCTGGTAGATTTCTATCAGGACTTGGCCAAGAAAGATGACGCCAAGGCTCCTCGCTATGTGCGTGTGGCCGGTGTCGGCTCCGTGGATGATATTCGCAATCGCGTGTTGGACGCACTGAAAGGCTGAGTCGCCTCAGCTGGCGATTGACCACTAAAAGGGAAGCCTGAGGGCTTCCCTTTTTTGTTGGCGGCTATCCCCGACGTTATGGCAGGAGGCAGGGTAAGCATCCCTGCTGATCTGTCGTGCCCGCATCTCCGGGTGTAATGGCTATCATCTCCGCCGGTATCCAGGATTGCTCATCAGGGTGAACCCGGCGCCACTATCCAGGTTATATAGGGAGGCTCCTTTTCCCGGGGGCTTTTTCTTAATAAAAGTTGCATATTCCTGCTTCGACCCCAAGAAGCCGTAATCAGCCGACCGCGGAGGTAAGTCGGTGATTCGCTGCAGGCGATCGTACTTTATCTTGTGCCTTTAACTCTCTTCTTTGCCCGCTTCTCAACCTGGCAGTGGAAAGCATGCCTGATGAGCTGGTCAACAGGCATGCCGACAGCCTCCCAGGGTGCGGCGTGAACCTGCAGGAAGCGACTCGGAGGTTTCCATGTGGCTGCCTGAATTGAGAGCAGAGCGTTGTTATCTGTGTGCACCATAGGCGTTCATGCTGGGCGTTCTGTTGATCTGCAGCGCTTCTACAGTCTGTTTTTCTGAAAAAAACCCTGGAATGTAACTTTTCTACACAGAAAACAGGCGACGACGTTGTTGCAGGGCGCCATGGGAAAGTCGTTGTTGCTGGAACGGGGTCAATATCTTTTCCTTTGCCACCCTTATCGGTGCGGTTGATGCCACTGTTGTCAGCCGCCTTCCCGGCTTTATATCTCTGTTGCTTTTGCCTGTCATGAGCTGTCTCGATTTAATTTAATAAAACTGCTGAATCAGCTGAAAAAATATTTCTCTGCGGGTTTCATGATCGCTTACCAGGCCATCAGATGGCCTGCTGAAAATGTTTTTGAAGAAACAGAAAAGGAATCAGAAAAGCGGAACAGGGAAATAAGGAAAGCAGCAAATGAAAAAAACAAAAACGAATTGGTCAAATAATGTACCAACTGATTTTTTTTTATGCTATTTTTCGAATTGTCGCAGTACTGATGACAACGCCATAGCTTAGGAGATCAATCATGGCTCGAGCAAAGAAAGCCGCCGCAAAAAAAACTGCGGCGCGTAAGCCCGCAGCAAAGAAGGCTACCGCTGCAAAAGCACCGGCTCTGCCAAAGTCCGTTACTAACGCCGAATCCAAGGTAAAGCTGCAGCAAAAAGCCGTGGACCAGGCTCAGAAAAAAGCCGAGCAGACGCAGGCCAAACTGGACAAGCACCGCGCCAAGATCGATACCGAGAATGGCAAGCTGTCCAAAATGCGCGCCGATGTCGCCGCCAAACGCGACAAAGCGAAGGCTTCTTCCACCGCCGCCGCCAAGCGTGCAGTGGATACGGCACGTGGTCGCATGAATACCGTTCGTTTGAAACTGCAGGATCTGCGTGGTGAAGCCAAACTGATCCGTGCGGAAATCCAGGCGGCCAAGAAAGTGGTCACCCGCGAGGTGAAAAAACTGCGCACCGCCGAGCGCAACATGAAGACCAAGCTGCGTGAGCACGAGCGCAAGCTGGCGAAAAAAGCCAAGGCCGAGCAGAAAAAAGCCGAGCAGAAAGCCAAGGCCGCTGCCAAGAAAGCGGCAGCCAAAGCCAAGCGCGCCGTGAAGAAAAAAACCACCACCCGTAAGAAAGCGGCCACACGCAAGGCGCCTGCCAAGAAAGCGGCAACCAAGGCCCCCGGCAAGAAAGCGGCAGCCAAGCGCAAGCCGGCAGCCAAAAAAGCTGCCACTCGCAAGAGCCCAGCCAAGAAAAAAGCGGCAGCCAAGCGTCCAGCCGCCAAAAAGTCGTCCTGATCCCTCGATCTGGAATGACTGAAAAAAGCCCCGCAAACGCGGGGCTTTTTTTATGATGGCAAACGCAAAAAACCGCGTCTTTCCAAAACGTAGGGTGCACTGAGCCTAAGGCGAACTGCACCGATCCGGCGTTTGATGGTGCAGTTCGCCTTAGGCTCAGTGCACCCTACGCAACCGGCGGCGGTCAGGAACCTTGCCCTGAATCACCGCAAAACTCCCTGATTCCTGTCCTAGGAAAACAACCCTCACTGACCAGTTGCTCCCTCAGCGTGTCATATTCGTGCGCGGGTTGGTGGAGCAGGGCAGGAGGCGGTATAGGCAAAAATGTGACTAGTGGCCAGCTTGACCATGACGACATGCCGGCAGGCCAATGATGCTTTCTTGAAAGCAGTTGATAATGATTCGCGTTAGGGTTAGCATGCCCACTAGAGATTGAGGGATGGCATTCTTATGTACGTATGCATTTGTAAGGGCATTACTGACAACCATATACGGGAAGCGGTCGGCAACGGCTGCGACAGCCTGCGTGATCTTCGTCGGGAACTTGGGGTTGGAAGTCAGTGTGGTAAATGTGCCCGTCATGCCCGCCAAGTGATGCGTGAAGCCCGTAGCGCAGACGAGGCACCCTCCTTCTCGCACCCTTCCTCTGAT
The DNA here is from genome assembly GCF_014762765.1 of Alcanivorax sp. Taxonomy (GTDB): domain Bacteria; phylum Pseudomonadota; class Gammaproteobacteria; order Pseudomonadales; family Alcanivoracaceae; genus Alcanivorax. Next base: position 6,707 of record NZ_JABURH010000200.1, read on the forward strand.
GGTGTGGTGGTCTACTGGCCCCAAACCGCATAACTAATCGTTCTCATTTACATAAGCGCTTGTATTGCAAGCGCTTTTTTGCATTCCTGCCTTGTCTCTGTCATCTGCTTGCTGAACAATGGGGGTTAACCCAAGTTTAGACCCAAGTTCATCGGACGGAGACAACCCCATGAAAGGCGACGCCAAGGCGATTGAGTACCTGAACCGGGCACTCGGCAACGAACTCGTGGCCATCAACCAGTACTTCCTGCATGCCAAAATGTACAAGGACTGGGGCCTTCAGGCGCTCTATGAAAAGGAATACCACGAGTCCATCGACGAGATGAAGCACGCGGACTGGCTGGTCGAGCGCATCCTGTTTCTTGAGGGCATTCCCAATCTGCAGGATCTGGGCAAGCTGATGATTGGTGAAAACACCAAAGAAATGCTGGAATGCGATCTCAAGCTGGAAAAAATGGCGGTGCCGGATCTGCGTGAAGGTATCGCCTACTGCGAATCCATTCAGGATTACATCAGCCGTAACCTGCTCAAGGACATCCTGGAATCCGAAGAAGAGCACATCGATTGGCTGGAAACCCAGCTCAGTCTGATCAAGCTGGTCGGCATCGAAAATTACCTGCAAAAACAAATGGAAACCGCAGAAGACTGATTGCTGAAGTTTTGAGCGACCGGCGCTTGACTCCCGGCGGGGCTTTGGGAATAATGCGCAGCCTCTCGGGGCGATACAGCAACGAGACATGCACCGGTAGCTCAGTTGGATAGAGCAACTGGCTACGAACCAGTAGGTCGGGGGTTCGAATCCTCCCCGGTGCGCCATATCCCTAAAAGGGCCCGCTAGTTAGCGGGCCCTTTTTCGTTTCGGGCTGGCACAAAATTAACGCCCGCCATCTCCCCTCCGTAGTGGTCTGGTACCGTTTGGGCCACGCCAATTGATCAAATCAATCACCCGCCCTGTACACTGGCCTCATTGCAGGTTGTCGACAATCCCTCTACATTTCCAGAAATCGACGAGAGAGACTCGGAGTGCTGCCGAACAACCCTGGGAGCTTTCCTGTGACGCCCGCTGACTCGGCAGGCCGTCCCCCTCTCGCCTGCGGTGACACAAACCGCCACCGGAACCGTAAAGGAGTGTTCCATGAACACACTGATGGCCCAGGGCCTGGAGCTCATGCTGATCGGCATGGGTGTAGTCTTTTCCTTTCTGATTATTCTCGTGGCCGTAACGTCGTTAATGTCGTTGCTGGTGAAACGCTTCGGGCAAGCGCCAGCCGTGAGTCCCGCCGCGACAACGACCGCAGCACCCGCCGGAGACATGCCGTCCCCCGCGGTGATCAAGGCCATTGAAAAGGCGGTGCGTCAGCACCGGCAGTCCCAGCAATAACCGGAATTTTTCCATGAGTGATCTCAAGCCTCTGGGCATCACCGATGTGGTGCTGCGCGACGCGCATCAGTCCCTCTTCGCCACACGCATGCGTCTGGATGACATGCTGCCCATTGCCGCAGAACTGGACGACATTGGATTCTGGTCCCTGGAATCCTGGGGCGGCGCCACCTTTGATGCCTGCATCCGTTATCTGGGCGAAGACCCCTGGGAGCGTATCCGCGAGCTGAAAAAGGCCATGCCCAACACGCCGCAACAGATGTTGCTGCGCGGACAGAACCTGCTGGGCTACCGCCACTACGCCGACGATGTGGTCGACGCCTTTGTGGAACGCGCCGCCGAAAACGGCGTGGACGTGTTCCGGGTGTTCGATGCCATGAACGACATGCGCAACATCGAGCGCGCCATCGCCGCCGTCATCAAGCAGGGAAAACATGCACAGGGCACCATCGCCTACACCGTCAGCCCGGTGCATACCCTGGATATGTGGGTAGAGCAGGGCAAGGTGATCGAACAGATGGGCGCCCACTCCGTGGCCATCAAGGACATGGCCGGCCTGCTGCGCCCCAATGTGGCCTTTGAGCTGGTCAGCCGCCTCAAGCAGACGCTGTCCATTCCGGTGCACATGCAGTGCCATGCCACTACGGGTCTTTCCACTGCGACTGCACTGAAAGCGGCCGAGGCCGGCATTGATAATGTGGACACCGCCATCTCGTCCATGTCCATGACCTACGGCCACAGCCCCACCGAGTCCGTGGTGGCCATGCTGGAAGGCACAGACCGTGACACCGGCCTGGATTTGAAAAAACTCAATCGTATCGCTGGCTACTTCCGTGAAGTGCGCAAGAAGTACGCCCAGTTTGAAGGCAGCCTGCGCGGTGTGGATGCCCGCATCCTGGTCGCCCAGGTGCCCGGCGGCATGCTCACCAATATGGAAAGCCAGCTGAAAGAGCAGGGCGCCACCGACCGTTTCGACGAAGTGCTGCAGGAAATTCCCGCCGTGCGCGAAGACCTGGGCTTTATTCCCCTGGTCACGCCCACCTCCCAGATCGTTGGCACCCAGGCAGTGCTCAATGTGCTATCGGGTGAACGCTACAAGGCACTGAGCAAGGAAACCCGTGGCGTACTGCGCGGCGAATACGGCGC
>NZ_JABURH010000078.1 GCF_014762765.1 Alcanivorax sp.
AATCGCGCAACAGTCGCCCGGTAATACGACCGGGCATATCCTTGAGCACCAGCATTCCCTGAATCCGCAAGGCGTTGGGCGCGGTCTCACTGGTAAGCAAACTTTTCAGATCAATCTGCCGGAAACCGGCGCTATGTTGATTGTTGACCGGTGTAAAATAGGGCTTTGCCACCTGGGAAAAAGGCAGCGGCATGAACAGTGCCGGCAACATCACACCCAAGGCAATGCCACCAATGATAGTCAGCAGCCCGATCGCCGGGATAAAAAAGGCAAAGGAAAAAATCAGTGCCAGCGAAAAGACTTTCGGCTCCCGAAAACGGGTCGGAAGAAAGCTCCACGCCACAGCGGACAACAAGGCCGACGCCAAGCCATGGGCAACCAGGTAAAGCAGAAAATAGGACAGCGAGCTGTTCTGACTGAGCAACAGCAGCAGTGAGCCCAGCTCGGCACTGATCGCATAGATAAGCAGCTTCCAGCTAGACACCGGCCACCTCCAGCAACTCGCGGAGCTGATCGCCAGGGTCACGCTCACCCAGTAACCGATGGTAGTACTTCACCCCGGCCTGGCGGAGGCTGAAGAAGGCATAGTCCTCCTGTAGCCATTTTTCCGTGCGCAGTACAAAACCTTCCAGACTGGAATCACCAGTCATCGGCATCATAATCATCAGCACGTTGTCATGGACCCACCAGGCCAGATCCAGACTACGCAGGCCCCGTGCCAGCGCTTCCAGAATCTGTGCAGCTTGTTCGCTGTCATCGGCCACAAACAGGGTCAGGGCGGTGTCAACCCGCGCTTCACCGCGCAACCGGGAAAGCGCCGTCATTTCACTGGCAAAGCGGGTCGGCAGGTTCGGCCAGGTATCCAGCAGGCTGTCCACCTCTTCTCCGTAGTGCGCCACATCCGCATAGAAGTTCAGCAGCACAGACAGCAACTGCAGGTTTTCATAATTCATGGACAGGAACGGCAAGCGTTCCACCACCAGCACACCGATCATTTCCCCGGCACTGTTGGTCACCGGTGCGGCCACCAGATAGCGGCCCACATAGGCATCATCCTGAGTGTTCTGCTGAACATGGGCGAGCATGCCGATGTCCAGGGCGTGGTTGAGCAGGGCATCGTGCTGATCCAGAGGCTTGTTCTCCCCCAACAGGGCGGCGGCCTGGTCGTTGACCTTGCCGTCCAGAACTGGATACAGGGCAGCGCGCTGTAATTGACAATACTCCGCCAGCAAATTGATCAGATCATCCGCCGCCGGCAGGACTTTGCTGTCGCTTTCATCCAGGGTCAGATCGCGCAGACGGAACAATGCATCGCGCACGGTGTAGGGCCTGACCAGCAGATTCTCTTCCAGGCGGTCATGGGAAAGGCGTAACAGCACATGGCGTTGGGTCAGGTTCTGCAAACGTTCCAGGGCATAACTGGCGGCGCTTTCCGCCCGCTGGAGGCGCACCCGCCACAGGTCAGCGAATTCACCGCAGACCAGGCTGAGAATAAACCCACCCAGCATGGTGCCTTCGGGGAAATCCCAGTCCGCATAAAAGTCCATATTGCGAAGCACAAACCAGCTGGCCAGCAGGCACAACATGCCAAATACACCGGCAAGACTACCGTAACGCAGGGACACCAGAATAGGCACGAACAGGCCCCAGCGGAAGTTGGCACCCAACGCCAGGGGGTCCTCGGAACGTAACCACAGCCCCATTGCAACTGCCGCCACAGTCAGCAGTACCGCCTCCAGCACCACCCACAAGGGTCTTGCCGGCGGTGCCACCAGGGCGGGGATGACGGTGTTAGCCAGCCACTTTCGCATCAGCGAATGACCGGAGCCAGCAGCTTGTCGATGACTTTCTGCCCGGTCTGGCTGAGCGACGTTCTTGCCCACCCGGCACGAGCACCGGTGCCGCTGTAGACGATGTTACCGGAAGGCAGTTCGCGGATTTCCAGCATCACGCCCACCGCCGGCTCGCCATCCACGCCGGTCTTGTAACGCCATTCATGCACTACGCCGCTGACCACATACCGGGCCGATTGCGACTGCACCCAACGATCCATCTTTTCCCGGTTGGCGGAGGAAGACGCTTCGAACAACAGGCCGTCATTGCCGGTTTCCGGATAACTTTCCACCGCGGTCACTCCCTGCCGGTAAAGCACGGATTCCACGATGGCCGCTGCCCGCAATCCGGCTTGGGGGGTGCCGGTACGGTTGACCAGCGGCAACACCAGCCAGGTACCTTCCGCATCCAGTGACACTCCCTGACTACTGCGTACATGGGTGCAACTGGCCAGCATCAGCGCCAGCAACAAAGCAACAACCTGTTTCATCTCATGCTCCTAGTAGTAAATCCTGTATTGCAGTTCGGCCCGGTAGCTGTCTTCATCGTTACCACCGGTATTCAGTTGCCGCTCCAGTGACAGTTGCCAGGCGTCCCGGCCGATCAACGGCCCGGCCAGGCCCAAGCGGCCGATAAAACCATCGCCGGACAAGCTGTTATTCACGTAACCCAGTTCTCCCCACCCCTGCAGCCGATGCGGACGGATATGCACGTCCGGCGTGCCCAACAACAGGGACGCTCCGGATTCGCTGTAATTCTCGGGCAAGGGCGTAGTGTCTGCGCCGGCTGGCAGCAAGGCGCGGACTTCAGCCATGCTGTCCCCGGCTTCGGCAAAATCGGCGCGGGTATGACGCAGCCGTAGGCCCGGTGAAAAACGGGACAACCAGGGACGCCAGGTGGTTTGCAGATTGATAATGCTGCCCTTCCCCAGATTTTGACTATTCAGATCACGATACTGGTAATCCGCCCAATCTACACTGCTCTGCCAGGTAGATTGGGGCGACCAATTGAGCTGGAACTGGCTGCCGGTACGCGAACCGCCCAACAGCAGCAAGGAGGTTTCATCCGCCGGCATGCGCCACTGGTAACGCCAGCTGGCAGACCAGTCGGAGTGCCAGTTGCCCCCCACTTCCAGATCCGCGGTGGTTTCGCTGTTATCCAACAGTTGGCGCTGGCCCAGCGAAAAACGGTGACGATAGCGCTCACGCTGGTATTGCCACTCCAGGGTCAGCCATTGCTCCGCTTCATCCACATCAAGCTGGGTACGATCATTACTGCCAAACTGCCGCTGCCGGTAGCGCGCGGACAAGGTGCTGTAGTCACTGAATGGCTGACTCTGGGTAAATGCCCAGTCAGTCATTTGCAAGGCACCCAGACGGCGCTGTTCCAGCATCAATGCGCTGGAGCGGGCGCTGGGCAACAACAGGGATTCCTGCTGATTGTTGGCGCCAGCCAGTTCCGGAGAGCCGGACTGCATGGCCATTAGCGTCGCGGTGGCGCGCCGTTCCTCGCCCAGTTCCACCTGGCTTCCCAGTTGCTCGGACAACGTCAATTGACCGGCATAACGCTCACGAATCTGCGCCACGGCATCCCGGTCATTATTGAGCATGGCATAGGCCAGTGCCGACCCGGCATGCAGGGCGCCGGCAGCCTGCTGCTTGCGCAGGTACCAGGCACGGGCCAGTTCCGGCTCGCTATGCCCCAGCGCCCACTGGGCCAGCCATTCTGCACGGGCTTCGTCGTCACCCTGCTGCTGACGAATCTGTTGTGCCAGTTGCAGCGAACCATCTCCACCCTCAAACCGCTGGCTGAGCGCCAGACGCATATCGCGATACTGGGTCTGCTTGTCGTCCGCGACCGGGAACGGCAATCGTTGATGCAAACTGCGCAGCACCGGCCAGGCCTGACCATCACGCCCTGCCGCAATCAGCGCCTGGGCATACTGCCATTGTCGCTCCCAGTCCTCGGGAGCCGTTTGCAGCAGACGGCTCTCGTAGCGAACCGCCTGCTCGGCATGACCCAGCGCCATATGGGCGGCGGCCAGCACTTCCCAGTAGCGCCGGTCCAGGCGGATACCGGCTTCCCAGGCGGCAAGGGTCTGGGCCAGCTGAGTATCATCACCACTGGCGACCAGCAGCCATAACCAGGCGATGCGTGTCTCCCGATCGCCGGGGGCCAGTTCCAGCGCCCGCTGCAACCACTGCGCGGCATTTTCCATCTCGCCCTTGCGTAACAGCAGATTGGCGTAAAAACGCAAAAAAGCCGGGTCCTGTTGCAGTTGCTGGCGCTGGGCGTCACTAAGCTGGTGCAGAAAATCATCGATGGCCTGCCAGCGACCGGCATCCTGCATCTGATAGAGGGCACCCATGGCAAAAGCCTGATCCCCATTGCGCTGCCAGGCCCGCTCCATCAGCGCCACGACTCTGTCGCGATCGTAATAACGGGCCAGGGTAATGTACTGATACAGATCCGGCAGGGTCTCGTCACCCTGCTCCAGCAATGTCTGGTAATGACTCATGGCCGGCTGCCACTGTCCCAGCTCAGTGGCCATAATCGCCAAACGGCGTGTCAGGTCAGGATCATAGGGGAGGCTTTCGGCATCACTGCGCAAATCGGCATAAGCCGTCTCACGCTGCCCCTCAAGCCAATGGTAGCGGGAGACTTGCAGTGCCATATCCCGCTCGGGGCCATAGCGATTCATGTACTGCCGTGAATAGCGAGCGGCTTGCTTTCTATCGCTTTGATTCCAGGCCAGACGCTGCATTTCCCACAGCACAGCCTGACCCGGATAGCGCCGATGCCAGTCAGCCAGGAACACCAGGCCTTCATCCGGTGTGCCGAGCAACTCATATTGCCTGGCGATGGTAGCCAGCAAATCACGGTCACGGGGAGACACTTCCAGCAATTCCTTGTAAACCCGCAACGTCAGTTGGTGATCGTAGGCCAGCGGCGCCCGCTGCCGAACCTGCTGCCAGGCCTGCGGATCGTCAGTGTTTTCCGCTACTTTCCACCAGGCTTTCAGGGCAGTACTGCTATCCCCCTGCCAGTCGGCGATCTGCGCCAGCCTCAGCAACCAGCGAATATCTTCGGGGCGCCAGTAGAGAGCATTGTCCACCACTTGACGAGCCCGTCCCAGATTACCCGCCGCCACAAAAACCTCATAGCTATGGTCGTAGTAGCTCTCCACATAGGGCTCCGGCGCCTGGGCCAGAACAACGCCAGACAGGAACGGCAAGGGCAATACCAGAGTCAGCAGCAGCCGCTTCATCGCTGCTCCCCACGGCCATTGAGACGCAACAACCGCACTGCATAGCGCTGGGCCTGAGCCAGGTTGCCGCCGGCCTGGGCCAGGCGCATAAGGCGGTACAACACAGCCTTGTCCTGGTAATAAAGGTGTTCGTAGCGGGACGCAAAGCGCAAGGCCACGTCATGCAGACTACCGGCTTCCAGGGCCGCCAGCGCCTCAAGGAAATACTGTTTGCGAACGGTAGCGTCAGCAGACGCCTCCATGGCTTCCCCATAAGCAAGCCCCGACGACAGGTAGTTACCCTGCCCTAACAGAACCCGTCCGGCTTTTTCATACCAATCGCTGGGCCGCTCGGCCTCAGTGGCAAGCAGCCGGTAATAGCGCACGGTTTGTTGCACCTCACCCAGCACCAGCGCCATTTCCGCCAGTTCCCGGCGCTGGTCAGCGGTCAACGTCGACCAGTCCTGGCTGCGCACACTTGCCAGGGTCTCGGCCTGCAATCGGGAGGCTCCCCGCAGCTCCGGCTCCATGGCCATCAGCCGCTTGAAATCCCACTGCAATCTGAGCCAGCGAACCTGCGACTGGTAACCCGCATCTGCGGCTTCTACCCGGTCCAGTTGCACATCAGCTTCGTCAAATCGCCCCAGAACAATCAGTTCCCGGGCCATCAACAAACGCAGGTCATGGTCATCCGGCTTGGCTTTCAGCCAGGCCTGCATATAACTCAAGGTCACCGCATCCAAGCGTGCATTGCGCAACGTGACGGCCAGATCCCGCGGAAATGCCAGCCAACAGACCACCAGGATCAGCAACAGACAAGCGAACAACTCTGTGGGGCCGAGAACCCGTAATCGCTCAGTGCGAACAGTGTAGCCGTAGCTCTTCGAGCTCATGCTTCGCACTCCTGTAGTGATAGAGGGTTCCGTCCCGACGCACTGGTTTCAGTGGTTCATCGTTATGGTTGAGCGAGCAACCATCGGCATTGCCGATGGCAAATTCCAGGTTGGTGTGTCCTGCCAGAGAAAATTGCATGCCGTCTTCATTGCGAGCAAATGTGGTCAGGCGGCCATTGGCCTGTTGCAGGTAAGGCAACGAGTCCGAACCGGGCTGCCAGTGAGCGGCAGCGCCGGACAAATGCAGGTAGCGGCCGGGACCGTCTTCCCGGTAGCCGGCGACCCCATGAGTATTATTGGTCAGGGCCGGTAGCGGCAGCGCCTCAGGTAATCGCAGGGTGCGCAGTTCGCCATTGCCTTTTACCCACCAACCATCATTATCCCGGGCGATCACCATGGTGTTGAAGTCCAGCACCTTGCGGGCATAGTCAGACGCAAACACCGGATGAAGCGGTTGCGACTGCGCCCACCGATAGACCCTTAGCAAGGATTCCAGAGCTGCCGTCTTGCTGGCGATGTAGGTGTGGTAATAGATGTTCACCGGCTTGAAGCGATGGGGGCTTTCTGTCAGTTCGAAAGTCTCGAGCACACGCTCAAAACCGTAGAAAGGGCCACTCCACTCATTGGTATAAATGCTTTCGTTCTGGTTGGGCGCATAAACCTGATATTCGTCCCCCTTGGGCAAACCGATTCCCTTGATCAGGGTCCAGGTGGGCGCACTGTGGGTGATGATGGTATCGCTACCGTTCATGTTCAGCAGGTTGCCCCGCCGTGCCGCAGCAAGGGCTTCAGGAGTGGGAAGGGTATCGCCACTCCACAGCACCATTTTGGTACGCTTGCCGTCGGCCAGCAGGTTGTTGTTGATGTACTGTGCCGAACCGACCACTTCACGCATCGGGTCCATCTGGTAATCGGGGATAGGCAGGCGCAATTGCCCTTCGGGGCCATACAGCTCCCCTGGCATTTGCTGGGCGTCGTACCAGAAAAAAGGATGCGAATAGGTGTGGGTAGCCGCTTCCACGTGGGGCAAGGCGAACATTTCCCGAGCGATCTGCTCCAGCTCGGCGGACATCTTCGGGTAGAGGCCGTGGGGTGCCACTTCACCCTCGATCACCGAGATGGTGGTGGGCACCTCAAAACGTTTGAGCACTTCCTCCAGCAATACCCGGGCATCGGTTTGCCCCTGATAACCCTTCACCTCGGCCAGGCTGGGAAAACCATCTCCATCCATGTGCGCGAAGAGCAAGCGCCGACCATTTTCCGTCGTCACATCCGGAATCGGCATGGCAGGCAGCTGCAGTGCCTCACGAATAAAGGTGAGCGGATTGACCACCCAGCGATCCAGCCCTTCACCTTTCTCTCCGGGTAATATCGAACGGATCATGAAGGGCTGGAAGGCATAGCCGCCCCAGGACGAGGTCGCCACCGGCGTATAAGTGTGCTCCCCGGCACGAAGCTCCAGCCAGGGCTGCGCAGAAGGGTTATGCAATGGTGACGACAACTCAATCAGTTTGGGCAGTGCCAGCTCAAACCCCATGGCCTCATGCTGAAGGGTAACCGTCGGCGGTGACAAGGGTGTAGGCCGCCCCTCAAACCCGAAAGCCTGCGCGTTGGGACCCACGGGGTCCACCGCCGGGTAACCCAGCATGGCAATGGGAACGCCCGCATTTTTTTGCTCCACCAGCCAGGCCTCAAAATCGGCATCGGCCAGCTCTTCCTCTTCCAGCCACACGACAATACCGGCGTATCGTCCCTGCAGGGTGCCAGCGGGCATGCTGGAATTGATGGCACGGATATCAGGAACCAGCCCCTGAAACTGCAGGGGCATCAGCCCATAACGCACCGCATCGGAAAGCTCCCAGAATCGCTCATTGCTGCCACCATGAACCAACAACACTTGCCGGGGCAGCACCTCGCGCACGCCCAGCCCGAGCATATCCAGCTCCGGGTTGGTGACCCAGGGAATCACACCGTGACCCGCAATTTTCCCGGCAATTTCCCGGGCCTGCTGGCGCTGGTTGGGCGGCGCATAATCGATCGCAATGGTCTCTACCTGGTACTGGTCACGCATAGTGGCAAACTGACCCAGCAACCACTGACGGTCTTCCTCGGGAACCGGTGCGTAACGCTGCTTGCCCGCCTCCCAGCGCTGGTAAAGTGACTCCGCCGCGATGGCATCCACCGGCGCCTCTACCAGCGGCATCAGTTCAAAGCCACGATTGAAAATAAAGCGTGCCTGGGGATAACGCTGGGAGATCTGGTTGATCAAGGCCGCCAAGCCTTGCCGCTGCTGCTCCCGCTGCTCAGGCGTCTTTGCGACTAGCTGGTAGCTATCCAGGGTATCGAAGAAAAAGCCACGGTAGCCCTGCTGCCACACCGGCTCAATGACCTGCTTGAGGAGAAAATCTCGCAACCCCGGCGAAGACAGATCGAATATCTGGGAGCCCCAATCCGGGTTTTCCCCCAGCAGCCACTCTGGTTTCAGGTCTTTGAAATACGGTCGCGATGCCAGAACTTCACCCAGGCTGACATAGGCATAGAAGCGCTGCGCGCGAAACGCATCGGGCACGCCACTGGCTTGATCCGGCTCAACAACAGGAAAATCATAGATAGAGAGGGTGTGCCAGGGGATGAGGGGACCGTAATAAAACGACGCGGCCAGCCCGGACGGTGCCTGAGCCGATGCAGAAAACCCCAAAAAAACCAGCAGAATTGCCAAATAACAGCGGATCAATGAATTCCCCAATTCACATAAAACCTAATCTTCTTATATACCCTTTCAATGCGGCGTGAATAATGAGGGAAACACGAAGTAACCTAAATACGACAAAAAGGGCATTTATGTAAAATGCACAGCTCACAAAAGCCGACTGTTCTTGCCAAACTGGCTGCGCAAAAACGCCATCTGATCCCCGCGGATACGATGACTGTTTATCAAGGCCAGGTATTCGGCCATGTTTGGCACATAGGGCAGCGCCAATAAATCCATCTCGATCTCTTCCAGGCGCCGGTTGCCTTTGCGCTGGTTACAGCGTCGGCAGGCAGATACCACATTGGACCAGCGATCCCGGCCCCCTTTCGAGGTGGGGACAATATGGTCACGGGTCAGGACGTGTTCCGGGAAAGGTTTGCCACAGTAGAGACAAAGATGTTGGTCTCGCCGGAACAGGG